>JAKVBD010000009.1 GCA_022446985.1 Lentisphaerales bacterium
AAAGAGGGGTGGTTTTGGCATGGCCATTCGTTGTGGTTTGGATAACTATAAAGGGGATGCTGTCGCGATTTATATGGCAGATGCCAGTGATAGCCCGGAAGATCTGGTTAAGTACTTTGAGGAAATTGAAAATGGGGCTGAGTGTGTTTTTGGATCCCGGTTTATCAAAGGTGGTAAGGTTATTGATTACCCCAAGCATAAGTTTTTGCTGAACCGCATAGTGAATTTTGGCATCAAAATTCTTTTTGGGCATAAGTATAATGATACGACGAATGCTTTTAAGTGTTATCGAAAAGAAGTTATTGATGGTTGCCGCCCATTTATTTCCCGGCATTTTAATCTAACTGTTGAACTACCTTTAAAAGCTTATCTTAGAGGTTATAAGTTTAAGGTTATTCCTATAAGCTGGACGAATCGAGCTGCAGGTGTATCTAAGTTAAAGATTAAAGAAATGGGTTCGAGGTATTTCTTTATGATTATGTATTGCCTGTTGGAAAAGTGGCTGACAGGCAATGACTATAAACGCTAATTACCTTCTTGGAACAACGATGTTCCTCTGAGCCTTAGAGCGCATGCTCTTACTTCCCCAGAAGGCGTAAAAGTCATTTTCAAATTTATCCAAGTCTATGCCATAAAATGCTTTTTCGTTTACTTTTTCGGGAGAATCCCCGGCAGCTATTGCTTTAAGTGCATTTGAGAGAACGCTGGCATAGCGTTTATCTTTATAGAGGGGAACTGCTTTCCTTAAGTAATAGACGATTGACCAGGCGATTGAATAATTGATTTCTTTTTGGGCATAAAAATCATTGTGATTTAAGGCTATATGATTTTTAATATTAATCGACTTCCGTTTAAATAAGGGCGCTAAGATCCTTAAGTGATTATAGTCTTCAATTAAAGTTACTTTGGAGCCCGATTGTTTGATTGACTGAAATAAATCGGCGTGCCCTTCGTTATACCATACTGGTATTCTTTTTTCACCTGTAGCATAGAAAATGTACTGGTGAAATGCTTCATGTCGAAGTACTCCTAAAAGCTGCTTTTCGTCTCGTGTAAATGATGCTACAGCAAGCTCCTTCCTACCTGGCATCCATATGCCTGCAGACCACTCAAATCCAGCTGGTATGTAGTTTTTATATTCTTGTTGGGTATTTGGAATAGTCAGTACACTCACAGCGCTGATTTTGACAATTGGCGGAATGAATTTTTCATAAACAGATCGAATGAATTCTAAGTGGGTTTGAACTTTTTTGGCAAATGACTTTTTCTTAATCTCCATGTTGGATTTAAGAATGTAATTGTTGGTTTGTGCAAACCACCAGCCCTTGGAATTTAAGACCTGCTTTTTGACAGCATCGACAGTTTTTTGATATTCTGGACTGATATTTCCTGAAGGGCGGAATTTACTGCTTTGAAATGAAGAGCTTTTGACCGTCTTTACTTTGTCTATTTTTATATATTTGACAAAGCTTTGCATAGCTCTGTCAGCATCTTTAAATTCACCGCCTGACATTTTTAAGTGTGCGAAGTATGTGCGGTTATCTTTGGATGTGAGTAGGATTCCAAATGTTGTTGGATCTTGGCCATACTCGACAAACATAGTTTTAAGTAGATAGCTGAGTTTTGGGTGCTTGTCGACCAGTTTACACTTTTTCCCAGTGACTTGTTCAAGCCATGCAAGAGTTGTAGATTCATCCCATTTGTCGACTGGTTTGATTGCTTTTTTGTAATTTTCTTCAATTACATGTATGTTATTGATGAGCTGGACATTTTTGGGAGGAAGATAGTTTAGCTTGTAAAAATCGAGTGTAACCAAATTGTTTTTATAAGAAGCGATTTTATTATCTCTCATCCACAGTGCATTGAAGTCAAATGCGATCACTTTTTTTACTTCTGTACCACGTGTCATAGTATAGCGCTGCTCTTCTAATGGCTTGATTTGTTCTGGCTCCATATCTCTAAAAGGTTTAAAAGAGATGCCTTCTGTATTTAGCTTTGTATCAGTTCTGCCAAGTGAATATTCTTTTGGAGCTCTCGCATACGTAGAAAAGGTAAGTAAAACGAGGCAGAAGTATATAATCTTATTCATAATTGCCCTTGGTCAGAAAGGTTGCGAAAATTCAGTTGCAGTATTTAATAGTATTATTGAGAGAAGGCTTCTTCAATAATCTGGTCTTTATTTGTGATAAGAAAGTTATTTTCAACAGGGACTTTCAGTCGATCATTGGTGAGTAGGTATTTGAATAAATGATCACGTACAGACTTTGCAGATTTCCAGGTTGGTCTATGCTGTTTGAGCATGTCGTAACCTAGAGCACCACCAGCTCTGAAGTGATAAAAGGCTACTTTGAATCTATCTTTATCTTGTAAAGGTTGACCGTTGTGACTTAGTTCTATGACGCGTTCTCCAACAGGCCTGGAGATATCAATTTTGTACTGTATTCCTGACCAAATGTCATATTCATAAGTCTTGGTAGAGACGAGGCATCGGCCGTCTTCAGCCAAGGTGAAAAATTCGGCAGTCCGTTCAAGAGCAAGTCTTATATTTTGGCCAGTAATGTTCAGTATATGCAGATAGTTATCCGGCAATAAGTTTAAGATCTTTTTACGCTTCACAGGACCTTTACCCCAACCACTCATATCCCAAAAACTTGCGACTGTTATATCGCATTCTGAATGGTCACGTAATACATCGTGAATCAGGCTCATCATTCGACTTGGTTTGATGAGTGGATCGAGTGGTTTTTCGGGTATGTATGAATCTTTTGATTTGGCGACAACTTCAGTGAGCCAGGCAAAAGTACTTTCGTGGGCTTTGGCGGTAACTTCCATGACTTCATCGTCGAGTTTACACTCTTTTACAGAAATAACTTCAGAAGTTATCTTTGGGGTACTTTGGTCAAAATCTATGTCAATCTTACCAATGAAGAGGCCATTACAGCCTGCCTGAATGGTATGGACTCCATTGACCGTTCTATTGGCCGTGCAGCCATGTGTATGTCCGGTAATGAGTAGATCAATTTCCGGGAAGTTATCGGCTATTTCTGAAGTAAGAGGGCCGATGTCCTCATCGTTTTGCCAATAACAAAGCCCGCTTTCATAGCCACCATGGTAGCAGACGGCTATAAAGTCTGCACCCAGTTCTTTGACTTCTGCTATTTTGTCAGGTAAAACTTCAAGAGGTGAAACTATTTTTAAATCTTTAATCAGTTCTTTGTAAGCGAGTGTGGCAGTTTCTTCCGTTGTCAGACCAATAAAGGCTATCTTTTTACCGCATTGTGTTTCATGCATATAATGGCCACTGCCAAAAGCGGCTTTTTTACTGCTGTTTTTAAAGATATTTGCGGCTAACCAGGGGAACTGTGATTGTTCTATGACTTTATCTAAGTATTTGCGGCCATAATCAAACTCGTGGTTGCCAATAACGGAAAAGCGACAGTTAAGTGAATCAAGGGCACTTACAATAGGAGCTGACAATCTCAGATCTTCAGCACAGCGAATGGATAGCAATGAGCCGGAGATAAGGTCGCCGTTATCAAAATAAACAACTTCTTCTTCCTGCTCACGTATTTCTTTGAGTTTAGTTGCAACATGTGCTATACCGTGATTAGAGCCTCTATTATTAAAATAAGAGTCTCCTGTTACATAGCCGTGCACATCTGTTGTATAAACTAGAGTGATTTTTCCCATATTCGCCATTTTCATCTATAGACAGTAAAGCACATTTTACCCTCTTAGAGGAGTAGATTCAAGAAAGCTTGAGCTTATTATTGAAATCAATAGCTTCTTTGTAGGTGATTCCATTGCCTCCAAAAATATCCAAGGCGCTACCGATAGTTAAGTCAACTTTATTGTCGCTGATTTCGGTTATTTTTATAAGGTCGTCGATAGATCTTGCGCCACCGGCATAGGTAACTGGAATGGGAGAATTTTTAAGCATTTCAACCAGTCGCCAGTCAATACCTTGGCACAGACCTTCGACATCAACCGCATGAATGAGAAACTCACAACAATTGGATGAGAGTTGCTGCATAGTTTCGGTAGTAAGCTCGAGAGATGTAAAGTTTTGCCATCTGTCAGTGACTATCCAGTATTTGTCATCTTTGATTCTACAGCTGAGGTCGAGGACTAGTTTTTCTTTGCCAGTCTCTTTCACAATGCTGTCTAGATTCTTTTCATTCAGGATACCATCTTTAAATACGAATGAGGTTACGATAACTTCTGAGGCGCCAGCTTCGAGAAGACCGGTTGCATTTTCGTTGTTGACTCCGCCGCCAATTTGCAGCCCTCCAGGGTAGGCTTTAAGTGCATTGATGGATGCTTCTTCATTACCTTTTCCAAGACGGATAACATGGCCACCGGATAAGTTATCATTTTTATAAAGCCCGGCATACCATTGGGATGGTTTTTCAGATGTAAAGTTGGTTGCCGGTGCATTATCTTCGTCATTCAAAGAGCCGCCAACGATCTGCTTAACTTTGCCATTATGTAAATCAATGCATGGTCTAAACATATGAGTCCTGTAAAATCAAAAAGTTATATTAAGCTGAGTGTGGGTCGTATTTAAGTCAATTTTTGCATCATGTAAAGGAAGGAATATAGAAAATTCAGTCCCTTTACCGAGTTCACTCTCAACATTTACCCAACCAGAGTGGTTGTTTATAGTTCCGTAAGCCATAGCGAGCCCCATACCAGTGCCTTTACCGACTTCTTTAGTGGTAAAGAAGGGATCGAAGATCGTTTTTAAATGCTCTTCTTTTATGCCAGTACCATTATCTTTAACACGAATACAGGCATAGTTTTCCGGCTCCGACCCAGGGGCGGCCATATGCCAACCAGGAGTGTAATCACTTGCCATCTCAAGACGGAAAAAGATCTTTGGATTTTCTTGACCTTCAAGAGCATCCCGGCTGTTGATCAACAGATTCAGTAATACTTGTTCGAGCTGTGTAGCATCTGCCTTAACATAAATTGGTTCTGGATGCAAAATAAGTCTGGACTTCACAGACTTTCTGGCAATAGGTTTAAAAAGGGCGTAAGCAGATTCAAGCACCTGCCCGAGATCAAGTTTTTTAACGGCATACTTACCTTTTTGAGCAAAACCAAGTAGCTGGCCAGTAAGTGTCGATGCTTTAGTTACTGCATTGACGATATTATTTTGCAGAGCAATTTTCTTTTCTTCTGGTGGGTTTTTTGCAATGGAATCAAGACTTCCCTGAATTGAGTGCAGTAAGTTGTTAAAGTCATGGGCAATGCCACCGGCAAGCCTGCCGACAGATTCCAGTCTTTGGGAGTGAGTTAGCTGGTGCATCAATTCCTGCCTTTCATGTGAAAGTTTATGGCGGCTAGTGCTGTTTCGGCCGGTAAGTAAGGCAAATTTATCACCCATTTCGATGATATTTATACTGAACTCTACACTGATGATACGTTCTTTGTAATCTTTGATGATCCATTCTTGCTGGATAGATTCGCCATCTTTTTTGATGAGACTCCACCATATTCTTTCCCATCGCTTTCCTTCTTCTGCAACAGTTTTCAGGTATTCTGGAATAACAGAATTGTCAGTGATGACCAAGTCAGAAAAGTCTAGTTTTAAAAGTTCATTAATATCTTTTCCGAGGTATTTTACAGCGGTATTATTTACGTCATAGATACGGCCATTTTTACCAATAAGTAAGATTATGTCCTGTGAATTCTCAACAAAAAGTTCAAAACGACCTTCCCACTCATGAGCATAGCTTTGAATGATATTTTTCTTTGTGTAGGAATTCACAATAGCTTTTAGGAAGTCAAGTGGATTCTTCTCTTGGTTTTGAGCAAGATCTTCTTCATTCATGTTAAGATAGAGAGTTGTTAGTATTCCCAACCAAACCATGGTGATGGCACGTGATAAGTAAAGCTGCTGCATATTTATCCAAAAATCATCTGACCATGCATCTGAAATTAACGAGTAGACAAATGAATCGACAACTTGAGTGAGAATAAGTGAGAGTGTTACTGCTAGAAATGTAGAGAAGCGTCGATTCCTGAAAAACTGAAAAGTCACAGGGAGAACCAAAAGGTCGATAATAATTGCACCCAAAGCTGCGGCGACGTCCTGCCGGCTTCTGTTAAGGAGAATACTGAGAGGCTCTGCCAAATCCGGGTTTGTCAGCTGGAAGCCATACCAGTCACATTGATTTGCGGTGATATTGGCTAAGAAGAAAAAGGTTCCACTGACTGCAATGGCGCCTATGGTTAATCTTTGTGCTGCGATGGTACCGTCAAGGGTATAAACGATAAGCATCGCCATAATGAATGGAGATAACAACAGGCTTGTTGCAACATTTATAGATAAGCCGGAAATGCCTGTGGAGAGCTGCAGCTCAGCTGAATTGATAAAGTGAGCAAAAACCAGAAGAGTTGCTACAGCTAGAAAGAATGGAGTCCGGCCTATTTGTTTTCTAAGGCCATGTAAAACCATGAGTATAAGTGCTGAGAATGTGACTTGAAGGAAGCAGAGGATATAGGCGTTTAAAAATTCCATAACTTACCTTTGGCACTTTTTACAATAAAATGTTGATCGCCCAGCCATGACTACTTTCGAAATAGGCGATCCACATGTAAGACAGCCTTCATTGTGGCGCCCATACACAGCCAATTCTCGAAAGAAATAGCCTTCATTACCATCTGGTGTAGAAAAATCACTTATCGTAGTTCCACCAGCTTTAATAGCTTCTTCTAGTACTTCTTGAATCTTTTCCACTAAAACCGTCAATTTTTTGAGACTGATTTTGCCTGCTGGTTTGAGAGGAGATATACCTGCTCTGAAAAGTGACTCTGAAGCATAGATATTTCCGACACCGACTACACAGGTGTTATCCATAATGAGATTCTTGATTGGCTTGGTTTTATTTTGAGCGAATTTTTTGAGATATTGAGGAGTGAACTCATCCTCCAATGGCTCTGGACCAAAGTGCTCTAGATCTTCAGGAATGCCTCCTTCGACAGGCAGGGTAACAGCTTTAAGTATACCAAACCTTCTAGGGTCTTCGTATCTCCAACTTTCATTTGTATCGAGCTGGAAAAGAACATGTTCATGTTTCTTAACTGCTTCAGTTTCTGAGCAGATACGAAATTTTCCGGTCATGCCAAGGTGTAGTAAAAGTGCCTTGCCGTTATCAAGGTCAGCGATTATATATTTAGCCCGGCGGCGAAGTGAGATGATTTTTGTATTTATGCAGCATTCTTTAAGGTAGTCGGAGTCAATTAGGTTTCTTAATTGAGGGTTTTCAACTGTCACATCTACGATAGTCTTTCCAGGAAGACTATTATTCAGAGCACGACAAACAGTTTCAACTTCAGGTAATTCGGGCATTTTAAATCCATACTTGATCAAAGAAAATACATTTAGGTAACAACTTTGACATTGTCATCTTGTAATCGAGCATCAATTTATTGGATCAATGACTTACATCAATAGCTATTGTTGAAATTATTGTGGCTGATTTAAAAATAGAGGCTAAAGCGTGTTCAAAAATATTATCCTTTTCTTACTCTTAACCGGATCTTTACTGGCAAATGACCGGGCAGATAAACTTTGGGGCGACGCCAACCGTTTTTATTCACAGGCGGAAGAAAAAGTCCGTAAGGGAGCTCATGATGAAGCCGTTGTTCTGTTTAAGGCTGCCCTGGATATGCTCAAGAAAATTCAGTACGAATTTCCAGCCTGGAATACAAGTGTGGTTAAAAATCGCGTTAAGGGATGCGATGAAAGGATGGCTGCGGCAGAAGAACTTATCCTCCAAAGTATAAAAGGTTACACGAAAGAGGAACTTATCGAGCGCTTAAAGATAACTCAGATAGCTCGCGCTAAGTTTTCAAAAGCAATGATGATTCTCTATGAAGACCTTAACCGAACTAAGGGTGAACTGGATATTACCAAAAAGGCTTTGAATAAAGCCAGAGATGCTGCTGGAACCCGCGTTGCAGACGAAGCTCACTTAGATAAGCTTACTTTTGAAAACTTAAAACTTAGGAAGAAGGTGCGTGAGTTAGAAACGCATATTTTGAATTTAAAAGAAGGTTCAGCACCAACAGTAAGTGCAGAAAAAGTCGATGCAGAAGTCTTGAAGTATAAAAAGCTTCAGGAAGAAGCAGTAAAGAAAGAAAACAGTCTGCGTGAAGAAAAGGTGACTTTGGCAGCTCAGTTAAAAGAGTTGTCTTTTAAGTATACAGAGCTCAGTAATGAAGAGAAAGATTTTGATAAAAAATATGAAGCCGTTGCTAAAAGTTTAAAGGATTGGCAGCGTCAGGCAAAAGTTGATAAGGAGGCTCACTTTCGCTTTAAGACTCTGGCGCTGGAATTGCAAGATAAGTTAAAGCTTGAGAGTGAAAGGCTGAAAGATGTTAAGTTTAGAGAAGCTGAGTTGGTTAATGCTCTTGCTGCATTGAAGAAAAATAGCGCTAGTGAGAAAATGCTGGCAAACTTAACAGAGAGAAATGCCGAGTTACTCAAAGAAAATACCCGTTTGCGTAAAGTTGAGATAGATTTAGGTACAAAAGTTAGAAATCTAACCAATGAATATGAAAAAAGTGCGCATCTTTTAAAAGGTCAAATTGAAGACTCTGCTAAAATAGCCTCAGATAATAAAGAACTTAAACTGCGCAATAAAAGCTTTAAGGATTCGATGCAGAGACTGGTTGCCCAGATGAAGACGTCTGGAGGTGAAGCTCAGAGCTTAAAGAACGAAATGAAATCTCTAAATTCTCAAATTACAATCCTCCAAAAAGTAGTAGAGGGTTACAAAAAGAAAACGCCTGCAAATAATGAATCAGGACAGGTCGATGGAGAGCTTTTAAAGGCATATGAGAAAAAAGATCGTGTCAATCGTGAGAAGTTGGCGTTTTTAGAGAAAAGTTTACGCAAACTACAAATTCAAAATAAAGTACTTCAAGAAGAGAATATTACTGGAGATGAGGAAGTCATTAAGAAGTATATTCAGGCGAGAGACGAGCTTAAACGGTCTAAAACTCAAGTACAGGTTCTTTTCAAAAAGCTGCAATCTTTAGAGGGGGGGATAGATGCAGATTTACAAGAAGTTATGCATTCTCAAGAAACCGAAAACAACACAAAGCTGAAAAAGTTTAATGAGCTTCTCTTTCAGGCTAGTCGCCAAAAAGATTCAGCTGCGGCAGTTTCACTCTATACAGAAGCATTAAAAATTGAACCTATGAATTTTGACGCTCTTTTGAGGCTTGGTATGCTTTTTTATGAGCAGGGACATTTTCATGATGCTACAATCCAATTACAAAAAGCTTTCTATATAAAACCAGATGATCCAACAGTGCTTTTAGCTTTGGGGATTTCTCAGATAGAACTGGGAAGGCTGGAGCTGGCAATATCTGCTTTAAGCCGACTGGTAGGTATGTTTCCAGAAGATGATCAAGCCCATTTGCAACTTGGCGCAGTTTTACAGGAGTTGAATTGGCATGAAGCGGCAATTAACCATTTTGAAAAATCATTCAAGTTAAACAACCAAAATGGCGAGGCGGCTTTTAATTTAGCTGTATGTTATCTTGCATTGCAGGAGCCGAATATAATCAAAGCCAGAATTTATTATCAAAAAGCAATAGAGCTTGGCATTGTTAAGGATCCAGTTTTAGAAAAATACTTCTCTTCCAGATAGAACGTTTTTGGGCTGAGGTTGATGTTAAATGATACTTTGTAAATAAATTTTTACTGAGAAGTGCGTAAAATTTTGCTTCAGTTCGTCCAAGAAATTATTGGCTACACGCAACAATTTGAAGGGTTGTGCTGTCGTTTAGCTTGTATGGGTATAATATTTGTGTTGTCTGACTGGCTCGTAAACACCTTAGTTTGCCAAATATATACTTCTTAAAGAGTATGATCTCTTTACTTTAATACACGAAGTATTTAATATTTTATCAGTATGTACTATCTTTTTAAGATAGAGTTTTGAATTTTAGCAGAGGCACTTTTAGATGAAGCAGGGAAAAATACTTGTAGGACTTCTAATTTTATTTTTATCGTTTTCATTGTTTGGGAAATTTAAACCAATCGTTCTTGAGAAGTCAGATAAAGAAATCGCCAAGTATGTGACCCGCATGATGGAAGTTTATCATTATTCAAAACTCAAGATGAACAATGATCTATCTGAGAAGATGTTTTCGGAATACTTCCGAAGCCTTGACTACAATAGAAGAATTTTTCTTAAAGAAGATATAGAAGAGTTTCAGTCTTATGAAATGCTTTTGGACGAAATGTTCAAAAGAGGTGATTTAACATTCCCAATTAAGCTTTACACGCGCTACATACAGCGTCTACAAGAAAGAGTAAATTTTGTTGAAGAGCGAATCAATCAGCCATTCGATTTTGGAACAGAAGAAAACTTTACCTTGGATCGTTCAGAATCAGACTGGGCTTCATCGACAGAAGAGTTAAATGAAATTTGGCGAAAATTCCTTAAAAATGAAGTTTTACGTATGCAAATTGCCGAAATTGCCGAAAAGAGAAAGGCTGCAGAGAAAGCTCAAGAAGAATCCGTGAAAGAAGAAGTTGCTGCTCAAGAGTCAGAAGAGAAGACAGTTGTAAAAGAAGAAGTCACTCCTCAGCAGATGATAGTTAAGCGTTACAAAAACTTTTTGAAGTATCAAGAAGAGAATGACCGCGAAAATCTCTTGGAAATGGCCCTAAATGTCATGACTAAATGTTTTGATCCACACTCAAGCTACTTTGGAGCAAAAGCCCAGGAAGAATTTGAAATCAGTATGAAGCTTTCACTTACTGGGATAGGTGCGACACTTATGAGTGATGATGGCTATACCAAGGTAACTTCGCTGGTTCCAGGTGGTCCTGCTGCGACAGGTAAGGAGATTAAAGTCGGCGATAGAATAGTGGCTGTCGGCCAGGGGGAAGATCCAAAGGTGGATACGATAGATATGCGTTTATCAAAAGTTGTTTCGATGATACGAGGTAAAAAGGGTACGGTAGTTACTTTGCATGTTGTTAGAGGCGGAGTGAATGGTTCTAGTCATGTTATTAAAATCACTCGAGATGAAATTAAACTTAAAGAGTCTGAAGCCAAAGGTGAAATCAAAGAAGTTAAGCTGGACGATGAGAAAATTCAAAAGGTTGGAGTTATTCACCTACCATCATTTTACGCAGACTGGGACGCTATGCGCGAAGGCCGTGAAGGAAAAAGCTCTACCGCCGATATTAAGAAAATTTTAAAATCTCAACTGGAAGAGGGTATTGATTCTCTGATTATTGATTTGAGAAATAATGGTGGTGGTAGTTTGCCTGAAGCTATTGCTCTTACCGGCCTGTTTATAAATAAAGGCCCAGTAGTACAGATTCGTGAAGCATCTGGTAGAATATTTGTCAGAAATGATGAAGATGAAGGTACTATTTACGATGGTCCACTTGTTGTATTGGTAAATGAAGGAAGTGCTTCTGCCTCTGAGATTTTTGCCGCTGCAATTCAGGATTATAAACGAGGTGTTGTTGTTGGAACTTACAGAACACATGGCAAAGGAACAGTTCAGCAAGTGCAATCGCTTGAGCGTTTAAGAGCTTTTGCAGACAGAAAAGATTTGAAACCAGGCCAAGTGAAATACACCATGGCGAAGTTTTATAGAATTAACGGTGGCTCGACACAAAAGAAAGGAGTAGTTCCCGATGTGGTTCTACCAAGCTATGCAGAGTATGATGACCATGGCGAAGCTACTTTGCGTAATGTCCTCAAATGGGATGAAATTCGCAATCTAAATGTTGATCAAGATTCGGTAGTTAAAGGTATAGTACCTGACTTAATTAAGTTATCAGAAGATAGATTAAGAGAATCAACTGATTTCAAAGATCTTATGGCGGATATTGATTACTTTAAAGCAAGATTAGACCGTAAAGAAGTTACTTTAAATAAAGATGAGCGTTTAAAGCAATTTGATATAGATGATAAAAAACGTAAAGAAAGAGAACTTCTTTTTGAACGTTTATTTGACCGGGTTAATGATGACGATGAAAATCAGTCTCATGAGAATAAAATCAAGGATGATGTTTACCTCAAAGAGGCATTGAAAATAGTAGCGGATTTAACTGATTTACAGAAAGTTAGAGCTGCTAAATAAAGTAGACTTTATAAAGGAAAAGGCCCTGAGATTCTCAGGGCCTTTAATTTTTATAGACCTTAGAAATAATCTAAGATACTATACCTACATCTTTAATTTTATGAAAAACGTAAGATCTTATCAAGACTTTTAAAAAAAATGAGTAGATTTCTAAAGGGATATTATGGAAGATAATCCAACTGTTTTTGGTCAAATTTTGAGGGGGGAAATTCCTGCAGATGTAATTTATGAAGATGATTTATGTTTGGCATTTAAAGACATTTCGCCTAAGGCCCCTACCCATATTTTACTTATACCCAAAAAGTTGATTCCGAAGTTGTCGGATGCCAAAGAACAGGATCAGGAACTCTTAGGGCATATGATGGTTGCTGTTGGCAAAATTACCAAAATGTTGGGAATCGAAGATACCTTTCGGCTGGTAATTAATAATGGTGCAAAAGCTCAGCAAACTGTATTTCATTTGCACATGCACATATTAAGTGGTAGAGCTTTTAATTGGCCTCCTGGATGATGCTAGTATAATTTGTGAATTTGTCTTTTTGAGCTAGTTTGTTACTTATTGTTAATAAGGGAGCTTAATAGATGTCTGATCCTCAAAATATGCCGGTTACAGGGAAGTTGAAAAGACTTGGAGGTGAAGATCTAATTGAAGCGAGTCAAATCAGTGAAAAGGAGCTTTCGGAAGAGCTCAATGAAAATACCGAAACAGGCGCTGATTTTGCTGATGAGTTTTCAGTTTTACAAGATCAGTCGGTTTTCCCCTCGAATCCAACTTTTCCAAGTTCTACAGGCAGTGATCTTCGGTTACGGGATAAGACAAATTATAATTTAGATACACAAGAACAACTGGATAAATCTCAAGATGAGTCTAGGTGCGAAGCTGGCTTTCTATCAAAAATATTTGGAAACGTTGCTGCGTTTACACCTAAGACTAGAATGATTTTTTTTGGTTTAATTTTAGGACTAATAGTCTTTGGGGCTCTTGCGAGTTTTAAGACTATTTTTATAAACATATTACTGGCCGTTGCCAGTTTTCAGATTGTTCGTGTTTTTTCCATGCAAGAGAAAACGCTAAATCATTTTGGCCTGTTTCCCGCTAGAGTATTGGTGACTCTGTTATTTTCTTCAATTGCTATTTTCCTGCCATTGTCATATAAATGGTGGCAAGAAGAGGGGTGCCTTTATCTTGAAGAAATCCAAAATGTTGAAAAGCTTGCCAATGAAGGCCAGCAAAAAATTAAGGATGCAGTAGAGACAGCCGGTAAGCAAGTTGGCGGCCATATTAGTGGAGAAGACGTTGAGACTCATGAGTTTCAATATTCTGCAAAAATCGCTCAGACTTTTAATGAAAAAACTTACTTGAGTGGGAGTGGTTTACTGGGAATGTACTTTCAGTATGTATTTTTCTTATCTGCATTGCTCTTCGCCCCATTTATCAAAGAAAGAGACCTGACTCAAACTCTTCCTCTAAAGGAAAATGAAGAAGGTCTTAGTTGGAAGTTTGCCAGTTATTTTATGCTTAGGCTAACAAAGGCAGTTGTCATTGCAGTTATTTTGGCTGTTGGCTTAAAGTTTGCTGGCTATAAAAATGTTTTCTTTGTTGCTGGCTCTGCATTTGTACTAACTGTATTGACCCGATTTGGTTTAGTTTTTGGACTTGCTTTATGTGTACCAGTCGTTGTTACACAATTTACTTCGACTGATACTGGTTTACGTTCTTTGGTGATTCTCGCAGTGACGGGGATTGTATCAGTAATTTTTGAGAAAAAGCTCCATTGGTTAATGATTATTTTACCTATGAGAAAGGATGGTATTATTCCGCCATCTATGTTGAAGGAACCAAGTTCATTAGGAGCAATATCAGAAGAGTCTTCAGGTGGAGGTATGTTCCGGATTCTGGGCAATTTCATAAGTTTAGCGATATCTTTAGTAATTTACGGCTCGGTCGCCTTCTTTGGTTATACGGTCTACAATGTCTACACAAACCATTCAGAAGGTAGAGAGAGTATAAATGCTGCCTTGAAGTCTTTACCGGCACAAAAGGATGAAGCTTTTAAGTCAATGGAGGATTACCGTCAGCGGTATCCTAATGACCGCGAGGCAATACTTTCTATTGCGAAGGCTTATTTTAAAGTCGGAGAGATAACTAAAGCAATTGAGACTGCAAATGCATTTAGAGACTTTCAGGAAGTAGAAATAGATAAAGATCAGGACCTATTATTGAGGGTCGAGACTGAGATAAATAAATTTTTGACAAGGCCAACCAGAAATATCAAAGACTATGAGGCTCATAAATGGATGATATTAAAATATAAAGAACTCTTTCCTACATATCTTGCGAGTAAAGATTATTTAGCTCTTGGTAAGGCTTTGCTGAAGACAAATAATAAAGAAATAGAAGCCTACAAAGCATTGGCACTATATTTTACTTTGAATAAGGATTTTGAAAAATCGCGTGATTGGTGTATGAAAGGTCTCGAATTGGATAAGGATAATGTTCGCTTACTTTGTCAAATAGTAAAAACTTATATTGGCGAAGGAGATAAGCAGCAGGCTTTAATGGCTTTGATGAATGTTACCAAAGCGACAACTGAAGATGAAGAGGCAGATCAACTGCGAAAAGAATTGATGAGATTATGAATGACAAAGAAGAAGATCTGCAGGATTGGATCAATCAAGTTTATTATGGAAATTGCTGTAGCCATCCAGATGAAGAGGACGAAAAAATTTGTTTAGATCGTTCTTCTGAAGAGAAAAAGGAAAATGAGAAAAAGTCTAACTCAAAGTGAGTTTAGCTTTTTGAGAACGTCAGGAAGCTGGGTTATAACCGCTATTGAGAAGTCTGCCAGTTCGTTCTTTGCTTGCTTAGGGTTGATCCAAACAGACTTTATACCAGAGTTATTGGCACCGATTATATCTGCACTTACGCTGTCACCGACATGAATAGCTTCATGAGCATCGACTGAAGCTAAATTCAGGGCTTTGTTGAAAATTGATTTTTGAGGCTTTTCTTCAGGTTCTAGTCCACCAATTATAAAGTGATCAACATGTTTACTTAGTTGAATTCTTTCCACTTTTGGTTGTTGTGAGTAGACTGGACCATTTGTGATAACTATAAGAGTGAACTTTTCTCTTAAGTCTTTGAGCATTTTTTTACAGCCACTGAAAAAATCAAATTTTTGAAGCCTGTGAGCATCATATTCTTTGCGAATATCATGAGCGTGTTGATCTGATATTTCTGAGATAGCACCGCATTGCTTGAAGAATATATGAATAAGTTCAGTTCTGAAGGCTTCCTCATCTAAAACAGGGAATAACTGCGCCTCTAATTCAGACGAAAGGTTTTTGTATATTCCCTGTAGGTATTTTTCTGAAAACTCATGTGCTGCATCTGTTGATGGGAAGTGGTCTTTGACATATTGAGTAAGGTGATCTTTGGCAAGAAGGTTTGCCTTAGTTGTATCACAGAGTGTTTCATCCATATCCAGGAAAATAGCTTTGATCATTTTAGGTCTCTAACAAGTGTTCAGGTATTTTCTTTGGGCCAGAGTAGCCTTTTTATATTCCTTGGTAGTATAAGAGCTTAGCTTTATTACTTCGCCAGCATAGATACACCTTTTGATCGTTTATTATGGCGGGAAAATCAATGAGGCCGGTTTAATGATTCCAGTCTTTATAGTCGCAACCAATGGCGTTGAGCTAAGAGAAAAGGCTATCCAGTTCTTGTGATTTAGACTTAGTTTCTGAGGAATCACCAGCTTCAGCTACAAAAGTTCTTAATTCTTGACCAGTTTTTAGTATATCTGCAACAATCTTACGTACTAAAGGCAGAGTGCGTGAAGCCTCTGCCGGAGAGAAGTATTTCATTTGTGATTACTTTGAGACGGTTATTTTGTCTTCAGCATTAAGAGTGCACTTGATTACATCGTTGCCAAAGGCTGCTTTAACGACTTTATTGTGGCCATTTTTAGCACAGTAAGCTATGGATTGATCATCTTCGCTTAACTCGATAGAGGTGATTGCACCAGATTCTGTATACCATGAGTAGGTATCATCTACAGACCAGTCGTCTTTACCATTGACAGTAACTACTGAGTAACAAACAAGTTGTTTGCCAGAACTATAGTAGAAACGGTCAGAAGCATTTGAAAAAGCTAGTGCACCAACATTGTTGGTTTTAATCGATTTTAACAGGCTTCCACCAACAGTGTAAAGTTGAACAAGTGTGTTGTCATTTTCAAATTTAGGGTCAAGAGAATTGTCTGTAAAAGAGACTGCAACATACTTGCCGTTTGGTGAAAGATTTAGCTTAACTGTAGAGGATGTAGGAATTGTTCTAGTAAGCCTAATTTTTGGTAATGCTTTGGCATTTTTTAGTGAACCTTCACCTGCAGATAAATCATATGCAAAAATATTTGTTCTATTAACAAGGGCTATGGTATGATTGGCAGAGATATCCGCAGCGAGTCCTTTGTTGCTTCCAAGAGGAAAGATAGGTGAACTAACAGTCATATTAGCACGCCTTCTTATTCTAGCGATGTGATTTATGCCATAAGAGCCATCTGAGCTGGTAGCCAATGCTGTAGAGATAATATTTTTGTTGACGAGGTTTTTAGAAGAACGACCACGAAGACCTTCTACGATGTCTGCAGAGTATGAGTCAAATCTGTTTGAGTTTGTGTAGTCTCTGTAAAAAGTAACTTTATTACCTGCTAGAACTGCACGGTTCAGTACAGTGACAGTGTTTTGAAGGTTCTCTTTTAGATTAGCTTTTGCATCATACTGGTAAAGACCAATCATAAATTCACCGTCATTGGCAACAGTGATTTGTTCTTTAGTATTCTTATTGATATTTTTATTTTGGTAAAGAACTCTAAGCTTGTTTGTTTTAAGGTCCCAGATAGCTTGATTCATGTAGAGCTTGGAAAAATCGTTGTTAGCAGTAAGCCCAAAAGTTTTAAGGTTTGTGTTACTGGTAATTGTAGCACCAGTTTTAAGATCAAAGACCTTCTGATCGAGGCCATTTCGGCCAGTGACTGCGACTTTAGAACCATCTTTAGACAATACCGAATCATTTGTAATAACGCGTGGCCAGGAAAGTATACGGCCATATTTATAGGATGGCTTTGGAGAAAGGGTAAGTTCAATAGCCTGCATATTAAAAAAGAAAGTCTTCCAATCTTTAGAAGCATCAAAAGATGCTAAGGATCTATTTGAGTTTTTGGGATCGATCGGAATTGTTAAAACAACGCGACCAACATTAGCTTCTCTAAGGTTGTATATGACCACCTTTTCAGAATTGCTTGTAGCAATCATCGTGTTATCTGGACTGAACTTTAGACGAGTTTGAACTGATTTCTTCTTCTTAATTCCTTGGAAGAAAGCAGGTGTTTTGTCAATGTTTTCAAGATCGAAAATATAAATGCCAAAATCTTTGGTCTGAGCTGCGAGGAACTTTCCGTCTGCAGAAAAACTTGCTGCGACAGTTGCAGGAGCATAGGAATTAAGCAGTTTTACTTCTTCATTTTTGCGATTGAGGAGTAAAAGGTCATCGCCGGCAATTACAAGGTAATTACCATTGGGGCCATAGACCGCGTAATCTGCTCTGTTGCCATGAAGGCCTTGAGAATAAGTAGTGTTCAAAGTAAGTAGTAGTATGCTAAAGAGCAACAGTGCTGAGCGAATCATATTTATTCTCCTGATGTCTGCTTTGAAAGAACCAAATTTTAATATTAATCTTGCAACAATATTTACAAGTTAGGCAATTTATAAACGAATTGATTGTCGTGGTATTAAGTCTGAATAAAAGCTGTGAAGTTGTCAACTGTAAGTTTTAAATTCACCTGCCTTATATCTTTTGACATAGTCTTTTGTTTTCTCAAGAATCTTAGGAGCGAGTACAATGCCTCCTATAATGTTCGGGAATGCCATGCTAAGAAGTAATGCATCTGAAAAATCCAAGACATCAGATAAATGACTGACAGTACCAAGGACAACGAAACCAACAAAAATAAGTCTGAAAACCATGACGGTTTTGACTCCAGAGTTATTACCAAAATGATCAACTAAGTAAATCCAGCCTCTTTCACCATAGTAACACCATGAAATCATAGAGGAGTAGGCAAACAGAACTACACAAATTGATAATACGACAGGAAACCAGCTAATGGCACTTTTAAAAGCAAATGTTGTTAGTTCTACGCCTGCTTTATCTGGTATTGCCGGGTTATCCCATGCACCAGTTAAAATTACTACTAAAGCCGTCATATTACAGATGACAATTGTATCAATAAAAGGGCCTATCATGGCCACAATGCCTTCGCGTATAGGTTCTTTAGTCTTAGCGGCTGCATGCATGATTGATGCACTGCCAAGGCCTGCTTCGTTTGAAAATGCTGCTCTTCTAAGTCCCCACATAATGACCCCAATTGTACCACCATAGGCGGCATTTTCGGTGAAGGCCATTTTTAGTATCAGTGCAAAAGCTTGAGGGACACCGCTGATGTTGCTGATTATAATGTAAAGCGAGGCAATGATATACATACCACACATAATAGGTACAATTTTAGATGTTGCAGCACCAATTCTCTTGACGCCACCTATTATAACCAGGCCAACAAGTCCGGCAAGCACCAAGCCAAATATTAACGAAAACCGTTGCTTTCGTTTTAACTCAACGTCATTCGGGACTTTAGCGGCTCCTTTTGAGTGCTTTGGTCTATCTACTTTTTCAATCTGTACTTTTCCGAAGGCTACATCACCCAATAAAACACTGAAAAAAGCACCGTTGATTCTTTGTAATAATGTAGGCCCTTCTTGAGCCGTTTCTACAGATTGATCTTCCTTTGGTAATGGCGTGACATAATTTGTTTCGTCCTTTAAAAAGGTGTCGTAAACAGCTGCATATGATTGGTTCGCCTGGAACATGTTACCACCACCAAGTGCTCCTCCCATAAGGAAAATGGCGAATAAGACTGCAAGAACTTTACCAAAAAATCCCCAGGTTTTGCCTTTTTCTTTAAAACCTAAATCAATGTAGTACATGGGACCGCCAGAAATGGATCCATCGACATTTTCTTTCCTGTAATATTGAGCTAAAGCACAGGATGAAAATTTAGCTGTCATACCAAAAATAGCAGCAAATGTCATCCAGAAGACAGCACCAGGTCCTCCTAGTTGGATGGCTACGGCTACACCAGCGATATTTCCGAGTCCTACTGTAGCAGACAGAGCACTAGTAAGAGCCTTGAAGTGTGATATTTCTCCTTTGTCTTCAGGGTTGTCATATTTCCCCTTAATGACTTCAATTGAATGAGAGAACATTCTAATGTTTATGAAGCGATACCACAATGTAAAAAAAATGGCTCCGCACATTAAGAATACGACAAGGAACCATACAGGTACAGTCCTCATCTCTTTTGAGCCTTTGATATTTTCGGAAAGATTTTTTATCGGTTTAGTTTCAGATTGAAGCTGTTGAGCCTCTTGAGTTTCAGTTATAGGTGTATTCTCATCTTGGCTGTAACTTGAAAAAGTTAATGCATTGAGAATAATAGTGAAAAAAAATAAAGACCGGAAAAAGACGGAGCGCATTTAGTGTCCCTAACTTAGATTTATTTTAGGTGAATGACCAGTTTACCTGAGTCGTCAATTTCCAGCTCTTTGATTTTGGCAGCCATGTTATCTGCACTGTCGCCAGCTGAAATCAAACTCAGCATTCTTGGGGTAACTACTTGCGGGATACCTGCCGCAGAAGTCAATGGCAGTTTACCATGAGCACCTTCGATAACGGTAAATTCAACACTATCTCCTAGATTTTCAAAAGCGAGAACCATTGAGCAGCTGACATCGTGTTCAATGCCATAGGCTGTTAGGTGAGATTGAAGATCAATGCGAATTTTATTCTCGTCATAGAAGTCAAAAACAGCCTTAGTGTGGCGCAAAGTGGCATCGCCAATTTGTTCTTCTTGATTTGTTTTCAATTGCTTGGTTAAATAGTGTGAAGCCCAATCTGGCGAAATAGATATTTTTTTAAGTTTAGGGCTGCGTGGTGCAGTTAAGAGTCTATAGGCAATCTTTGCTCGAGATATATTTTGGGCTCCTGGATCTTCAGGTAGTTCAGGAGTCGCATCGACAAATGCTAAGTAGAGTCCGCCAAAGATTACGATGCTTAAACAGAGAGAAATTAGATTTTTTATAGAATTTTTTGTAAGTTTAAATGCACCACCCTTAGCGCTGTTGCTAACTTTAGGTTTTAAATTTTCCATATCCAATTTTGCGCCGCAATCACGACAGAAAATCGCACCCATTGGATTTTTTGCACCACATTCATTACAAGGTATTTCCATTTTGGCCCTGACCTTTTTTAATTATTTTTCTGCAGTTTTTTTAGAATCTTTTTTCTTATCTTTGTTGTAACTTTTTGAACGGTAGTCTGTTTCGTAGAATCCTGACCCTTTAAATAAGAGGCCGGCTCCAGTGCCAATAAGCCGTTTAAGTGATTCTTCGTTGCATTTAGGGCAGGTAGTCAGTTGATCTGCACTCATGCTCTGAAGAGTCTCAAAAGTGTAACCGCAATTTTGGCACTTATAATCGTAAGTTGGCATATACTGAACAAACTGTTTTCAACTGTATTAACTATTATGAAGAATTGTGATAAAAAGCTACAAGTAGCAGGAAAAATGTCAATGTCGCCAAATATAATTTGTCAATTATATGAATTATTCTGCCAGTTCCCTTAAGTAAACGGCTGTTTTACCTAGTCATACTTTGTCTTATTCATAGAATTCTAACCAATTTTATTGGAAAAGTTAAAGAAAATGGGCATCTTTGTTAGCCACGATTTTTATATAGCGGTCGGAAGCTGTTTAGACTTTTTACATTTTGCCGGCATTTAGGACGTACCGCATATATAAGAGGTAGAGTTTATAATAGCGAGGAAATAAAGTGAATAAAGAAGCTTTTAAGATTGATTTTAAAGACATCGAGGAATGTCGCAAAGAAGTGAACGTTGAAGTTCCACAGAAAGAAGTAAGTGCAGCCTACGAGAAGAATGTTGCTATGATCAGAAATCAGGTTAACCTTCCTGGTTTCCGTGCAGGTAAAGCTCCAAAAGCTCTAGTTGTTAAAAAATTCTCAAAAGAGCTCGAAGGTCAGGTTCGTCAGGACATCTTTCAAAGCGTGATGGAAAGTATCTTTGAAGATGAAGATAACGCACCAGTTTCTCAGCCTGAAGTAGATCAGGGCGAAATCAGCGCTAAGTCTGATTTTACTTTCACTCTCAAATTTGACGTCAGTCCAAAATTTGATCTTCCTGATTACAAATCCTTAGATCTTAAAGCAGAAGAATTTAAAGCTGATGATAAAGCTGTAGAAGAAGAACTTAAAACTGTTCAAGAGCGTTTCGGTAAACTTGAAGTTGTTGATCGTGCTGCCGCTGAAGATGATTTCGTTAAGTGTAACTTCGAAGGTGAAGTTAAAGATAACGTTGATGAAGTTCCTGAAGCTGCAAATGGTATCCTTAAAGGCGAAGATCGCTGGATCCCTCTTAAAGAAACAAGCCTCCTTCCTGAAGCTCTTCAAAATCTTAATGGTAAAAAAGCCGGTGATGAAGTGGAGTGGACTGCCACTTTTGCTGAAGACCACCCAGTTGAATTTCTCAAAGGTAAAGAAGTTTCTTACAAATGCTCTGTTGTTGAAGTGCATGGCCGTGTTATTCCTGAGCTTGATGATGAGCTCGCAAAACAAGCCGGTGCAGAAAGTGTTGTAGATTTAAAAGCAAAAACTCTTGAAGGTCTAGAAGCTAAATTTAACGCTGAAAAGCTTAACGAAAATAAAGAAGCTGCTCTTGAGAAACTTCTTGAAGGCTTCGAATGTCAACTTCCTCCAACAGTTTTTGAGAACGAAGTCAATCGCATGGTTCTAACACTTAAGCATGAGAAAGGCATCGCTCAGCAAGAAGCTTCTGAAGAACCCACTGATGAAGACAAGGCTAAAGAAGAAGAATTGAAGAAGGAAGCTGAAGAAAAAGCAGTAAAAGAGTTGAAAACCCGCTTCCTTCTTAGCAAAATTGCCAAAGAGGAAGAAGTTAAGGTTGAAGAGTACGAACTACAGTACCAAATTTACATGATGGCTCAACAGTATCAGGTTGATCCAAAAGTCTTCCAGGAACAATTGGTAAAAAATGGTTCTATCAACGAATTCAAAGAGCAGATTCTTATCGACAAAGCTCTTGGTAAAGTTGTTGAACTAAGTACTTTAAAAGATAAATAATTTAGGGACGAAAAGACTATGGCATTCGGTAATTACAATATACCAGGAGTTATTGAACAAACTGCTCATGGTGAAAAAGGCTACGATCTTTACACAAGACTTTTAAAAGACAGGATTATCTTTTTGTGTTCTGATGTAAATGATGCGGTTGCCTCTGCCATAGTTGCCCAGCTGCTTTTCCTGCAGGCCGAAGATCCGAAAAAGGATATTCAGTTCTTCATCAACAGTCCAGGTGGTTCAGTGACTGCGGGTTTAGCGATCTACGATACTATGCAGATGATTTCATGTGATGTTCAGACTACTTGTATTGGCCAGGCCGCGAGTATGGGTGCTGTACTTCTTGCGGCAGGAGCTAAAGGTAAACGCTACTGTTTACCTCACTCTCGTGTAATGATTCATCAGCCTTGGGGCGGAGCTCAAGGTACTGCTTCAGACATTAGTATTCAGGCAGGTGAGATTAGACGCTTGAAAAAAATCCTAACAGACATTCTTGTTAGGCATACGGGAAAGACACTTGAACAGATTGAAGTTGACTCTGATCGTGACTTCTTTATGGACGGTACTCAAGCTGTAGAATATGGCATGGTCGACAAGATCATGGAACAGAAAAAAGTTTAATAACTAATGCCAAAGAAGAAAGATAAAGATATTTTTTGCTCATTCTGTGCTAGAAGCAAAGACGAAGCACCACAAATGATTTCCAGTCCAACTGGAGTTTACATCTGTTTGGATTGTGTCAACATATGTCAAAGACTCCTGAATGGAGATGATGAGGAAATACAGCCAACTGACTCAGCAGACCTCAATCTAAAGAATCTTCCTGATCCGGTCACAATCAAGGAAACACTTGATAACTATGTCATTGGTCAGGATGATGTTAAAAAGGTTCTTTCAGTAGCTGTTTATAATCATTATAAGCGTCTGATGCATAAGTCAGAGAATATGTCTTCAGAAGTCGATATGGAGAAGAGTAATGTTTTGCTTATCGGTCCTACCGGTAGTGGTAAAACACTTCTTGCTAAGACATTGGCTAAGATACTTGATGTTCCATTCTGTATTTGTGATGCCACTACATTAACAGAAGCCGGCTATGTCGGTGAAGATGTTGAAAACATAGTTCTTAGACTTTTACAGGCTTCTGATTTTGATTTAGATAAGAGTCAGATGGGCATAATTTATGTTGATGAAATCGACAAGATTGCCCGTAAGACTGAAAATGTATCTATTACGCGTGATGTCTCCGGTGAAGGTGTTCAGCAGGCACTTCTAAAAATTATTGAAGGTACTGTTTGCAATGTTCCGCCAAAGGGTGGACGTAAGCATCCTAATCAGGAATACATACAGGTTGATACAAATAATATCCTTTTCATTTGTTCAGGTGCATTTGTAGGACTGGACGACAAGATTCGTAAACGTCTTGGTCGTCGTAGTATCGGTTTCGGTGGCTTAGAAGATCACAGCAAGATTTTCAGCGATGCAGAACTTGAGACAGTCCTTAAGGAAGTAGAGCCTGAAGATCTTGTGACCTTTGGTTTGATTCCAGAGTTTATCGGTCGCTTACCAGTTATTTCAGTTCTTAACAAACTCGAAGAAGCTGATTTAGTTCATATCTTGACAGAAGTGAAAAACTCTCTTGTTAAGCAATACCAAGAGTTGTTTGCCATGGATAATATCAAATTAACTTTTGAGGCAGGTGCTTTACAGGCAATGGCGAGAAAGGCAATTGATAAAGGAACTGGAGCTCGTGGTTTGAGAGCAATTCTTGAATCAATCATGATTGATATTATGTATGAACTACCCTCACGTAAAGACGTTCAAGAGTGTATAATCACTGAAGATGTGATAACGGATAAAACTCAGCCAAAGTTAAAGCTTAAGAGGGGTACTGCCGCGAGACGTCGTAAGTCTGCCAGCTGATAGATTTATTTAGACAAGTTTTTGAAATGGCTCAGAGTTTTGCTCTGAGCCATTTTTGTTATTAGATCTTTTCGGTTTTTAAAACAAGCTTACCTTTCGCTGCATCGATGATGACAATTGCACCTTCTTTGATGTCCTCTTCCAGAAGTTGATCAACAAGCTTTTCTTTGATTTCTTTGTTAATAAGGCGTGCCATTGGGCGAGCACCAAATTTTTCATCAAAACCATTCTTTGCTAGCCATGTTTTAGCTTTAGGCATAAGCTTAAGAAGTATTTTCTTCTTCTGAAGTTTTACTTTTAATTCTTCAATAAATTTCTCAGCTACGTTTTCCATAAGCTTCTGTGTAAGAGGCTTGAAGTGAATGATGGAATCAAGTCTGTTGCGGAACTCAGGTGTAAAGTGTCTCTCTACAGCTTTATTGCTGGCATCTGATTGAGGTGAAGAATCAAAGCCAATTGAGTTCGCGGACATTTCACGTGCGCCAACATTTGAAGTCATGATGAGGATAACGTTTCTGAAATCGGCTTTGCGACCATTATTGTCAGTTAGAGTACCATGGTCCATAACTTGTAGAAGGATGTTATAGATTTCTGCATGAGCTTTTTCTATCTCATCCAAAAGAACAAGAGAGTAAGGTTGCTTATTGACAGCATCTGTTAATAGTCCACCTTGGTCAAATCCAACATATCCCGGAGGAGCACCGATTAAGCGTGAGACGGTGTGCTTTTCACTGTATTCACTCATATCAAATCTTAGGAATTCAATGTCGAGTAATTTAGCTAGTTGTTTAGATAGCTCGGTTTTACCAACACCAGTTGGACCTGTGAAAAGGAAGCAGCCAACAGGCTTATCCTCATCTTTTAAACCTGAACGAGACATTTTGATAGCTTTAGCCATGGCTTCTACTGCTTCATCCTGACCAAAGACAACTTTCTTAAGATCAGTAGCTAGACTAAGTAACTTATCTCTGTCAGAAGAGCTGACTTTTGCTGGTGGTATCATTGCCATCTCAGCGATGGTATTTTCAACATCGCGAACTGTTATGCTTTTCTTCTGTTTAGAAGTTGGAACTAAAACTCTGGCTGCACCAGCTTCATCCAGAACATCAATAGCTTTATCTGGTAGGAAGCGGTCATTCATATAACGGGATGCTAATTCCGCAGCAGCTTTTAGCGTAGATGCAGGGAAGTTAACGTTGTGGTGGCCTTCGTAATAAGACTTGATTCCTTTAAGGATCGCTACTGTTTCTTGAACAGATGGTTCTTTGATATCTATCTTGTGGAAACGTCGAGCCAGAGCTCTATCTTTTAATATGTAATTTTTAAATTCATTATAAGTCGTAGAGCCAATGCACTTGATTTCACCACTGCTTAATGCTGGTTTAAGTAAGTTTGATGCATCCATAGATCCTCCACTAGTGGCACCTGCACCGACAATCATATGGATTTCATCAATAAACAAAATTGCGTTTTCTTTTTCTTTTAGGCCGGTAACTACTGCTTTTAGTCTCTCTTCAAAATCACCACGGAACTTTGTCCCTGCAACTAATGCACCTAAATCAAGAGCAAAAATCTCAGCATTTTTAAGGTGTTCTGGAACTTCACCATCGATAATCTTAAGGGCCAGGCCTTCAACTACGGCAGTTTTACCAACACCAGGTTCACCAACAAGAACTGGATTATTCTTACGACGGCGGCAAAGGGTTTGAATCATGCGTTTTAGTTCATTTTTCCTACCTACGATACGGTCAATCTGTCCATTTGAGGCTTTTTCAGTAAGATTGACTGTATATTTATTTAAGGTATCAGCAGCTTTACGAGGGCGACTTTCGTCTTCGAAGTCGGCATCTCTAAAGTCATCAGTATCGAGGAGGTCTTCATCATCAAAGTCGTCTTCGATGGCTCCGCCCATTCCATGAGAAATATAGCTGACAACTTCAAAACGGGTTATTTCTTGTTGAAGAAGATAGAAGACAGCATGTGATTCTTCTTCAGAGAACATTGCAACCAGTATATTTACACCGTTTATCGCTTCCTTGTCTGAGCTAATAACATGATTCGCAGCTCTCTGAATAACACGCTGGACCGCAAGTGATTCTTCTGGTAGGTAATCACTTTTACCTGGAATTTTTTCGACTTCATTTGTGAAGAACTCTACCAGTTGTTCTTTAAGGTGTTCTACATCACCACCACAAGCCTCAAGGACTTCTCTGGTGTCAGGATCATGTAAAAGGGCATATAAGACATGCTCAAGCAAAACATACTCGTGTCGATATTGTTGAGCAGTCTTAAAAGCAAGCATAAATGTTATTTGAAATTCTTTACTGTACATCTTTAACCTTTTACTCCGGTTCCATTGTGCATAAGAGAGGGTGCCCTTCTTTTTTGGCAGCACTCATAACTTTAGTAAGCTTTGCTTCCGCTACTGAGTGAGGGAAGGCTCCACATAAACCTGTGCCTTTGGTGTGCACTGTCAGCATTATATATGTGGCTTCGTCATGGTTTTTATGAAAAATTTCTTTCAGAATCATGACAACAAATTCCATCGGAGTATAGTCGTCATTGTGCAGTAGCACTTTATAAAGTTTTGGTCTTTTGGTCTGTGGCTTGGTCAGTGTTGCCAGATCGCCTTCACTGTCAATTTTTTTAGGGCACATAATCCACTTCAGTTATTTAACTCAAATCATTATAATTGAGTTTGTTTTCAGCTTCAATAAGGAGGGTGATTGACCTGTGTCATCATTTATTATAGTATACAGAGGAATTGTGGAATTAGGAGGGAATTCACAAGAAATTTAGAGTAAAAAATTAACAATAAGGCTTTTCTTGATAAGTCTATTTCTTCTTGGGCTGTTATGTTGATGTAATTAAAATGTTTGAATAAATATAGTATTTGTTAGCTATTTTTGTTTGTATCTAATAGATATTAGCCTATTTTGTTAGTGTAATTAAACTTTAAGGCAGGTGAATAATATGGGAAAGGCAGCTTCAAAGGACTCCGGTTCTGCTGATAGACAGAAGAACCTCGATCAGGCTATTAGCCAGATTAAGAAGCAGTATGGCATGGGCGCCATTATGAAATTCGGTGAGAAGACCGACTCAAACATTTCTACGATCAGTACAGGCGCTTTATCTTTGGATATGGCTTTAGGAATTGGTGGTGTGCCTCGTGGTCGAATTCTTGAAATTTATGGTCCGGAATCTTCAGGTAAGACAACAGTCTGTCAACATATTATCGCCAACGCACAGAAAGCCGGTGGCCTTTGTGCATTCATCGACACTGAGCACGCGCTTGATCCACAATATGCCCGCCTGATTGGTGTTAATGTTCAAGAACTTTTGATTTCTCAGCCAGACTGTGGTGAAGATGCAATGAGTATTGCTGAAACGCTTGTAAACAGTAACTCCATTGATGTCCTAGTTATTGACTCAGTCGCTGCATTGGTGCCGAGAGCCGAGATTGAAGGTAATATGGGTGACTCTCACGTAGGTCTTCAGGCTCGTCTTATGTCTCAGGCATTGAGAAAACTGACTTCAATTATCAGTAAGACTCGTACTTGTGTCATCTTTACCAACCAGCTTCGTGAGAAGATCGGTGTTATGTATGGTAATCCAGAAGTGACTACTGGTGGTAAAGCTCTTAAATTCTATGCTTCTATCCGTATGGAAATTCGTCGTGCAGCAGGTATTCAGAGTCCATCTGGTGATGTTTTAGGTAACCGCGTAAAAGTTAAAGTTGTTAAAAATAAATTAGCACCTCCATTCCGCGTTGCTGAATTCGACATTATGTTCAATGAAGGTATTTCAAGAGCGGGTTCTATCCTTGATGTCGCAACTGACTTAGGAATTGTCAGTAAGCGTGGTTCCTGGTATTCATTTGATGATAAGCAACTTGGTCAAGGTCGTGAGCAGTCTAAAGAAGCGATTAAAAAAGATGCAGTTCTTGAACAAAAAATCCTTGATATGGTACGCGAAAAGAGTAGTCCTGTTGAAGAGGATGAAGAAGTTTCAGTAGACGAGTAAATAAAAAAACGGTCATGCACTGACATGACCGTTCCAGGCAAAATTGCCTGACCTGCGAAGAGATCGTGAAGAGATCAGGTTTATTAGATCTGTACTATTTTCATAGTCTTCATATATCTAATCGCGCTAAATAAAAATCCTGTCAGCTTTTTTAAAAAAAAATTAAAAAAAGTCTGAAAAATAAAGTTTAGATCTCAGATTGGCCTTGTCGATCTGAGATTTTTTTATGCTTGAAGATGAAGGGAAGCATAAGCCTGGAAGAGACCATTCATAGTGTTGGTGAATAGCTACGCGGAATTCATTATCTACTAGTGAGGACCATGCATGTGGTTTAGCTTTGTTATTAAAAACAGAAAAACCGAATAGATGCCAAAAGTTTACAGAGTCTTTAAAGTCACTATTACTGGGAATTGAGAATTCAAAAGAACTTTTAGTTTCTAAGTTTGATACTTCTTTTGGAATATCGACATAATCTGCAATTAGGATTTTCGTTCCGCCAGGATCAAAAAAACTCGCTTCAAAGTGATTGCCATTTTCATCGGCTGAGAAATCACTAGCTATGCCCAATTCGTCTAACTTGTCCAAGGTAGCTGGTGAATCAGCTACATATTTTACTAAACAAGGGTGTTGTTGCTCAGATTCATGAAGAGTGATAATCTGACTCTCAAGAAGAAACCAACTTAAAAAGTAGTCTTCTTCTCTGTATAAAAGTTTAAGGCCAGAATCAATGAGCTGCGATTCACTGAACTTTAAATCTGATGTAGGAATTCTAACAGTATATAATGTTTTTTTACTCATGAGCCTAAACTACAATAAAGATTAAGCTCGACAAATCAGTTATCTAGTTTTAATGAATTTTCTATTCAAGCCTAAAATGCAAACAAATGCGGCAACAAGACTAACAGGTGGGAGATATCCAGGCCAGTGACCTATATCAATCCAGGTGTTCCAACCCATAAATACCAAATGAAGAAGGTTGAGAAAGATTGCAAGCATGACATAGAAGTTAATTGTTTTAAGGTCAACTCCTCGCGTGTTACTAATTGCTGGAAATGAATAATAAGCTGCCATCATTAGGGCAGCTAAACAGAGTATGCCAGCTAACATGCAAAGTTCACCTTTGAGAGTCATGGTGTTTATTTCTAGAAAGAACTTCCCATAATAGGCAGGGTTGAGCATAGCTAGGCTCATGATGGAGTGAAGGAATCCAATAAATAAACCAAGTAAGCCAATAGTTTTTCTAGGCTTATCAGGTTTCCAAAGTACTGAGGTTACTATAAGGATGGTAGCCGCCATTGAAGTCGCTTTGTTAGTTATCCACAGTGGAATTTTGGTATGAGATACTTCTTTAAAGATGAAGTAGCGAATAAAAGCATAGGCAAAAGACAGAATAAGTGTGATAAAAAAGTATCTTTTAGCAATGCTTCTTTGATTCATTGAATGTATAATCCTTATAAATTGTAAAAGTGTTAGCGTTAAGTAATTCAATCTCGCAAAAAAAATTCTTGATAGATTCAATTAAAAATTAATTAAAGTGAGTTCTTATGAAAGATACAACACCAAGAACGATCCATCTTAAAGACTACAAAAAACCAGACTATTTGATTCCTGAAGTCTATTTAGATTTTATTATCAATAAAAATAGTACAACAGTCAAAAGTAAATTAACTGTTAAAGCAAATTATCCTGAAGATAAGCTGCTACCGCTCATTTTGAATGGCGAGAATATGAAACTTAATTCCATCAAAATAGATGGAGAGCCTCTTGCCGAAAGTTTATACGCTCTGACAGAAGATAGCCTGACAGTAAAGTCACTTAAAAAAGATTTTATTCTTGAAATTGAAAATGAAATAGAGCCTCACAACAACAAAGCACTCGAAGGGTTGTATCAATCAGGAGATATTTTCTGTACACAATGTGAGCCTGAAGGTTTTAGGAAAATTACCTACTTCCTGGATCGCTCGGATGTCATGAGTTCTTTTACGACAAGAATTGAAGCAGAAAAGGGTGTTTTCCCGATTCTTCTTTCAAATGGCAATAAAATTGACAGTGGTGATCTAGCAGATGACCGTCACTTTGTTGTGTGGAATGATCCGTTTAAAAAGCCAAGCTACTTATTTGCATTAGTGGCTGGTGATTTAGCGATGGTTTCAGATGAGTATACAACTGTTAGCGGAAAAAAAGTTAACCTTGAGATCTATGTCGATCATGGAAATGAAGATAGAAGTCAGCATGCTTTAGATTCACTTAAGAAGTCTATGAAGTGGGATGAGGATGTTTTTGGACTCGAGTATGACCTGGGCATTTATATGATCGTCGCAGTAGATGCATTTAATATGGGAGCTATGGAAAATAAAGGTTTAAATATCTTTAACTCTTCCTGTGCTTTAGCGAACCCAATGACTGCTACAGATGCAAACTTTCAAAGTATAGAAGCAATAATTGCTCATGAATATTTTCACAATTGGACAGGTAACAGAGTTACATGCCGTGACTGGTTTCAGTTAACTCTTAAGGAAGGTTTAACTGTTTTCCGTGATCAGGAGTTTTCGATGGATATGACTTCCAGGGCAGTTAAGCGTATAGAGGAAGTCAGCTACTTGAGAAATAGTCAGTTTACTGAAGACAGTGGACCAACTGCTGATCCAATTAAGCCTGCTTCTTATATTGAGATTAATAACTTCTATACCCCAACCGTTTATCGTAAAGGGGCTGAAGTTATACGTATGATCCATACTCTTATAGGTAAAGAGAATTTCCGTAAGGGGATGGATAAGTACTTTGAGCTTTTCGATGGACAGGCCGTTACAACAGAGGACTTTGTTCATGCAATGGAGCTTGGTTCTGGCCGTGACTTTACACAATTTAAGCACTGGTATTGTCAAGCAGGAACTCCACGTTTGGATGTAACATCCAGTTATGATGCATCGGCTAAGACTTATACTTTAAATGTAAAGCAGTGGTGTTCGTCTACTCCAGAGTGTGAAGAAAAGAAACCTTTCCATCTTCCTCTTTCTGTAGGATTGTTGGATAAATCAGGTAATGATTTAGAGCTGACTTTGCAGTCAGGAGATGCCTTTAAGGGATATCTTGAGATTACTAAAGCTGAAGAATCATTCACATTTACAGGGATTTCAGAAATACCAGTGCCTTCATTACTACGAGATTTTTCTGCTCCAGTTATTCTAAACTATGATTTCACTGATGATGAATTAGCATTCTTGTTAGCGAATGATAGCGATGATTTTAATCGTTATGAGGCTGGCCAGAGATTAGCGACTCTTCAGCTAGAGAAACTTATTGAACAAATAAAAGCTGGTGAAGAATTATCTGTTGAGAAAAATGTACTAACAGCATTTAGATCTCTATTATTAGATTCTGAAATTGATTATGCATTTAAGGCAGAGGCTATTACTCTACCAACTGTGACGACATTAGTTGAGGCAATGGAAGTTTGTGATTATGATTCTGCATTCACAGCGCGTGAATTTTTAAAAGCTGCGATTGCCAATTCATGTTATGATGTTTTCAAGAGTCTTTATGAAATGACTAATTTAGAAAAAGAATTTTCTGTTGATCCTTCGGAGGTTGGTCGCCGTTCACTAAAGAATACTTGTCTTGTTTACATCTCGTTAGTGGATGGTAAGGCTAATTCAGATTCAGCTTATGACCAATTTAAGCATGCTACGAACATGACTGATGAAATCAGTGCTTTATCTGTTCTTTCTCATTTAGATTGTGATGCATCAGACAGAGCTGTTTCTGAGTTTTATGAGAAGTGGAATAGTGATATTCTTGTCATGAACAAATGGTTTGCAGTACAAGCTTCATCACACAAAGCAGGAGTTCTTGATCGTGTCAAAAAGTTGGAGACTTCACCGGCTTATGATGCTCAGAATCCAAACAAGATTCGTTCTTTAATCGGTGCTTTTGTTGGTAATGTTCAGTATCATGCTGCAGATGGTTCAGGTTACGAATATTTAGCCGATAAAATCATTGAAATTGATACTTTCAATCCTAGTATGTCTTCTGGTTTAGCTAGATGTTTCCGTAAATTTGCTAAAATGGATGATTCTAGAAAAGGCTTGATGAAAAAGCAGATGGAAAGAATTCTAGCTGTTGAAGGACTTTCAAAAGATACCTTTGAGATTGTCAGTAAAACTGTAAATCAGTAAACTTACCAGGTCATCTGTTGCAGCTTGTTTTTAAAGCGAAGCTCAAGATCGCCTTTGGGGCGGCTGCAGCAGGTGAGAATTTCATTTTCACCTAGAGGGCAAACAGGATTTGGGGTCTGGATACTTTCTACTTCACCATTAACGAGTTCACACTTGCATGAACCGCAAAAGCCGGCACGACAATTATAATCGATATCGAGCTGTTGTGCTTCTATAGAATCGAGCAGAGAGAACTCCATACCGTATTCAAATTCTATATCACCATCAATATTTATTTTATGCATGTTTGCGCATGTATCCGGAAATAAAAAAGCGGGAGAAAATCTCCCGCTTAATTAGAAGATTTAATTACAGGCTGAAGTCACTGAAGTCTTCATCTGAAACTTCATTGTCAATTGCTCCTACCAAGTAAGAACTAATCTCAGCCTCCTGCGGTGCAACCTGTACACTGTCACTTACTAGCCAGGCATTCATCCATGGGAGCGGGTTAGTTACAGTTGGGAAAACATTTTTAAAGCCGACTGCTCTCATTCTTGTATTTGTGATATACTCAACATACTGAGATAGAATTTCGGCATTTAGACCGATCATTGATCCGTCTTTAAACAGGTAGCTTGCCCATTCTTTTTCCTGCTCTGCAGCAGTGATGAAAATCTGATAGACCTGGCCTTCACACTCTTTAGCAATCTGAGCCATTTCTGGGTCGTCTTTACCTTCCATCATGAGCTTCAGCATTTCTTGAGTCCCCATTAGGTGAAGTGCTTCGTCGCGAGCAATAAGCTTAATAACTTTGGCGTTACCTTCCATAAGAGCACGTTCTGCAAAAGCAAAACTGCAGGCGAAACTTACGTAGAAACGAACGGCTTCAAGGACGTTAACAGAAGCGACAGTTAAGTATAGAAGTCTTTTCATTTCACGAAGACTGACGCGAACCTGACGACCATTAACTTCGTGAGTACCTTCACCGAGAAGGTTGTAGTAGCAGTTCATACGAATTAGGTCATCGTAATACTGTGAAACAGATGCCGCACGTTTGATGATGTCATTGTTAACAACGATGTCATCGAAAACTATTGACGGATCAGGCAGGATGTTACGGATGATGTGAGTGTAACTACGGCTGTGAATAGTTTCACTGAATGACCAGGTCTCGATCCAGGTTTCAAGTTCTGGAATAGATACGATTGGTAGGAAGGCTACGTTTGGTGAACGGCCCTGGATACTATCCAGTAAAGTTTGGTACTTTAGGTTACTTAAGAAAATATGTTTCTCGTGCTCAGGTAGAGCCTGAAAGTCTTTGCGGTCATTACTAAGATCTACCTCTTCTGGTCTCCAGAAAAATGAGAGTTGCTTTTCTATGAGGTTTTCAAAGACTTTGTGCTTTTGCTGATCGTAACGAGATACGTTTACGTTTTCGCCGAAGAACATAGGCTCATGAAGAGCGTTGAAATTATTTTGGTTGAAAGTTGAGTAAGCCATATATTTTATAAAAATTCTCTTTAGTCGTTGTTCTAATAACCCGATCGGTACTGCCGAAGCAGTCCCTTCAACTTCTTTTTAGATCTTACAAGCACCGCCTGCACAGCCATCATCTTCTTTGATGTCTTCCTGGCTATCGCTGGCTCCATCACGTGTATTATGGTAATATAGTGTCTTTACTCCTAGTTTGTAAGCAGTTAGAAGATCTTTGAGGAGTAGCTTCATTGGTACTTTACCACCTTCGAAGCGAGCAGGGTCGTAATTAGTATTTGCTGAAATCGTTTGGTCAACGAACTTCTGCATAACACCGACAAGTTGTAGGTAGCCATCGTTATTTGGTATTTGCCAAAGAAGTTCGTAGTTTTCACGACAATCTTCGATATCTGGTACAACCTGTTTTAGGATACCGTCTTTACTTGCTTTGACACTCACAAGACCACGAGGTGGCTCAATGCCGTTTGTAGCATTACTGATTTGACTTGAAGTCTCAGAAGGCATAAGTGCAGTAAGAGTGCTGTTTCTTAGGCCGTGATTTCTGATATCTTCACGAAGAGCTTCCCAGTCAAGTAGAAGAGGTTCGTTACAAACTGTGTCTAGATCTTTCTTATAAGTATCAATTGGCAGGACACCTTGAGCATAAGTTGTTTCATCAAATGCTGGACATGATCCTTGCTCTTTCGCTAGAATATTTGATGCTTTCAGTAGGTAGTACTGGATAGCTTCAAAAGTCTTGTGAGTCAGTGGAAGTGCGGAGCCATCTGAGTACTTAACGCCATTTTTAGCAAGGTAGTAAGCGTAGTTAATTACACCAACACCGAGAGTACGACGTTGCATACTGCCATTTTCTGCAGCTGGAACAGGGTAGTTCTGGTATGAAAGTAGGCTGTCCAGAGCTCTTACTGCAAGTTCAGCGAGTTCTTCGAGTTCATCCAGATTGTCGATTGCACCGAGGTTGAAAGCTGAAAGTGTACAAAGAGCTATTTCACCTTTTTCGTCATTAATTGATTCAAGAGGTTTTGTTGGAAGAGCGATTTCCAGGCAAAGGTTACTCTGACGCACTGGAGCTACTTTAGAATTGAAGGGACTGTGAGTGTTACAGTGGTCTACATTTTGAACATAGATACGACCAGTGCTGGCTCTTTCGTTCATGAAAGAAGAGAATAGTTCAATAGCTTTAACTTTTCTCTGACGGATTGAGCTGTCAGCTTCATACTTAGTGTAAAGTTCTTCGAAAAGCTCTTGGTCTTCAAAGAAAGCATCGTAAAGGCCAGGAACGTCTGAGGGACTGAAAAGAGTGATTTCACCATTTTTGATCAGGCGCTCATACATAGTTTTGTTGAACTGTACACCATAGTCCATATGACGGACGCGGTTTTCTTCAACACCACGGTTGTTTTTGAGAACTAAAAGCTCTTCAACTTCCAAGTGCCATAGTGGGTAAAAAACTGTTGCAGCACCGCCGCGAACGCCGCCTTGAGAGCAGCTTTTAACAGCGGTTTGAAAGTGTTTATAAAAAGGAATACATCCTGTGTGGAATGCTTCACCGCCTCTGATAGAGCTACCAAGTGCTCTGATGCGACCGGCATTGATGCCAATACCTGCTCTCTGTGAAACATACTTAACGATAGCTGAAGAGGTAGCGTTGATTGAATCCAGAGAGTCACCGCATTCAATAAGTACACAAGAACTGAACTGTCTAGTCGGTGTTCTTACGCCAGCCATGATTGGTGTTGGAAGTGAAATTTTAAATTGTGAGACAGCTTCGTAGAAACGCTTGATATAGTCCATGCGAGTTTCGCGAGGGTACTTTGAGAATAAACAAGCACCTACAAGCATGTAAAGGAACTGCGGACTTTCGTAAATTTCACCAGTTACACGGTTCTGAACCAGGTATTTACCTTCCATTTGTTTGACTGCAGCATAGCTGAATTCCATGTCACGTATGTGATCGATGGCTTGCTCCATTTCGTCGAATTCTTCTTTCGTAAAATCTTCTAGAAGGTGGTTGTCGTATTTGCCCATTTCAACAAGTTTGGATACGTGCTGGAAAAGCGGAGGTGGTTCAAACTGATTGTAAGCTTTTTTGCGCAGGTGAAAAATTGATAAACGAGCAGCTAGGTACTGGTAGTCAGGCGTGTCGTCAGAAATAAGGTCAGCAGCAGCTTTGATAATTGTTTCGTGGATATCTTCGGTTTTGATACCATCGTAAAATTGGATATGGGACTTTAGCTCGACTTGAGAAACAGAGACATTTTCTAACCCCTTTGCCGCCCACATTATAACCTGGTGTATTTTTTCCAGATTGATTTTATCTCTTCTTCCGCATCTCTTAACTACTTGTATGTCTGTCGTCATGCCGCTTTTGCTCTATCGTTATTTGGTTTCAGCTACACAGTCTCAATGGACTGAATTTTATGAGCGAGTAAATGGCAGATCTTTAAAACAGTTAACTGCCTGCGGTCAGTAATGCTTTAAATGTAGATCTTGCCTGAATACAACACTCCAGAATTCTAAGAGGAAGGTTAGATAAAGACAAAGTTCATGCGTACCAAAGTGCAAATTTTTTCATGCAAATCAGCTAAGAAACAGTCGTTGTATGGTTATCTTAAACGTCTCCTCAGATCGTCATCTGGATACATTCAAAATACATAAAAGCGGATGAAATTCAAAGACCAAAATTTAAAAAAAATCGAAAAAAAACACTACATATAGTGTTTTATCAAAAATGATACCCTAGATATAGGGGGTGCGGCGAGGGTGACGGTAATGCCAAAAATGTTTTGAAAAGTCGCAGCTGAATAGTGTTTCAACGACTTCTGACTTTTGTAAATTTTTTTATTAAGATTATTTAAGGGGAATTCGTAGGCAAGGAATTGCAATTTTAAAGAGACAGGCTGCCGTTGACAGAGTAGATTATCTGCCGGAATGGGGAAGTTTTAAAGAACTGTGATAATGCAGTTTCAATACATAAGTAAAGAGTTGATGAAAAACTATAACGATCAAGTGTACGACCTGGTTTCTACTGAAAGCGTTAAAGAAATCAGTAGTGAAGTAGAGATATTCAGTCACAAAAAAAGTGGCGCACGTGTTTTATTCGCACTATCGGATGACGACAATAAGGTTTTTAATATATCTTTTAAGACACCGCCCGAAGATGATACTGGTGTAGCCCATATAATGGAGCACTCAGTCTTGTGTGGCTCGCGTAAGTACCCTGTTAAAGAACCATTCGTGGAATTAATGAAAGGTAGCTTAAATACTTTTCTGAATGCTATGACTTACCCGGATAAGACAATTTATCCTGTTGCTAGCCGTAATCATAAAGACTTTAGAAACCTGGTAGATGTTTATCTAGATGCTGTATTCTTTCCAACTCTTAGTAAAGAAGCTTTTGAACAAGAAGGCTGGCACTATGATTTTCTGAATGAGGCGATGCAGTTCAAGGGTGTTGTTTATAATGAGATGAAGGGAGTTTTTTCTTCACCAGAGAGTTATCTGGATTATCATTTAAATAAAGTTCTTTTTAAAGATTCATCTTATGGTTATGAGTCTGGTGGCTACCCAGCAGCTATCCCAGATTTAACTTATGAAGAGTATTTACAGTTCCATAAAGAGAAATATCACCCTGCTAACTCCTGGATCATTATTTACGGTGATGTTGATCGCGAATTTTGGCTTGATTATTTGGATAGTGAGTATCTTGGTCATTTTGATCAACCGGATTTTGAACTACCTTCGATTGTTAAGCAACCGATATTTACTTCTCCTGAGGAAATAAGCTGTCATTACCCATCAGCCGGAGATGATGATTCATCATTGATATCTATCTCTTTCGTTACCGGCGATATTTTGGATGTTGAAAGAAACTTCGCAATGGGGGTGTTAGATGCCATCTTGATTGGTAGTCAGGGGTCACCCCTAAAGAAAGCTCTTCTGGAATCAGGTCTGGCTGAAGATACTCTTGATTATGGTTATGGGAATGAAACTTTACAGACAACCTGGTCTGTCGGTTTACGTGATGCAAAGCCAGAAAATAAACAGAAATTTGTTGATTTAGTGTTCGCTGAATTTAAAAAATACAGTGAACAGGGCTTACCCGAGAAAATGGTTGAAGCTGCATTGAATACTTGCGAGTTTCAGCTTCGTGAAGCGAATTATGGATCTTATCCTAAAGGTTTGGTTTACAGCATAAATATAATGAATCAGTGGCTTTACGGGGAGCAGCCAATAGCTGGCTTAAAATATGAAAGCTTACTTGATGGTCTTAAGGGAAAAGTTAGAGCCGGTGGCTATTTTGAGTCTTTAATCAAAGAAGTATTTTTAGAGAATCCCCATTATGTGGTTGCGGTTTGTGAGCCAGATACTTCCATGGAAAAAGCTTTGTTGGATGAAGAAGAAGCTAGACTGTCTGAATATGAAAAAAGTCAGTCAGAAGAAGAATTAATTAAGCTTCGCGAACGTAATCAGTACTTATTAGAGTTACAGGGGGCGCCAGATTCAGAAGAAGCTTTAGCGACCATTCCACATGTTTCTAAGGATGACATTAAGAGAACTATTAAACCTATTCCTCAGGAAGATATAGAAATTAATGGTGTACCGGCGTTATATCACGATCTGAAAACACAAGGTATCGTGTACATGCAGCTCAGCTTTAATTGTCATGGAGTTTCTCTTGAGGATTATCAGTGGTTGGCTTTAATGAATTCTTTACTTTTGAAAGTGGGTACTAATAAGGTCAAATATGATGATTTCTTACAGGAGATTTCTTGCCACACCGGAGGTATGAGTTCAACAGTTAATATACTTTCCTCACAAAAAGGTGATGATAAATTTGGCTGTCATTTATGGATTCAGACAAAAGTGATGAAAGAGAAAATTGGCAAGTTGGTTAATTTACTTGAGTCGGTTTTCTGCGATGTGGATTTTTCTGATACAAAAAGAATCAAAGAACTTGTTGGTTCTATGGTATCTCGTTCAAAAATGAATCTGCAGAATAATGGTGATCGAACAGCTCGTTCTTATCTTGGTGCCTCTTTGTCAAAAGCGGGATACCTTGGTAATTATATCAGCGGTCCCAAATATTTTGAATTCTTAAAAGGCATCCAAAAGACTTTAGAGGATAACCCGGAGTCTGTGATTGCTAAGATTACAGAAATTCGCAATGACCTATTGAGAAAAGGTAATCTACTAATCAACCTTACAGCGTCTAATGATGTTTATGAGCCTGCAAAATCCGCTTTAGAGAAAGTTGTCGAAGTTTTGCCCGAAGGCGAGTCTGAAGCAAAGAAACTGAATTTTGAATTGAAGGCTGTTAATACTGGTTTACAGGCTCCCGGTGGAGTTCAGTATGTCACTCAGGGAATCAATCTGAAAAATGCCGGTTATAAAAACCACGGTAGTTTTGACCTTGTCAATCAATTGTTGTCTACAGGCTACTTATGGGAGAAAGTTCGAGTACAAGGTGGAGCTTATGGTTGTTACTTAACTTTTGATCGTTTAAATGGCGCTTTGATGCTTGCTAGTTACCGCGATCCAAATCTCGAAAAGACTTTGGACGTTTTTGAAGGCGTCAGTGACTTCCTTGAGAATTTAGAGATTTCAGATAGTAGTTTTGAAAAATTACTTATTGGAACTTTTGGACGCCTTGATGCACCATTAACTCCATCGCAGAGAGGTAAATTGGCATTTAATCGTTTCCTGACAGGAGTGACTTATGAAGAGTTGAATGAACTTCGCAGTGAGTTACTCGATGCAAGTGTAGATGATTTGAAGTCTTATGCCAAATTTTTTAAAACTCTTGCGGAAAAAGGCACAATCTGTGTGCATGGAAGCGAGGGGCGTCTACAGGAAAGCAGCGAGTTATTTGAAGAGATTTTGACAATAGGAGAATAGGAATGGGTAAAAAAGTAGGTGTTTTACTATCAGGTTGTGGAGTTTTCGATGGCTCCGAAATTCATGAGTCCGTACTGACTTTGTTGAAGCTTGATCAGGCTGGCGCTGAAATAATAGCCATTGCGCCGGACATGCCACAACTGAAAGTGGTTGATCACGCTAAAGGCGAAGATAAAACAGAAACAAGAAACGTTCTTGAAGAAGCTGCGCGTATTTCTCGCGGTAATGTCAAGAATGCCGCAGAAGTTAAATCTGCAGATTTGGATGCGCTTATTATTCCAGGCGGTTTTGGAGCTGCACTTAACCTTTGTAACTTTGCAGTTTCTGGTCCAGAGGGCGAAGTAAATGCCGATGTGCAAGCCTTAATTAAAGATTGCTTTGACGCTGAGTTACCCATTGGTGCTATGTGCATCGCTCCAGCCCTTGTTGCATTATCATTACCTGAAGCTGGCCTGAAGTTAACAATCGGTTCTGACCCAGATGTTGCCTCTGGCATTGGCGCTTTAGGGCATGAGCATGTTGAATGTGCTACTGATAATATCGTTATAGATGAAGAGAATAAAGTAGTAACGACTCCAGCTTACATGACTGCAGGTGGAATTGCTGAAGCTTTTGAAGGTATTTCAAAGCTTGTAGAGAAAATTTTAAGTCTGGCTTAATCTTTTGCAGTCAGCTTAGACAAGATTATCAGGATGCGCAGTAGATGAACAGGAGGGGCTTAGAGTTACTTCTTTTCTAATTCTTCTTGTGAATCATTTTTCATTCTGTAATCTTGTCAATTTTTTTTACTTTTAAACTTCAGACTTTTGAAGTTCATACATGTTTTTGTAGAGTCCACCGTGAGCAATAAGTTCATCATGGTTTCCAGAGTCTAAAATTTCTCCATTTAGAAGAACGATGATGTTTTCGGCATGCTTAATCGTTGATAATCTGTGAGCGATGAGAATACTGGTTTTTTGAGTCATGGCGAAGTCCATAGCTTGTTGAATAAGTAATTCTGTTTCGGTATCGATATTTGCAGTAGCTTCATCAAAAATCAAGATTTCAGCAGCAGATGCTAGAGCTCTTGCCAAAGCGAGAAGTTGCCGTTGGCCTGTGGAGAGATTGGAGCCGCCTTCTTCTAATATGGTGTCATAGCTATTTGGCATTTGTTTTATAAATGAATCGACTTTGATTCTTTTGCAGATATCGATCATTTTTTCTTCGCTTACTTCTGGGCGATTCAAAGTGATGTTGAAACGGATGGATTCGTGGAAGATAGCAGGATCCTGTGGAACCATTACTATATTTTCTTTAAGGCTTATTCGAGTAATTTCTTTTATGTTTTGTGAGCCGAATAAGATCTCACCTTGAGGGATGTCATACTGCCTAGTCAGTAAACGAACCAGAGTAGACTTTCCAGAGCCAGTTGGACCAACTACCGCGAGACTGCTACCTTTGGGGATTTTAAGCGATAATTTCCTGAGCACAGGTTCACCTTCGAGATATTCAAAAGCAAGATTGTTAATGGATATGTCATGACTTTTCATGGCTTGATTGCCTGTGTCTTGAGGAAGCTCAGTATTCATAGTGTTTGTTATTTTATTGAGTGCCGCCAGGGCTGATTGAAGGACTGCAAAGCGGGCGCCCATCTCTTTGACAGGTTCGAATAGCTGTTGCAAGAGTTGAATGTAAGCAACAAATAGTCCGATAGTTATGGTGTCTGTAATACTTGGAATCAGCCCAAGCATGAGTAGGATGACGCCGATTGTGACAAAAAGCATGCCATCTAGTAAAGAGTAGACCAGTGCATCTAAGCTAATCGCTTTAATGCTGGTTTTACGATAGTTTTCGTTATTTTTTTGAAAGTCTTCTATGTGAGCTTTCTGCAGGTTAAAACTGTTGATTTCATAGAGCATTGAAAAGGCTTCGTTGAGTTGTGCTGACAATTTTCCATTTAGAGTTCGGATGTTGTCGTAGAGTGAACGGAGTTTAATACGGAACCAATTGATGGTGAAGATAATGATGGGGAGGAGAATCAGGGTGATGAACCCTAGCGTTACATTTTGAGAGAAGATGTAAATGAAAACTCCTACAATAATTAAGCTGTCACTCATTATATAGGTGATGCCCTGTAAGAAAGTTTCACCGATATTTTCGACATCTGACGTAGCACGACTGAGGTGAACTCCAAGAGGCTTGCGATCGTAGTCTTTTTTACCAATATGGCAGATGTGGTGAACTATTGATTCCCTGAGATCTCGCAGAGTTCGAATACCTGAGGTTTGGAGGAGGATGTTTTGGCAGGCTTGGAGTATGGAAAGAGTGGCTAAAACAGCAAGGTAAATATATGAAATTTCTAGTACGTACTCCACGTCTTGCTTCTTAATACCATTATCGATAGCATCCTGGATTAGTGAAGGGCCTTTGACTGCAAGCCAGGCGGTAATAGGCATGAGGCCAAGAGAGATAAGAAAGCGGAGTTTATATTTTTTTGCGTGTTTCAGAAATAGAGGGATAGCTGTTATTTCTTTATTCATAGCTCACCCTCAATCTGTTTTTCAAGGGTTTGATGCTCAAAAGTCTTACGGTAAATCTCGTTTTTACTTAGGAGTTCTTCGTGAGATCCTTGCTCGATGATTTTTCCATTTTCCATGATGAGGATTTCGTCGCACTGAATGAGTGCAGAGATTCGGTGTGAAATCATGATCATAGTTTCATTTTTAAGCTTTGAGTAAAGACCATCAATAATTTTATTTTCAGTCTTATGATCAACAGCAGACACGAAGTCATCCATAAGGACGATATTTCTTGATTTTATGAGAGCTCTTAAAATAGAAAGTCTTTGTTTTTGGCCACCAGATAAGTTTATGCCATGTTCTCCTAGAAGGGTATCAAGGCCATCATTGAACTGTTCGACATCACCTTGTAATTGACTGATCTCATATGCTGTATCAAAATTAGTTTTAAACTGGCTGTTATTGTCGTTATTATCTGTTACGAGATGAATATTTTCATTGATGGTCTTTGAGAAATGGCGATTTTCTTGAGGAACTATAGAAAAAGTTCTATTTAAGGCCTCTGTGGTAATGCTTTCATAAGGAGTCCCTTGGTAGAAGAGCCCAGATGAACGCAAATTTGCACAGAGTAAATTAAACAGAGTAGTTTTGCCGCAGCCGGTATGACCAAATATACCGTACTTTTTCCCTTCAATAATCTTTAGTGAGGGGACTTGTAGTTTGAAGTTATTATCATTGTCGTCATAAGAAAAGTTCAGGTCGCGAATTTCAATGAGAGGGGTACTCTTTTGTGTTTGGAGGTCAGTGGTGTTTTTAATAGGTCGTTTTTCTTCAATGTCTTTAGCATTCTTCTCTGCATCGCGAACTTCATAGATCCTAGTTAAGCAGATTTCTCCTCTTTGAAGGAGTGGGAAAAGGAAACCAATGGCTCGAAGAGGGCCTTGAATGACGCCAAGAAATAGGCTGAAAGCAGTAAAAGCACCGATATTAAATCCATCTTCTCCTAGCCGTTCAGTCTCGATAGCTTCAGGACCACCAAAATGAAGAAGGATGAATAGACCGAGGCTAAGTATACTGGCGACCATGATCATCATAAGCACTCGAATACTCAATAGCCTTTCAGCTCTAGAGCGATAGAGGTCATTATCTTTATTGAATTTTTCAATGAGGAGATTAAAAACTGGAAAGATTGTTAACAAAGTATGAGCTCGAAAAAGTTCACGAGTCGTTTCTGAAAGGGTGCCCAATTGTGTTTGGGACTCTCGTCCTGCAATCATCATTCTCTTTGAGAGCATTCTTGTCCCCAGAATGATAAGAGGTAGAGGGATAAGGCAGATTAAGGTGAGCCGAGCACTTATACTAAACATATAATAAAGGCAAAAGATGAGCATGAGAGATGAGTTGATAGAATGGAGAATGCCCATGGAGATCATAACTCGAACACTGGTTACATCGTTGGTGCCACGGCTGATGAGATCACCACTTTGGTACTTGGCGAGTACATCCATTGGCATATTGACGACGGCACTGAAAAGGTCTTGGCGGACATCGGCTTCGATTATGCGGCCTTGAATGAAGATAAGAATTCTTGAAAGAACTCTAGCAATACAGAGAAGGACTCCCAAACCAAGGATGCACAGAGCACTGTGGATAAGAACCGAAGATTGTTCTTGTGTTAATTTTTCGTTAGCCGATGAAAGAATGTTTATAGCATCTTCTATATAAAGTGGAATCGAAGTGGTTGCGACAATAGTAATGACAAGACAGAAAATTCCAATGCTATAGCCTCTCCCTTTTCCGGGAAGGTACTCTTTTAAAAAACGCGTTGTATTTTGATACATAATCTTTCTTAGAGAGTGACTGCTTGTCGAAGTTTTGTTAATATTGTAAGTTGATTAGGTATAGATTGTCAGGGATGCAGAAAAAAGCGAGGCAGTCTTGAGTGTTTAATTGTGTAAATATTAAAGGTTTTCAGTTTGTCGGAAGAGCAGGATAAAAAATTCTTACGGGAATCCGCCGAGATCTATGAACAGGTATTAGAAAAAATACCGGATGATAAGTTTTCAATTGAAGCTTTAGTCGATATTTACGTCAAGATTGGAGATCAGGATAAAGTTGATGACTTTAAGGAACGCTTACGTAAAATTGATGCCGGTGAAAAGCTGTCTTCTCCAGTCCCTAAAAAGAAGAGCTCTGTTAGGCAGGTACAGGTTAAAGTAACTGGTAAAGGTGGCGGCCAGAAACGTAAAGTTAATCTTAATAGCAGGCCATCTGTTTCTGAGCCTGTTCCTTCTAACTGGCGCCGAAAAACTGAAGGCCTTGATCAGATAAAGCTAACTAAGGCCTTGGAAGATCTTGTTTTTAGTATGCAGAATACTTTGAAGTCTCAAGTTGATTTGATGATCAACTTATACGATATAGGAGTCCTGACTAGAAAGCAGTTTAGCAGTGTTGTTTATGAATTGTCTAATCATAAATTTTCTCGAGATCCGCAGAAGCCTGAAATGGTTATGCATATGCTGGAAAGGTGCCCTGGTGTAGCACTTGATAAGGTTTATTATTTTTTGAGTAGAAAGAGTAATATCCCTTACATAGACTTAAGTGTAATGTCATACAATTCAAAGCTTTGTACTCTATTTCCGAAAAACCTTATTTATAATCAAGGATTGGTTATTTTTAAAAAAATAGGCTCAGACTATTGTATTGCTGTTCTAAATCCTTTAAATATAGAATTGATGCAAGAGACGGTGGCACTATTGAATGAAAAAGTACATTTCTACCTGACTTCAGCCAAAGAATTCGATCTCTTTTTGGAACAAAGAAAATTTAAAAGCCACAGTAGTGGCATCTATAAATTATAGTGGTCGCTCGCAAATTTAAGGATCTTTCATGCCACAAGTAAACTACGCTAAGAAAGAAATACAGTTTAAGATTGTTTATTACGGGCCAGGAATGTGTGGTAAGACCACCAATCTTCAGGTTATTCATGAAAAAGTTCCGGCTCAGGCAAAAGGTAAGATGGCTTCTCTGGCAACAAGTCAGGATCGAACGTTGTTTTTCGACTTTCTACCTCTTAAGGCTGAAGCTATTGAAGGCTTTGTCTGTAAGTTTCAGATGTATACGGTTCCAGGTCAGGTAAAATATAACAGCACGAGAAAGCTTGTTCTTAGAAGTTGTGACGGAGTCGTTTTTGTCGCTGACTCACAACTTACCAAGATGCAGGAGAATAAGGAAAGTTTACTTAACTTAGAGGAAAACTTGCAGGCTCAAGGTGATACTGTCGCAAAGATGCCACTTGTGTTTCAATACAATAAAAAAGACTTGCCGGAAACTGCTCCGAATCAGTATATGGATTTTCTACTTAATAATGGGAGCGTTAAAGTCCCAGTATTTAATGCTAGTGCCCTGAAAGGAGATGGGGTTCTGGATACTCTGAATGCTATTGCAAAATTAGTAATCCAGGACTTTGTTAATAAGAAGAATATGGGGAAATGACGGGATGGCATTTGAATTAAATATAGCTGATTGCGAACGTATTCAGAAAGACCTTCACGAGTTTCTTGATCTTTCCGAAGCACAGGCAACTCTTCTTTGTGATAGAGGGGGTGCTATACTATTTAATGAAGGCGAATTTGCAGAAGATGCCATTGATCTTATTTGTGCTCTTGTAGCAGGTTCTTTTGCAGCAACTAAAGAATTAGCTTTGGCTCTGGGAGAAGAAGAGTTCAGTGCGATTTTTCATCAGGGTAAAAGTAATAGTATTTTTATTTCTGCTATTGGTGAAGAAGTTTTGCTTTTGGCAATATTCTCAGAGAATACCAATGCAGGCTTAGTTAAAATGTATGCCAAAACAGCTTGCCGAAAAATGCAAGGTTTATTCGCGGAAATCAGTGACCGCGAATTTGTCGAAGCTGAGGATGAGACCGCCAGCTTCGTTATTCGTAAGGATAAACTTTTCGAATAAACCTTATTTCTTTTTTAAGTAGATAACTGAAAGCGGAGGCAGGTTAATTTCCAGTGCCTGTTTCCTTCCGTGTGTTTCTTCATTGATAGTAGATAGAGATGTACTGCTTAGGTAGTTAGTACCACTAAATTCAGATGAATCTGTATTTATGATTATCTCCCATGTACCAGCTTCCGGAACACCTATTTTATAGTTGTCCCTCACGACAGGGGTCATATTGCAAACACAAAGAAGTGAATCTTCTTTTTTACTGTCGTATCTAACAAAAGAAACGATGCTCTGTTCTGAGTCAGAGAAGTCGATCCAATCAAAACTGTTGTAGTCATGGTCATTTTCCCATAGACATGGGTTCTCTTTATAAACAGTGTTTAGCTTTCTAACTAGATTTTGAATACCTTGATGATTTGAATCTGACAGAGTAGGCCAATCTAGAGGGTTGTCACAGTCCCATTCAGGCCATTGGGCAATTTCAGCACCCATAAATAGTAGTTTTCTACCCGGATGTGAGAACATGATGCCATAAAGACTTCTGAGGTTTGCAAATTTTTGCCAGATATCGCCCGGCATTTTTGCAATCAGGCTGCCTTTGCCATGTACAACTTCATCGTGACTCAAAGGCAGAATGAAATTTTCATTGAAGGCGTATGTTAGAGAGAAAGTAATTTGATTTTGATGATACTTTCTGTGGATACATTCATTTGAGAAGTAGTCAAGGAAGTCGTGCATCCAACCCATATTCCATTTCATAGTATAACCTAGCCCACCATCAAAAATCGGTTTTGATACTTTACCGTATGCAGTCGACTCTTCAGCAATAATCATTGACCCTGGGTGTTGATCATGGCTCAAGGTGTTTAGTTCTTTGATGAAGTCGATGGCAGCAAAGTTTTCATTGCCTCCATGCTCATTTGGAATCCATTGGTCGTGTTCTCTGGAGTAGTCGAGATATAACATAGATGATACAGCATCGACTCTTAGACCGTCAATATGGAATTCTTTAAGCCAGTAAAGAGCACTAGCGATTAAGAAGTTTTTAACTTCAAGTCTACCATAATTGAAGATGAATGTTCCCCAGTCTTGGTGCTCTCCTAAGCGTGGGTCTAAGTGCTCATAGAGAGCTGTACCATCAAAACGGCCTAAAGCAAAAGAATCTTTTGGGAAGTGGGCAGGAGCCCAGTCGATGATTACGCCGATGCCTTCCTGGTGGAGGTGGTCTACAAAGTATGCAAAGTCTTCAGGAGTTCCAAATCTAGAAGTCGGAGCAAAGTAACCAGTAGTTTGGTATCCCCAGGATTGATCTAATGGGTGTTCTGTAATTGGTAGAAGTTCAACGTGAGTAAATCCAAGATCATTCACGTAGGCTGCAAGGGCGTGAGCCAGTTCACGGTAGTTATAGAATTCACGCTCGCCTTTATCTGGAAGTCCCGGGCCATCCCAACTATTTAAATGCATTTCATAAATACTTAGTGGCTGCCTTAAAGGGTCTTCCTGAGCTCTACTGTTCATCCAGGAATTATCCTGCCAATCATAATCTAAGTCTTTTGTAACTCGTGAAGCAGTTCCTGGCCTTTTTTCGTAGCTTTTTGAAATGGGGTCTTGTTTTGTGAAAATATGCCCATTTTGATCTTTGATTTCGTATTTGTAGTATTCTCCAGAAGGGAGCTCTGGAACAAATAGCTCCCATAGACCTGTGCTGCCCAAAGATCTCATGATATGACGTCGACCATCCCACGTGTTAAAATTACCAAGTAGAGAAACTCTTGATGCATTGGGAGCCCATACGACAAAACGTGTGCCTTCAATACCCTGAGCTTCTATTTGGCGAGAGCCTAGGAAGTTGTATAGCTCTTGATGGTTTCCAGATGAAAATAAATGCAGGTCAAGTTCACCAGCAGTAGGTAGGAATGAGTATTGATCATAAGAGGTGACAGAGTGATCTCCATAGTGCTTGGTTAACTGGTATGGGTTGCTGTCATCCTGTGAAGCTATGTAGAGATAAAAACCATTATCATTGATTTTTGTCATCTCGTGAGTTTTGCCTTGTAGAGTAATCTCGATTTTAGAGGCAGCTGGATCGTAGGCTTTATAAGCGTATTTTTTGTTGAATGGATGCTTTCCCAGAATACTGTGAGGACATGAAGTATATGCATATAAAATCTGATTAATTTCGTCGACAGGGAAAATGTTTTCGATATCAGATTTTGAAATTTTCGTGGTACTCAAATTCTTTCCTTAAGTAAAGCATTAGTTGTTTAATGTAAGGTTCTGAGAAGTTCAGAAATCCCGCTCATTTTAAATAAAATTTTAGAGTGCTTCATTATCTTAAGCATAATTCTTGATTTTGCCAGATTGGAGGTCTATTCTACGCTAATTAATTGGAACCTTTTAGTGAATTTTAATATGAGTAACAAACATATAGATAGTTTAATGAGTCAAACACCCTACATGGGACTGACTTTTGATGATGTGACTTTGGTTACCAGATATGCGGAATTCTTGCCGCATGAGGCCGAAATTACTTCTAAGTTTTCAAGAAACATTAAAGTAAATATACCTTTTGTAAGTGCTGCAATGGATACTGTTACTGAAGCAAATATGGCAATAGCCATGGCTCAGATGGGAGGTATCGGTGTTATTCATAAAAATATGGATATTGTCAAGCATGCTGCAGAAGTTGAGAAAGTTAAGCATTATGCAAATGGCTTGATTCAGAATCCGGTAACATTTAAGTCAAATCAGAAGGTTGGAGAGGTTCTGGATGCGAAAGAAGATAATTCTTATCCTTTCTCAGGCTTTCCAATTGTTGATGATTCAGGTTTGTTAGTAGGTATATTGACAGCCAAAGATCTTAAGTTTGCCACTCCTGGAATGACTGTTTCAGAGGCTATGACAGCTAATTTGATAACTGCTGCACCAGGGACGTCACTAGATGAAGCCTATAATCTTATGATAGAAAATAAAATTGGTAAATTACCTTTGGTTGATAACAATGGTAAGCTTACTGGTTTATACAGCTTTCACGATATTTATGCTTTGCATCAAGGGACACAGAATGAGCAGAATTTTGATGAAAAGTATCAGTTAAGAGTTGCCGCAGCAATGAGCCCTTATGATTATGATCGCTCTGCAGCACTAGTTGAAGCTGGTGTTGATGCTTTGGTAATTGATACTGCTCACGGTCACTCTAAAGGTGTGATCGAGACAGTGAAAGAATTGAAAAAGAAGTACTCAAGTGTTGATGTTATTGCCGGTAATGTAGGTACGGGCGAAGGAGCTAAAGCTCTTTTAGATGCTGGCGTTGATGCTGTAAAAGTTGGAATAGGTCCAGGTTCTATCTGTACCACTCGTGTTGTTGCAGGAGTTGGTGTTCCGCAGATCACTGCAGTTTATGAAGCGGCTAAAGCAGTTCAGGGTGAAATTCCTATTATTGCCGATGGTGGTATTAAACAGAGTGGCGATGTAGCTAAAGCTGTTGCTGTTGGTGCAAGCACTGTTATGGTTGGTAGTCTTTTGGCTGCAACCGAAGAAAGTCCAGGTGAGAAGATTATTCATCAAGGTAGACGTTTTGTTATTTACCGCGGAATGGGTAGTCTTGAAGCTATGAAGAAAGGCAAAGGCAGTAGAGAGCGTTACTCTCAAGGTGATATTGAAGATTCTAGTAAGTTGATTCCTCAAGGTATTGAAGGTCGCGTGCCATTTAGAGGTACAGCAGAGTCTGTGCTTCACCAGTATGCAGGCGGATTGCGTTTCTCGCTTGGTTACTGTGGTACAAAAACAATTCCGCAACTTCAGAAAGAGGCGATTCTTTATAAAGTTTCACCAGCTGGTTTGAGAGAGGCACATCCACACGATATTCAATTGGTAAAAGACGCTCCAAACTATAGATCTGTATAGTACGTGTTCATGCTACCGGTAATAATAACAATTTTGCTATTGCCGGTAGCTGTTATTTTATTTTTAAATTTTAATCTCTATATTCAAGCAAAAAGCAATGGGCTCCCTATTGGTTTGCTTGAAATTTTCCTTATTCGCATTCGCAAAATCCCTCCAAGTTTAATTATTGAAGCTTTAATTCGTTTGCACCGTTCAAATTTGTCAATTTCTGCAGGTCGTATGCAGCAGCATTATTTGGTGGGTGGTGACTTAGATTCTGTTGTCGAAGCTTATATATCAGCCAACCGGTCAAAGCTTCCCTTTAGCTTTGAGCAGTTATGTAATATTAATCTTGCCGGAAGAGATGTTTTGGATGCCGTAGAATCGTATGTGAGTCCACAAGTTATACATTGCCCAATGAAGGGGAGGGAAAAATCTTATATGGTTGGGGTGACTCAAGATGGAATACGACTTGGTGTACAGGTGAAAGTTACCGTTAGGGTAGATTTGAATAAGTTGGTTGGTGGCGCAGGTGAGAGTACTGTTCGGGCAAGAGTGGGAGAGGGCGTAATCAGTTCTATTGGTAAAGAAAAGGATCACAAGACTATTTTGGAAAGACCGGAAATTATCTCAAAACGAATTCAAAATAGTGGTCTTTTAGCTGGGACGGCGTATGAATTAGTTTCAGTTGATGTTTTGGAAATCGATATAATTGACAATATTGGTGCGAAGATAATGGTTGAGCAATCTGAAGCAGATAAAAAAATAGCCCAGGCAATGGCTGAGTCAGCAAGGTCCGAAGCTTTGGCAACTCAGCAGGAAATGAAAGCTCGAAAGAAAAATATGCAGGCAGGGCTAGTAATGTCAAAAGCATCACTTCCGTCAGCTATGTCAAATGCCTATTTAGAAGGTAATCTTGGCTTAAGTACTAAGCCTGTTAAAGATGAATTCCTAAAATAAGCTTATAAATTTTACATTTTTGTCAATTTTATTGGGCAAAATCCGTTGAAGCCTCAAGGTTGCCACTATATGTTTTATGCTTGAGTAAAGCAACATCAATATGGAGATCTAACGTGAAAGCCAAAATTGCCATTTTCCTTACTTCGTTATTATTAACACTTCCGAGCGGTCTTTTTGCTCAAACAATTACACTTGATAAAATTGAATTAGATAACAAGCAAATTTCGTCATCGATGTCAGGGAATATTTATCCAAAAGCATCTTCTGATGATGATAATTGGGTGAAGTTTATGGCTCATTACGATGTGAAATTTGGTAATGTTAAGCCTAAAGGCTTGTTAGATAATGGTAAGTGGCTGGATGATGTAGAAGTCACTTGGGAAATGTTATATTCTCCACTTGGGAAAAATGCAAAGAGTATCAAGCAGTTCATAAAGACTGAAAAGAAAATAAAATATAGAAATGTTACAGAGGGTAAGAATACTTCTGTTGTGTTCATTGATCCAAGAACTTTGAAAAGGTATTTCAATGAAGGCAAGAGTAGCTTCATGAGAGGGTTGATGCTTCGCTTTACTATGAAGATTGGCGGAAAAACTGTCAGAAATATGACTAGTTATATTGTTGATGCCAAAGAAGATAAGAAGCAAGAGTTTAAGAGTGCGTTTGACAGTGAAGATTCACATGAGCTAAAAAATGTACTGCTAAATCGAAATGAAACTCCCTTTAAATTTTCTCAGGTTGGATATTTCGATCTAATTGTTGAAGACGACAAATAATTTTATACTGACGAGGAATTTTTGATGGCAGCTAATGATTTAATTTTATCGATAGATATAGGGGCTTGGAGTATAAAAGTAGGTGAGTTTGAAAACTCTCCTGATGGATTACTTATGAAGCAATTCGGTTATGCTGAATATTCTGCTCAAATGTCTGATGATAACCGACCTTCTTTGGTTAAGAAGGCATTAGAAAAAGTTCTTAGTCAGAAAAACTTTACTGCTAAAAAAGTATTTCTTTCTCTATCGTCACAGTTGGCTTTTATTAGATTTGTTAAACTTCCTCCAATTGATGAAAATGAGGAGCGAGTTAAGCAGATTGTTGAATTTGAGGCAAAGCAACACGTTCCATTTGATATGAATGAAGTTATCTGGGATTATCAGTTGATCGGTACTGGTGATGAACTGGATGTGATGTTTGTAGTAATAAAAAATGAAATTGTTGAACAGATTACTGAAGCTGTTGAAGAGCTTGGTTTGAGAGTTCAGTTAGTAGATGTTGCTTCTTCCACTTGTTATAATGCAGCTCGTGTTAATAGGATTGGTGATGATAATTGTGCTATGGTCTTGTCAATCGGTTCAAGATGCTCAAATCTGATTTTTGCAGATGGAGATCTGTTCTTCTCACGTAATATTCCAATTGCTGGTTATGCTATCTCACAGCAGATCTCCAAAGAGTTCGGTATAGGTATTGATGAGGCTGAGGAATTAAAGCAACGTCATGGTTTTGTAGCTCTTGGTGGAGCTTATGAAGAGCCTGAGTCTGAGGTGGCTGCAACAATTTCTAAAATTGTAAGAAATGTGATGACTAGGCTACATGGTGAAGTCAGTCGTTCGATAAATATTTATCGCTCTCAACAAAAAGGTAACAAGCCAATAAAACTATTCCTTGCTGGTGGTTCGTCAATAATGGCTTTTACAGAGACATTCTTTCAGGATAAGCTAAGACTGGATGTGGAATATTTGAATCCTTTCCAGGGGATTAAGCTAGGTCCAGATGTTGATCGAAGTTTCTTGGCTGAAAGAGCTCACCAGTTCAGTGAAGTTATAGGTATGGCTTTAAGAGTTAGTGTGTGTCCAGTCGAAATTTCATTGATTCCTGAGAAGTATAAGGATCGTGATTCATTTATAGCAAAGAAACCATTCTTTTATTTTTCTGCAGTTATAGCAGTTCTGATTCCTCTGGTTTTCTTGGCGGGTTCTAAAAGCCAAAGAAGTTACTATGATGCAGAGATTAAGAGGCATAAAAAAGAGGTCAGTGAAAAATCATCTATACTTAGTCGTATCAATCAATATGACAAAAGGAAGAATATACTTAAAGCGAATTATGAATCTTTAAAGAAAACCTTTGAGAATAAATATAGTTCTATAGAGGTTATACGAGGAATTGAAGAGTGGGCGCCTGCAGGATTGTGGGTGACAGAGATTGAACCAATTAAAGGTGATATTAAAGCATTTACAGATAGAGCCAGTGGTGGCGCCAGTTCAGCTCCTGAGGAGGAGGTTGAACAAGGTGGAAGTCGTGGACGTATGAGACGAATGAGAGAGCGACTGGCAAAAGAGAATTCCGGTATAGTGGTAGCAGGTCAAGGGTCTCAGGTAAGTGGATTTGTTATTCGTGGCTATTTTGTGAATAGTTCATCAGATAAGTCAATAGATGATATTTTGTATACCTATATTTCTAATCTTACCCTTAGAGGTAATCAGCAGAAAAAGATCTTTCAGGAAGACGGTAAGCTGACAAAAATTAATAACTTTAATGAAAGTCGTACTTATAAGAATTTAAGTGACTTTGAGATTCAAGTAGCATTATATAATCCTATTGGTACAAAATAACAATGAAAGATTTCTTTAAAAAACACCCAGAACTTTTGATATTGATTATCGTTGTTTTCATAGTGGACTGTGTAATAATGTGGATGTGGATGGATGATACATCCGCTACAGAGCAGAGTCGTAAAGAAATAGAATCTTTGCGTGGGCAAGCGAAGTCAATTAACGATAGTTCCTATTCTATAACTGATTCAAATGCGAGAAAAGCTCAAGCTGAAAGTGAAAAATGGGAAAGTGCTTTGAATGACGCATATTTTGCTAGAGCAAAAAAATATGAGTTGGAAACTGAGTATGTTAAAGGGATGAGCTCAGCAAAAGCTAAGAAGATTATTAAAGACAAAATCAATTTTCTTATAGATGAAGCCTTAGCTGATAAAAATATGACGCCAGATAGGCTTTCTTTCGGTGTATATGACAATAATGAGCTTTTTTCTCTAAGTGCAGAGGATCGTGAAATTGTTTTTGAGATTTTAGCGGCAACTGAGAGATTAGTAAATATCTGTATTGACGCGGATGTTATTTCAATCGATGCAATCGAGCGTCCCAATGTACTAAAATATGCAGCTAATTCTAAATTAGGACTTAAAGGCTATAAATTTATTCTCAAAACAACTAATACAGCTAAGGGTGTTAAACGTTTAATGAATAAAATTGCTTCAGATGAAAAGTTCTATTTTGAAGTAAATGGATTTCACTTAAAAGCAGAAGAGCAGCTTAATGCAACTTCAGGTGATATTAGGCCTAAAATAGAGCGTGAGTCTCAAGGCTCTAAGGATGATAAGAAAAGTGATGATATCCTTGATCTGGGTGACGAATTAGATAGTATTGATGTTAAAAAGGTTATTGACGGGGCAAAGCTACAAAAAGAAAGTGTTGCTCCTTTCAAGGATGCAATAGTTAACTTGGAGTTAACTATAGATTGGATTCAGTATACGAAGGAGCTTAAGTAATGAAAGATATTATTCTTAAAAATATTGAAAAAGTTTTATTGACTTTGTTGCTGATAGTTTTGGCTGTTTGCTCTGTTTATATGATTTCTACTATGGATAAAGAACAGCTAACAATAGTGAAAAATGATGCTGGTGTTTCTGTAAAGGTTTCTTCAGTTCCAGAAATTCAAGTGAAGGCTTCATCTTTAGAAGAGGAAAAGCCGCAACCTTACGATTCTAAAGGCTATATCTATTGTAGAAGTATTGATTGTAACTATCTAATTCATCGTTCACTTCCCAAATGCCCTTGGTGTAATACAGATACCAAGCCTCCACCAGATGATCCAAGGGGTAATTCAAAAGATGCCGATGGTGATGGAATTAAAGATGCCGATGAGATTAAATTTGGTCTAAACCCAGAGGATGCTAGTGATGCATTCGCTGACTTTGACGCAGCCGGTTATGCAAATATTGATGAAATTGAAGCGCAAACAGACATAAAAGACGCCGATGATCATCCATCTATTATAACTAGAACGAATCTTCATTATAAAATTAGGAAGCAGAATTACTATCCAATTACTTTTGCAAATTTTGGAATTAATAATGAAGCAGATAAAAAGACTTGGGACATTTATGCGGATATTTTTACCAAGAGAGGTAAGAGAAGTATCTTTAAAAGAGTAAATGACAAAATCGACGAAATTGGTTATACGATTATTGACGTTGATAAAGATGATGATGGTCGCGAGTATATAATGATTCAAAAAGAAGGCGAAGGCCCAGTAAAGATTCCTAGTGGGAAGAATAAGACTGTAAAAAATGTTGTTTATGCATTAGTTAATGGGTTGACCGGTAAGTTAGTTTTTATTGAATTGAATGAAAGTTTTGAATTAGTTGATAAGAATGGCAACAAAGAAAAATATAAAGCCACAAAGTTTGACAGAGAGTCACGCACTATCACTATAATTGATTATAAAATGAAAGATTCAGTAAAAGTTGGTCTTGAATCTCTGTTGAAAGAGCCAGGAGAAAGAAAAGATAGCTCATTATCTCTTGAAGATGAATTGTTGAGGTAGAGATGTCTGATAATAATCCTGAAATTCGTCTTAAGAAAGATGATACCAGTAGCGTTGCAAGAGATCAAGACATACTTAAAAAAACAAGTCGCTTCGATAAAACAGATTCGACTAGAATTAAAAAAGCTGAGTTAAATGACGATGTTAATACTCAGGCAGTTGTTAAGCCTAAAGTATCATTGAATTCAGGTGAAGATGTTTTAGACCCAATGACGCTACGTGATTCAGATACGAGTAAATTAAAAAAGATTAAGCCAAAATCATCTACGCAGACGATTAGCTTGGATTCTGAGAATATTTCAGATACAGTGCATTTGAAAGTTATCAAAGAAAAGAAAAAACAGCTTGCTGGTATTTTGACTGCAAGTCAAACAATCCGTTTGAGACCGCCATCTGATTCAGGAAAGACTCAGTCTCCTGCCAGTGAAGACACTAAAATGAAGTTGGGGGCTCCTGCTCCTGGTGGTACCGTAAATATGTCACCACAAGGATCTCCAGTTGGAACTTTGAAAATAAATATGCCTGCAACATCCTCGGAGTCTGGGACAATTAAAGTTTCTAAGCCAAGCTTTCCGGGTTCTCAGGCACCATCAGGTACTCTTAAAATTAAGAGCCCTGTGGCCGGACAATCAGGAGGAAGTACACTTAAAATTAAGTCTACTGAGCAATCTGGTGTGGCTCCTTCTGGTACGCTTAAACTTAAATCTGCATCTGCAGATCAGACAGTACGAATGAGTGGAAGCAGTAGTGGTGGAACACTGAAATTAAAAGGCGCTTCTACTTCTCTATCCTCATCAACCTCAAGAAAGCAGATAAATAACACTGCTGACGATGTAACTTCTTTTGATGGCTTGGATGATGATTCCAGGCTAAAACCAGGTATTATGATGACCTTGAATACCTTAATGACAATAGCAGCTCTTGGTTTTGCTGTATTTAAATTATTTGATAATTATACTAAACTTTTTCAATAGTTTAAGTGTTGTTTAGTAGTTTCAAATGTGACAAAAATATCCAAAAAGCCATAAAAACACAAAATCTTACTTTTTAATCAAATATTGACGTGTATTATACAAACTTGAATTATAAGTGAATCAGGGACAAAAAAAAATGAACGACTCTAAACTGTGTTCCACTATATCAAAAAGGTTGGCGCTTTGCGCGCTACTTTCTATACCATATTTGGGTACAGCCCAAGCACAGCAGGATACAGGCGAGATAGCTGATCAGGTTATTGGAAAAGATGGAAGCCTTTCAAAAGTTGAAGTTGCTATCAAGCAGCAAAAAGAATTAGAAGGTGATAATCTCAAGCTAGTGGCTGAGAAGGCCTACAGAATGGGTGACTTATCAGGCGCCTTGGAGAACTTCAAGAAAGCCATAGCTACTTATAAGAAAGTGTCAGCATCTGAAGAGCGAGTTCTTCTGAAGATTGAGGACTCAAGTAAAAAGCTTAGCGAAGTATACAAGCAGTTTGCTAAGCAGTTAACTGATGAGGCTGATAAAAACTTGTCTGTTCAGAAGTTTGATCAAGCAATTGAAACCTTGGAACAGGCTCTGAAATTTAATCCTGAACTTGATCAATTTGTTGCTGAGCAAAAGAGAAGAGTTGTTGAGTTGCGTAAAGAAGCAGAAAGAGTCGCTGCAATTAACGCAAAAGGACTAGAGATAGAGCATCAAAAGTTAGAGGAAGAAAAAGGCTGGCGCTTAGAGCAAGCTCAGATCCTGTATTCTGGAAGAAGATTTATTGATGCAAAAGATATGCTTGAAGAGATTTTGGTGTTAGATCCATTTGATTCAAAGGCAGCAACTTTACTATTAAGAGTTAATGAGAAGTTGCTGTTATCTGGAAGAAGCCGCCGCATTGCAACTGTTCAAGAAAGAGTTGATGAGGTTGAGTGGAAATGGAATCTGCCCATAAAGTCAGCTACTGTTGGTTTAACAACAGAGCTTAGTGAAGACGGCCGTATTCCTGCATCGACAGGTTTTGATAAAATTACCGAAAAACTTAAAATTATTATTCCCAGATTTAGGCAGAATGGTAAGATACAAGAAGTTATCGATGCTCTTAAAGAAGAGAGTATTAAGCAAGATGTAGACAAAAAAGGTGTAACTTTAATTTATAGACCTTTCGTGGAATCTGCCGCACCAGCAGCCGCAGCGGTAGAAGATGATGGTTTTGATGCTTTCGCTGCTGAAGAGGATGATCCATTTGCTGATCCTGAAGATGATATCGCAGAAGCTGCTCCGATGAACGCTGTTGGCAATACTGATAAGAAGTTTAATTTTGACTTCGAGAATATGCCGATAAACGAAATTATCAGATATATTTGTTTGGCGGCAGGATTAAAATTCAAAGTTGACGATCATGCTGTAATTATCGCAGATCCAAGAGTTCAGATTGATGAGATGGTAATTCGTTTTTATCCTGTTAACTCACAGGTGTTTGCTGCGATTAAGGATAACGCTGCAGATGGTGGCGGTGGTGCTGATTTAGTCGGTGGGATTGAAGATGTCGCTGGTGAAGATGAAGGAAATGTGAAGCAATACTTAGAAGCAATGGGTGTTCAATTTCCTGCAGGAGCAAATGTTGCATATCTAGCAAACGTTTCTAGACTTGTAGTAACAAATACCATTACTGAACAGAGAAGAGTTCAAGAAATTATTAATCAACTTCAAGTAGAAGCAGCTCAAATTGTTATCGAAACGAAATTTGTAGAAATTAATCAAGCAGATTTAGAAGAATTCGGTTTTCAGTGGGCTTTGCAAGAGACTGGCACTGTTGATGAAAGAGTTAATTTAATACCCAACTTAGAAGGCAATCTTCTTCTAGATAATGGCAATTATGGTAGAACAGAGATTGGAGTTGATGGTAATATTGTTGAGGTAGATGACGCGGCGTTCGCTTCTGGTGGTTTAGGATCAGGTATTAGAAGTATTGGTGCTTTTGCTGAAGAGCTCACTATGAATGGTATTGGTCTGGTCACAGGAGAAGCAGAGGAAGGATTTTTATCTTTTACCAGCGTCATTGGTAGTAATCAATTTAATACTATTGTAAGAGCGCTTTCACAACAGACAAATGCAGATGTATTATCGGCACCTAAAGTAATTACTCAAAATGGTAATACAGCAATTCTGAGAGTTGTAACTGAAAGATATTTCCCTGAAAGTTGGGAGGCTGCAGAGATTACACTTGTTGGTGGTGGCAATGGTCAAGGTCAGATTGGCTTACCTGAAATTACCCCGTCTGCGCCTAACTTTGGTGACCCTACTGATTTAGGTGTTGTTTTAGAAGTAACACCACAGGTTGACCCTGATGGAGTATCTATTGAAATCGAACTTAAGCCGCAAGTTATTGAGTTTGTAGCCCTTGACTCAACTTTTAACACACCTATCCAGATTTTAGGAGCAGTTGGTGGCGCTGATATTACCGCATTATCGAGATATGATATGCCAATTTTGTCCTCAAGATCAATAGATACCAGGATTAAGATGTGGGATGGCGAGTCAGTGGTAATTGGTGGATTGCTTAAGGAGAAGGTTGTCGCTTGGAAGGATAATGTTCCTTACCTTAGTGATGTACCGCTTATAGGTGAACTCTTTAAGAATGAAGGTGATGGCAGAGTTAAACAAAACCTTTTAATATTTGTAACTGCTAGATTAGTTAATAATGCTGGCTTACCAATTAGAGAAAATAATATCAGAGGATTACCTGATTTTAAGAGACTTTAATAAATTAAGAATCACAGGGATCACTTGGAGAGTATAATGAATAGTACAAACCTGAATAAAAAACTTTTTGGTCTTTTGCTTGCCTCTGGTATGATATTAAGCAGTAATGGACAAGAAAAGATTGCTGAGAAAGTAGTCAGCAATGGTGCTGAGTCATCAAAGATTGTAAAGATTGATGAAATTTTAAGACAGCAATATGAGCTAGAGGCTGATTTGCTATTTAAAGAAGCTAACTCACTTATTAATTATGAGAAGTTTGAAGAAGCTTCATCTAAGCTAGAGAAGGTAATTCTACAGCTAAATAAAGTATCTAAGTCAGATAAGCTAATCCTTTCAAAAATTGAGAAAGCTGAAGCTCTGTATGGTGAAAGCTTAAAGTCATATGCACTGGCTTTAGTCGAGCAAGCTCAGAAAAACCAAAATGAGGAAACTCAGACTGGTTATGAAAAAGCATTAGTTTTGCTTAAGAAAGCAAAAAAAATTGCTGGTGTAGATGAACAATTAATTAACTCTGAAATAGAGAAAGTTCAAAATCTAATCAAAATAAATGAGCATGTTGAGAAAGTTGGTGCTCATAGATTGAGAGATGAGTTTGTAAATGATCCTCAGAAGGGTTCAATCGCTAATAAGATTTTATTTGATAGAGCTAAAATTTATTTTTCTCAAAGAAGATTTACCTTATGCAGAGCTACTTTAGAACAGATTTTAGTTAATCAGCCATATAATGAAGATGCAGTTAATCTTTTATATAAAACAAATCGTAAGATTTTAGAAGCTGGTCAACAGAGACGTGAAAATAGCTATCAAGAATTTATTGATGAAGTAGAATGGAAGTGGAGTGATCCAATAAATATCTATTCTACAGATAGTGAAATTAAGACTGACGTGAGTGTAGTAGATGCTTCTACTCAGGTCGGTAAAATTTACAAAAAACTTCAGATTGTCATTCCGAAAGTTAGGTTTGAAGATAGAGATTTAGATTTTGTAGTTGATTTCATTAAGAGAACGACAAGAGATCTCGATGAAGAAGGTGAAGGCCTAAATGTAATTGTATCAGTTGATAGTGAAGCAGCTGCTGCACCTGCAGGTATTGATGATGACCCACTAGCTGATGATCTTGATGAGTTTGATGAGCCAGCAGTAGAAGAAGTCGCAGCATCTGGTGGTAAAAAAATAAATTTGGATGCAGATGATATTCCTGTAGGTGAAGTAATTAAGTATATCTGTGAACAGGTAGGACTTAAGTACAAAGTTGAAGAATTTGCTGTAATTATAGGCGATAATGCTTCGTTCCAGACCTTGGAGACTAAATTTTATTCAATTTCTGCTGGATTATTAGATATTGTTTCTAATAAAGAGGCTGCAGATATTGTTGATGGTCTTGGTGGCGGTGAAGGTGGTGGGGGTGACCAATTTAAAGACTATTTTACAAGTCTTGGTATTTCCTTTCCTCCTGGCGCAAAGATGAAATTTGTTCAGCAAGCAATGCGCTTAGTCGTTACTAATACACCAGACAACCATAGGAAACTTGAAGAAGTCTTACGTCAGATTGGGATTGAAACACCTCAAGTATCAGTGGAATCAAAATTTATTGAAATCGAGCATACGAATGTAGATGAATTTGGTTTTGAATGGTTGATAGGTTCCTCTAATGAGCCTGGTGATTTGTCTCCAGGCATAAATCCACAAAATTTAGGTTTTAATGACAATATTGGACCTGATGCGGTAAATCCAAATGCCGGTTTAGATCCATCATCTGATTCTGGTATACGAGGAATTAACACAATCATTAATCCTGGTAATGGTCTTGGACCGCAAGCTGGCGTAGCTGTAATAATGGGAGACTATTTATTCCAAGGTTTAGTGAGAGCTCTAGAGCAAGAAACATCTGCAGATACTTTATCTGCACCTCAAGTAACTGCGGTAAGTGGTAAGACTGCTATCATAAGAATTGTAGAAGAAAGATATTTCCCTGAGAGTTTTGAAGCTCCAGACATAAGTGAACTTACAGCAATTGGTTCAGCTCCAACATTCGGAGAACCGAGAGATGTTGGTATTGTTTTAGAAGTAACACCTACAGTTGAACCTGATGGATATACTATCTCTCTAGATCTAAGACCGCAGATATTAGAATTTGTTGGATATGATGATGCCTTTAACTCTGTCATGGAGTTACAAACGTTTCAATTGATAGGTGATATTCCTATTCCACTTCCACCAATATTTATTGATGCCATTTACAGTATGCCCATTTTAACTGCCAGAACTATTGAGACTAGAGTTACAATTTGGGACGGTGAAACTATCATGTTAGGTGGTTTGATCAGTGAGAGAGTCACTTCTGTAAATGACTCAGTTCCATATTTATCTGATATCCCACTTGTTGGTCAACTGTTTCAATCAAGTGGTAGTGAAAGTATAAAAACAAACCTATTAATGTTTGTTACTGCGAGATTGATCGATCCTGCAGGTCTACCTAAGAAACCAAGTGTAGATAAAGGTTTACCAGATTTTAAGAGACTATAATTCTCTGCCCACCTGCTAAGCAGGTGGGATTTTTTTTATTTTGGTAATATTTTATTTATATAAATTTGGAGTAGTTAAATGAGTGAAGATAAAAGTAAAGCTGAGAAGAATGACGATATAAATACTCAGCCTCTTGTTAAGCCTAAAGCTGATTTGAAGAGTGGTGAAGATGTATTGGACCCAATGACTCTTCGTGATTCAGATACAAGTAAGCTTAAGAAAATTAAACCAAAATCATCAACTCAAACTATTAGTTTGGATTCTGAAAATATTTCAGACACAGTCCACCTAAAGGTAATTAAGGAAAAGAAAAAGCAGCTTGCAGGTATTTTAACAGCAAGTCAAACTATTCGCTTAAGACCACCTTCGGATTCTGGCAAGACTCAAACACCTGCAGCAGCTGGTACTATGAAAATTGGTACTACTGAACCTGGTGGAACGGTTAATATACCTCAACAGGGTTCACCAGCTGGTACTTTGAAGATTAATATGCCTGCAACTTCATCAGAGTCAGGTACGATAAAAGTTTCAAAGCCTAACTTTTCAGACCCAGCAGCGGCTGGTGGAACACTAAAGATTAAAAGCCCTGTATCAGTAGATACTGGCGGTGGTGCCGGTGGAACACTTAAAATTAAGTCTCCAACTGATAGTGGTGCTCCATCCGGTACGCTCAAACTTAAAGCAGCTCCGGGTGGCGATCAAACAGTGAGACTTGGAGAAGATAAAAAGGGTGGAACTCTGAAGCTTAAAGGTGCATCAGCTCCAACTTCTGCATCACCATCGGTAAAGCAAACTGCTAGATCAAATGCTCCAGCTGATTCTTATGATGAGGTTGTAGGTGATGATCCTAAGGCTCTGCCAGGTATATTTATGACTATAAGTTCATTGGTCGCTATTGGCACTATTGGATTTACCGTATTTAAGTTATTTGATAATTATACAAAGTTATTTGGTCAGTAATTATTGATTCTAGCTTAACTCTTAGCCTCGGTTTTATGACTGGGGCTTTTTTGTAGCAACAAAAAAAACAGAGTTCCAATAAAGAAACTCTGCTTAAAATCAAATATAAAAAAACTAGGAAGTTTATTACTTAGTTTTTTCTACAAGTGAAGCAAATGCTTTTGGGTCATTCAAAGCAAGGTCAGCTAGAACCTTTCTGTTTAGTTCAATGTTTTGCTTCTTAAGACCATTGATGAATTTGCTGTAGTTAGTACCAAGCTGACGACATGCAGCATTGATTCTTACAGTCCAAAGTCTTCTGAATTGACGCTTTTTAAGTTTTCTGCCTTTATAAGCGTGAACACCAGCTTTATCTACAGCATCTGAAGCTGTTCTGATTTGCTTACTTCTTGCGCCATAAAAACCTTTGGCTCTTTCAAGAATTCTTTTACGTCTTGTTCTTGAGGCAACTGCGTTAGTAGATCTCATTTAATTAGTCCTCCAATTAGCTCAGGCCGTAAGGCAGAGAGTTTTTAACGTTGTTAAGTTCAGTTCCGCTAAGGACTTTAGCTTTACCTAGACGGTTCTTTCTTTTGGAAGACTTTTTAGTCAAGATATGTCTTTTGCCTGGACTATTGTGCATGAATTTGCCGCTTTTTGTCTGCTTGAGACGCTTAGCTACGCATTTTCTAGTTTTCTGTTTAGGCATCGTTAACTCCTAATTTTCATTAAAGTTAAACTGATACGGCCGATGCCAGCCGTATGCAGAAGGACTTAAACCATAGGATGAAAGCAAAAAAAAACCAGCTAAAAATAAGACAAAGTTATGCCTATTTATAAGCTGGTTAAAAGAAGATTAATTTACTTCTTTGAAACAGGAGCTACGATCATTGCCATATTTCTACCTTGAAGTTTTGGGTGAGCTTCAATTTGACACAGACCGTTTAATTCTGCTTTAATTTTATTCATTAAATCAAAGCCGAGTTCTTTATGAGCCATTTCACGACCACGGTACTGGATTGTCAGTTTGACTTTGTAGCCTTTCTCGAGGAACTCTTTGGCATGGTTACATTTATAATCGTAGTCATGTTTTTCTACATTTACGTGAAATTTGATTTCTTTGGCTTTGTTGCTGTGTTGCTTTTTCTTGGCAGCTTTTTCGCGTTTATTTTTTTCATAAACAAACTTGCCGTAATTCATGAGTTTGACAACTGGAGGTTTAGCCTGAGCTGCAATTTCAACTAGATCAAAGCCTTCTTCATCACTTCGGCTAAGAGCCTCTCTAAATGAAACAATGCCTACTTCTTGACCTTCATCATCAAGGAGTCTGACTTCTTTGCCAGATAGTTCTTCATCTCCTTTAAGTACAATTCGTGCTATGGTATATCTCCAATTTTATATTATTAATTTTCAAGTTTAATACTTTAATGGAAGATGTTCCACCCAAAAAAAGCTGGAATAGCCTTAAAAGTCAATAAAAATGAGCTAATTAACAATAATATAGAGAGTCAGTAAAATAATTACACTGATTAGGCTAATGACTATCCATAAGTTTTTCACTTTTGAATGATTTGTGATTTCCGTACAGGAGTTGAATTCTGATAATTTATTGAGCAAATGGCCGGAGATGTCTGTGACGGTATCTTGATGGATCGCTTGATTTCCCATTAATGGTTCTCTAAGTTTCGTAAGAGTCTCCATAAGTTCAAGTGCACTTTGATATCTGGCTTCAGGGGTCTTAGCCATACATTTTTTTATCATTTTATCGAATTCGGTGCTAAGGTTTGGATTATTATCCAATGCACTTGGGATTTCCTTAACTGCATGTTTTCTTAAAACTGCACCAACATCCGTGCCTGGATAAGGAAGTTTATTGGTAGCAAGTTGGTACATAGTGACACCGAGTGAGTATAAATCTGCACGCTGATCGACATTTTTCGCATCAATAGCTTGCTCTGGCGCCATATAATGAGGAGTTCCCATACCAATTTGGTATCCGGTTAAATCACTTCTTTGGATCTGCTCTGGATCATTGTTTAATTTTGCGAGACCTAAATCTGCGACTTTATAGAGACCTTCAGCCGCAATCATTATATTGTCCGGCTTGATATCCCTATGAACAATATTGAATTTTTCAGCTTCTCTCAATGCTCGGCAAACACTCTGGCCAATAGCTAGGGCTTCGTCTTCAGAAAATGGCACTTTTTGCTCTCTCAGTTTAGAACCTGTACTGCCATGTTTTACGTATTCCATTACATAGTAAATGATCTCATTTTCAACTCCACAATCAAGAATCCGCACAATGTTTATATGGTTTAACTGTGCGGCAGCTTTTGCTTCTCTTATAAATCTTTGGGACGTAACGATATTTTCACTGATAGTCCGGCTTAAAACTTTAATGGCAACAGGGATGTGAAGGCTTTTATGTTTGCCTAGATAAACTTTACCCACTGCTCCGAAAGCAAGTTCCTTTTCTATTTTGTAAATACCTAGATATTCAGGAACATCTGTAGGTTTGTTGTTATTTTGCATCGAAATACTTGTAGTGTTATCTGCTGAACCGATTGCTTTATGGATATTTTCTAAATCCGTTTCGTCAATGGTATTTCCTTCGATTGAGAATGAATTTTGACACTTAGTACAAATATGTTCTTGAGAGGGTTTATTCTCGATAGCTGAGGTTTCAGAACATTCTGGGCAGATAAGCTTCATACTACATAGTTTTGCACTTAAGTGAATTGTAATTTTTTGATTATAGAAAATTTCTGTAATTGTTTCTAGCCGTTATCAATAATTAAAGCTTAATTTGAACATGTTTTGTACCCTTTTTTCGAACAATCGTTTTTTGTAAAATCATAGGGCAAATGTAGTGCGTAGTATTATATTAAATTTTAAGCGTTAAATAATTAAAGGAGCCGCTATGTCAAATTCTCTTGGAAATTCAGGTTACGATCTGGAAGATAAGTATTTTCACAATTCAGAAAAAGAAAAGCTTAAAACAGTACGTGAAGCTCGCGAAGCTACAAAAAAAGCTCTTGCCAAAGAAATTCACTGGATGCGCTGTCCTAAGTGTGGTGGTCAGATGGAAGAAACTTCACTTGAAGGAATAATGATTGATAAGTGTAGAGATTGTAAAGGTATTTACTTCGATCAAGGCGAATTGGAGGTACTTATGGGGCACCGTGAGTCTGATTCCTTTTTGGGGAAATTAATTGGTTTTCTTAAGCACTAATTAATCCTTTCAGTAAGTTATTTGGAATACTAAATGCCCTATAATAAATTTGACCGCAAAAAGGTTAAAATGTTGCCTTTGTCAGAAAGGCAAAACAAGCAGCTTTTTGCAGAGAAACAAATACTTCCTAATGCTGAATCACAACTTTCCATTGAATCGGCACCACTTATAAGTGAAGTTGTTTCTAAAGTTCGCGATGCAAAAGATAATGATAAGCCGGTCATGTTGACTTTTGGTGCACATTCTATTAAGAATTGTTTAGCTCCTGTGTTTATTGCTTTACTTGAAGGAGGTTGGTTGAGCCAACTGGCAACAAATGGAGCAGGAATTATACATGACTGGGAGTTCGCCTTTCAAGGACAAACCAGCGAAGATGTTCAGGCCTATGCCTCACAAGGCAAATTTGGAAATTGGCAAGAAACTGGTTTTTATTTGAATTTGGCTATAAATGTAGGTACTTATGAAGGCCTAGGCTATGGAGAGTCCGTTGGTGCTTTTATTTGTAATGAAGGCCTCGAAATACCCTCTAAGCAAGCACTGATTGAGGAGATTAAGCAATTTGCGGTTTCTGACTCCAAGAAGTCAGCAGCTGCAGCAGATCTCTTAATAAAGATCAACGAATTTGATTTGGAAGAAGGCTGGCTCTCAGTTCCTCACCCTTTTAAAGAATGTTCTGTTCAGGCCGCGGCTTATAGATTAGGAATTCCTTTTACAAGTCACCCAATGATTGGGCATGATATTATATATAATCATGCGATGAATTCCGGTGCTTGTATTGGTCGAGCGGCTGAGAGAGACTTTTTGACTTTTGCTGAAAATGTCCGACAATTGAATGGAGGAGTTTATCTGTCTGTTGGTTCAGCAGTAATGTCGCCAATGGTTTTCGAGAAATCTATGTCTATTGGCCGAAATGTCGAAATTCAGGAAGGCAGGAATATTACTGACCATTATATCCTGATTGTCGATCTTCAGGAAACACATTGGGATTGGACTAAAGGTGAACCCCCGGAAACTAATCCAGATTATTATTTGCGTTACAATAAATCTTTTAGCAGGATGGGAGGCGAAATGCGCTACCTTTCAGCAGATAATCGCGACTTTTTACTGTCACTTTTTCAAAATCTTGAAAAAAAGTAAGAATCTGTTAAAAACACGTTTGAATAAGTTCAAGACGGAGTTATTATCTGTGCCATCAACGGGGCGTAGCGCAGTCTGGTAGCGCGTCTGGTTTGGGTCCAGAAGGTCGTAGGTTCGAATCCTGTCGCCCCGACTCAAATAAAAAAAGCACTCACAAAGTGAGTGCTTTTTTTATGTTTAGATGGAATGAAGTTTAATCTATCTTTTAAGCTTTCTTGTAGTGGCAGAAGCTGTAATCATGTTCATTTTTTTCGTCGGCTTTAAATGACTCTTTAGAGACTAAGTTCCATTGTGCTGTATCAAACTTAGGAAACCAGGCATCGCCTTTAGCTTCGGTCTCAACTTCGGTAAGAATCATTTCATCTGCTAAACCCAAAGACTGTTCATAGATTTGGCCGCCACCAATGATAAAGGCGTGATCTTCATTTACTGCCTTTACCGCTTCCTCCAGAGAGTTAACAACAGTGCAGCCGTCAGCACTATACTCTGTATTTCTGGTGACGATTATATGGTGCCTCTTAGGTAATTTCCCTGGAAGAGATTCCCAGGTCTTACGGCCCATGATAATAGCATTACCTGAAGTTAACTTTTTGAAGTTTTGCAAATCTGCAGATAAGCGCCATGGAAGACCATTATCAACACCAATTAGTCTGTTGCGGTCGACAGCCGCTATTATAGTAACCATTAAACAGACACCGCTGCTTTGATATGCGGATCCGCCTCGTAATTAATTAGCTCAAAGTCTTCATATTTAAAGGAGAAGATATCTTTGACATCCGGGTTAATTTTCATGGCGGGTAGTTCTTTCGGCGTTCTGGTCAATTGAAGCTCTGCTTGCTCAAAGTGATTGTTGTATAAGTGAGCATCTCCAAAAGTATGAACGAAGTCACCAACTTCTAAGCCACTGCATTGAGCAACCATCATTGTTAATAGCGCATAAGAAGCAATGTTGAATGGAACTCCTAAAAAGATGTCAGCGCTTCTCTGATATAATTGGCAGGAAAGCTTGCCGTTTGCGACATAGAATTGGAATAGGCTGTGACATGGAGGTAGAGCCATTTTATCGATTTCAGAAGGGTTCCATGCCGAGATAATAAGTCTTCTTGAGTCGGGATTAGTCTTAATCATTTCAATTGTGTTTTTGAATTGATCAATAGTGCCGCCAGTTGGATTTGGCCAAGATCTCCATTGGTGCCCATAAACAGGCCCTAAATCACCATTTTCATCGGCCCACTCATCCCAAATGCGAACGCCATTTTCTTTAAGGTATTTGATGTTAGTATCGCCGGATATAAACCAAAGTAGTTCGTGAATTATAGATCTCAAATGAAGCTTTTTAGTCGTCAGTACTGGAAATCCCTTAGTCAAGTCAAAGCGCATTTGGTGACCAAAGACGCTACGGGTTCCGGTTCCAGTTCTATCTTCTTTATCTGTGCCATTTTTAAGTACGTGGTCGAGAAGTTCAAGGTATTGTTTCATGTAATGTCCGCTTCCTCTGGTATTGTCTTGGAAAATGAATATGACCACTATAGGTCTTTTCAGGCATAATAAAAATGGAACTTTTTAAGTTCAAGTATTTTAAAATACCCTCAAGGTGATAAGTTTATATTTAAACTTTAATACACAGCGGCAATTTTATAGTTAATTCATGTTAGAGATAATAATTCCATTTGCGATACTTATTGTTGTACTTTTGATTTTATTGATCATGAGCAATTTCAAAAGTAAAAAGCTCGAGATTGAAGTCGAAAGAAATATTCAAGATCGTCGCGCAGTCGTTAACTTCCTGAATCGTTTTGTTCACAGTATTTCTACCGTAGACAATATAGATAATGCTATTATTTCTTTGGCTAGGTATATTTCAGATGCAGTTCACGCCCGTTCTTTGTGTCTTTGCTTAACGGATTCAGAGATGGTTACTTTGTCGGTGAGAGCGACTATCGGGCCGTTTCCTTCATTTAAAGATTTTGATACAACTACCGAATATTCTAAAGATGAACTGAAGACCAGAAACTTTCCACTGGGAAAAGGGTTTCTAGGTAAAATAGCTGAAGGTAAAAAGCCGGTTCTTATTACCACAAAAAATTCAGCCTGGTTGGCAAATGCTAATCCAGAAGCCAAAATCAATTCAGTTATGGTTGTTCCTGTTGTTCTCGAAAGAGAAATAAAAGGTTTGATCTGTGCTGTTAATTTTGATGAGGGGCTCACATTTACAAATTCAGATCTCGATTTGTTAGTCTCTGTATCCGGCCATACAACTTTAGCGAGAAATATGATCGAGACATATGATCATATGGGAGAGCAGCAACGCATTCATCAGGAGCTTGAGTTTGCCAGAACTATGCAAAGTTCACTCATGCCGACTTCGACTCCGGATGGCATTAAGGACTTTGAAGTTTTTGCTCATAATAAACCGGCTATGGAAGTGAGCGGTGACTTTTATGATTTTATAAAAATTGATGAAAATAGACACCTCTTAGTTGTAGGAGATGCCAGCGGTAAAGGTGTTCCAGCCTGTATGATCATGACGATGACTCGAAGTATTCTTCGTTCACTTTGCAGTAACTTTACGAGTCTTGAAGAGATTCTCCTTGAATTGAATGACAATATCTTTAAAGATACTGAGCCGTCGCGTTTTATGACGATGGCTTTTGCCTTACTTGATGAGAAAACTGGAACACTTGAGTGTGCTCGTGCCGGCCATACTGAACTTTTGATTAGAAATAACATTAAAAAAACAGTTCTACCGGTTATGCCGGAAGGCCCAGCTATAGGTCTTTTACCGAATGATCTGGGGTTGACTTTTGAAACTTTCTCTTTACAGTTCGAAGAAGGTTATTCTCTACTTTTCTTTACAGATGGTATAACTGAAGCCTTGAATGAGGTCGATGAAGAGTATGGCTTACAGAGATTACTGGATATTTGGGGCGATTGTGACCTGGATGGCATTGATGTTGTAAATGCTATTTTAAATGATGTCGAGGATTTCTCTGGAGATATGCCTCAATTAGACGACCAGACGCTGATGGTTATAAGCAGCAGAAAGGGAAAGTAAGTTGCGTAAGCTACTAAAACTTCTTTGGGTTTTACTGCTAATCGCTCTCTTATTTCTTCTTATCTTACCTTATATATCCCCAAATTTTCGAGGGCTCTTGAATAATGCGATTCTGCCATTTTTGCCTAAAGTAAGTGAGCAATTTTATTCGATGAAAGATTTAGAGGCTGAAAATGCTGACTTAAGAGAAAGGTTGGCGAAACTGGAAAGTCTTCAAGATCATTGGAATAGTCTATTTGATACAAATCAAACACTCAGATCCATATCTCAATTACCTAAAAGAGATAACTATAAATCCGTAGTTGCGCAAGTAAGTGTGAGAAGCCCACTTAAGGGTAATTCCAGGTTCATTATAAATCGTGGGACTGAAAGCGGCTTGAAGGTTGGTCACCCTGTTCTTGTGTACGATTGCATGTTTGGTCGGATTGTAGAAGTAAAGAAGAATTATTCAGTAGTAACAACTATACTTGAAGAGAGTGTGCCAGTTTTTTGCCGAATTAAGGGTACCGAGATGTTCGGTTTATTGAAAGGCGAAATAAAAAGCGACTTGAAAGATGAAATAGTCTGTAAGTTGATTTATTTACCAAGAGAGGAGCCGGTAGTTTCTGGAATGCTGGTTGAAACTTCTGGCTTTTCTACAGAATTTGATGCCCGCGAATTGGGTGCAGGTGTTATCCCCAGTGCTATAAAGATTGGCAAAATTAAGTCTGTATCTAAAAACGAAATAGATCAGAAAGCAGAAGTCGTACTGAGCGCGAAATGGAAAAGCTTTGATTATGTTACTATTCTAATTAAGGAAGAGCCGTGAAAGGGATTATCTTCACAGCTTTTATTCTTTTTTGGGCAATCTGGTTGGAGGTTTCTCTTGCAGTTTCGGGCTTTATTGTTCCTCTTTTGTTCATCGAAATGTTTTACATTACCGTTCTAAATAAGTGGCGTTATGCGCTACTTACTGCACTGGTAGTCTGTAATATCGTGGATAGTTTACTTGGTTATACTTCACTTCCTGCTGTAGGCTTTGTAATAATTGTCGCTTCATTTTGGAGAAATATTGGTGATTGTAGCAAAGTCGAACTGCAGTTCATTCCAATCAGTTTAACTGTCTTCTTCGCCATGCTGATTAACTCATCGATTATTGCCTTTAAATATGATGCAGTCGTGCCATTGACTAATTGGCTGTATCATTTAGTTTGCAGTGTACTTTTAACTATACTCTTGACACCATTGGTTATTCGATCTCAAGATTGGTTGGCTGGAAAACTAAAAATGGTAAATTATCAAGATATACAGCGGGAAGAGATGTACAGTGCAAATTGATAAGTTACTCAAAGGGCTTAATGGGCGCTACATCTTTCTCATTTGTCTGACAGTTATTTCTTTTATAGTGCTTATTTTGCACTTGGCTCGATTACAGTTGAGTAATAGTGAAGAAGCTATTAAAGAAATTCAGGGGCAAAGTCTAAAAAGGATACGTGTACCGGCAGTTCGTGGCAGAATTGAAAGTGCCGATGGCAAAATTTTAGTCGACAATAAAGTGAGTTATGACTTAATCTTTTATGTAGAGGCATTTCGACTTGGATATATAGGAAAAAAGACCAGAACCGCAGAATACATGGAGACTTCTCTTAGAGACCTTGCGAGTTTGTTGGATTTAGAGAGTTCGGTCGGTAAAAGAGAAATATTAGATAATCTTTTATCTGAATCCAGAGCTAAAAATGTTTTGATCAAAAAATTGTCTGATGATCAGAAAAAACTTTTAGAAAAATTTAAACTGCCGGCCTTCATCTTATTAGAAAACGATACTATTTCTTTAGATTATTCTAAAGTAACATTGCTTAGTAATATGAGCCGGCGAGAGAGGACTGCGGAGAAAATCTGTCGTGAGATTGATCGAGTTAACTCTGCTCTCGGCAGACCTCTCAAAAATCACCGAAGAAGAGTGATCATTCACCTGCGAAATGATCCTGCCTTACCTTATAGAGCCCTGGTTGATTTAAATCCCAAAGAATTAGCCCTCATTTCGGAAATGATTCCTAAATTATCGGGAACCAGCATTGAGTTAAATACCAGAAGAACATACCCTTTTGGAGTCGAATATTCACATCTTTTAGGTACGACAAGAAAACCGGATTTTGAGCAACTGACTAAAGAAGAAAAACAATCATTTTCATACTATGTGAAATCGCTATATGGTGTTGAGGGTTTAGAGAAGAAAATGGATCATGAGTTGACTGGTGAAGCAGGCAAAAAATTGGTTCAAGTAAACATCTCTGGTTTTAAGCATGGTGGTGAAGCTGTCAAACACAACTTGATCAGTGATGAGGATGCCAAGCAATTTAATTACGAGCCCACAAATGGCAATAATGTCATCTTAACTCTTGACCATGAAGCTCAAACTCTGGCTTACAAACTTTTGAATACTGTCGCAGCTCGAAATCTTGAGAAACCCTTAAAAGATGGAGAATCGGTAAGAAGCTCATTTGTCCTTATGGATTGTCAAACAGGTGAAATTAAGGCAATGGTATCTACTCCTTCGTATGATTTAAATCGTATCCGTGAAACTGAATACTATAAATCGCTTGTCTTTCCTGAGAATATAAAATCTGTACCCTATCCTTTAAGGCAGGAGCCCATGACGAATCGTTCATTAGGAAATTATGAGCCGGGTTCAACGATAAAACCACTTATTGCGTTGGCTGGTTTAGAGCTCGCTGATCTAGATCCATATAGAGAGCTGGAGTGTGAAGGCTTTTTTGAGTTTTCAAATGGTAAGCGAATTCGTTGTGCTTCTAATTTCCATGGAGTACTAGATATGGGGGGAGCTATAGAACAGTCTTGCAATAAATATTTTATAACACTCGGAATGGAAATGGGAGTAAATAAAGTTCAAGAGTTTTTAAAAGCTGCAGGAATTGGTCGCTACCCCATGGCTTTAAATAATTCAAAAAAACGCTTTTCCCGGGAAAGCCGAGGTTTATTGCCAGGCACTCATAAAGATTGGATATATTCAGATTTAGCGTACGCTTCTATGGGCCAGGGCAAGATTTTGGCAAGCCCGCTGCAGGTTGCAGTATTTGTTTCAGCTATTGCTAATGGCGGTAAAGTCCTGCAGCCACAATTAGTGCAAGAAATACGTGACTCTAGGAGTGATCAACTAGTCAAAAAGTTTAAGTTCCCAGTGATTGTAAATAATTTACCGGCGAAAGCAAAAAATATAGAGATAATCCAACAGTCGATGCGTCGAGTCGTCGTTGGTTTAAATGCTTCAGCGCCTAAAGCAAGAGCAACTTCGACAGGGGGCATATCATTGGCAGGTAAGACAGGTACTGCTGAAATTAAATACCGTCAGCTTGATGAAGAGGGAAAGCTTTTAAAAGATGCCAACGGAAAACTGAAACCACAAAAGAAAATAAAAAATACTTGGTTTACTGCTTTCGGGCCTTATGAAGACCCTAAATATGTGGCTATATGTTTTGTACAGGGCGGTATATATGGTGGTACTACTTGTGCACCTGTAGTGAGAGAATTCTTCGATACTTGGAGTGTAACGCGCCCAAAAAAGGCAAAAAAAGAGGAATAAGAGGGTAAACTCTCTACTCGAGAACATATTACAATAAGCCCGTGAGGACCCGACGTTGTTAGCATCCAGAGGTTTACTCTTATTCCAGCCTTACAATCGCCTCAAATAAGCTTTATTTCAAGATCTATTATCTGAAATTTATCTGAATTATCTGTTTACGGCCCAATCGTTATCCTGGCTGAATTTCATATGGGAGACATGGCCATCACCAAATAAGCTGTTATAGCCTTGACCATGGTGGACTCCGACCCAGCGTGAGGCTCCAGTTGGGGGGCTATTAACCATACCGTGATCTGTTCGACTAAAGTAGTTGATCCCACTATGAGTATTAGCGATATCGGCTATAACATCCATGACGTGAAATTTTTCAGAAGGTCTTGTTACTTTTCCTAAAGGAATGGGAGTGACAGAATCATAACCCCAGCCATGAGCTGTGGCTTTACCCGTTATATCTGCTCCGGCCCAATTGCCCTGCTTTATGATGTTCATTATATAAGACGCCTCGGTGTAGATATTACCAGTTTGAGGGTCATGTCCATCTGGATCGAACATTTGTTCTGGTGTCATGGAAGGACATTTAAAAGTCTGTTCCCGAATATCTAAGCGACTGATCATATAGTTTATAAAGTGGTTAACATAGCCATCGTCAGTCTCTCCAAAGCTAGCTGGCATGCTCATGCCGTTATTATTATCGGAGTACATGACTTTACCATAGCCGATACTTTTAAGGTTATTAATACAGATTGTTTGATAGATTTTGTTTCTTGACTTAACCAATGCAGGTAGCGTCAGAGTCATAATGATGGAAATTGCTATCATAACCACCATTAACTCCATGAGAGTAAATGCCCTTTTCATCATTGCCCTTACGATAAAAATGTATGTTAAATGTTGCCCTGTGTATGAGTATACTAAATGCTGTGGGGAAATGAAGTACTCAGTTTGGATAAATGTTTAAACTCGCTACATTGAAAGATGTTTAATAACTTTACAGATCAGCAAGATGCGGGGACAAGCCGTTACTTTTTCCCATTACTTAGCTTTGGTTTTATTGTCCTTTATTTCGCAGGCATGTCCAAATGCACAAGGTTTCTCTTACCAGAAGGAGCTCAAACTCTTACAGACTTTGCTATATTTGGTGGTGTCGCTTTAAATGCGATATTATTCTCGATTATTTATGGCGTTTTTTTAACAAAAATGCCTTTTCGTTGGTCTGAAAAACAACCTCTTAAGTATAAGTTTGTAGCAGTCATTTATGGTTGGTTGACATCTATTGCAGTGTCTATGCTCTTTGCCTTGGTTTTTTACCTAGTCGGCTACAAGCCTGAATTACAGGAAGTCGCTAAAAAAATAGCAAATATAAGTTCAGAATACATTTACTTGGTTTTATTGGGCCCAGCTTTATTTGTTCCTCTTGTAGAAGAAATAGTATTTCGTGGCTTTCTTTATCGCTCAATCGTCGCTTTTGCAGAACCGGATGAATTAAATACACAAATTGCCAGCGATAGGAAAAAGCTCTGGACGATCAAGGTTATAGCGATGATTACTTCCTCGGTTATTTTTGCTTTAGCTCATATGGAAGTTCATGTTATGCCGCAGTTGTTTCTTTTAGGGATGATTTTTAACTACGCCTATGAGAAGACAGGTTCTATAAGTGTGGCAACAACTCTTCATATTTTGAATAATTTTATTGGTATTGCAGGGCTTTTGATCAACGGGGAGCCACTCGCCTCATAACAAGTCTTCGGGTTCGACTCGACCCGGATTCATAATTCTTTTAACCAGCTTGTCGATTAGTTTATCTTTGATCTTTTCTCTGAGTTCTATTTCCAGATTTTCCAGCATGTCACTCGTGACTCTGAGTGCAAAGGACTTTTCATTTGTAAATATGTGTCGGGTTCGAAGCCTGTTACTCAAGAAGGATATCTCTCCAAAGAATTCACCTGAGTCAAGAGTCGCAATGGCTTTAGGATCATCATCTTTACAGACCCTGACACTGCCATTGAGCAGGATGTAAAAGCAATTATCAGTAGCACCCTGACGGATAATTCTTTCATTCTTATCAAAGAAAACTATGTGGCTGTAGAGGCTTGCGACTTTAGGGATTTCAAATCTCGAAAAATCTCGAAACAAGTCGATTTTTTCCAGTAAATCTTTACGCTTATCCCAGTCATCAAACTTTATACTTTTCATCATTACCTCTCACTACTGTATTTATTATACTTTGCTCTTTAGAGTGAAAGCAATAAAACAACCTAAAAGCAGCTAAGTTTGGCAGATCAGTGGTAAGAATTATATCATAGTACTAAAGCAAATTTATTGAGGTCAGACATGATACGTAAAAGAGAATCTCTTTACTATGGCGATTATTTAAAGATTGATGATCTGACTTCATTGCAGGTGACGGAAAGTTCTAAAGTCGGTAATGACGCTCACGATGAAACTTTATTTATAATTGTTCATCAAGTGTATGAACTGTGGTTTAAGCAGATTCTCCACGAAATTAATTCCATTTGTGCTTATTTAAGTACTGACAAACTTAAAGACCAGGATTTAGCAGTTTGTAATGATCGCTTAAAGCGGATTGTTGAAATTCAGCATATTTTACTGCAGCAATTACAGGTTATGGAAACCATGAAGCCTATGGACTTTCTAGAGTTTCGCGACCTTTTGACGCCAGCTTCTGGCTTTCAAAGCGTTCAATTTAGACAAGTAGAATTGCTGCTGGGTTTTAAGTTAGACTCATCAATGAAAGGACCAGTTCTGGGTCGTCTATCAGAAAACGATCAAAAAATTATTACAGAGACCAGCAACAAAACTTCATTATTTGACCTTGTTGAGAAGTGGTTGATACGCATGCCATATTGCCACAATTCGCAATATGACTTTTGGCAGGAGTACTCGAAGTCTGTTCAGAAAATGTTGGCCAAGGACAAACAAATTATCAGTGACAATCACTTATTGAGTGCAGAAGAGATAAAGTTTGAATTGAGTAATTTGACGCTGACATCACAGAGTTTCGAGGTCTTATTTGACAGCGAAAAATATGAAAGTCAGTCAAAACGTCGATTAGGGCAAAATGCTATGCTAAACGCTTTATTTATTTTTATTTATCGCGAACAACCAAAGTTAGCTCAAGCGTTTAATTTCTTGAATAGTCTGATTGAGTTGGATGCTAATTTTACGACCTGGCGTCATCGCCACGCTCTTATGGCGCATAGAATGCTCGGCAGCAAAATAGGAACTGGAGGTTCCTCAGGGCATGAGTACTTAAAGCGCAGTGCAGAGAAGCGGCAGATATTTACTGATCTATATGACATTTCGTCTTTTCTAATTCCTCGTTCATGCTTGCCTGAGTTTCCAGAGACTTTGGAAAATTAAATAATGTATATGCATCTCTATAGCCGGTTTTTAAAAGAAAATGAGGGAGTTCATTTTGCTCCACACAGCCACCACTATTGGCCGGATGTCACAAGGCAGGCAATGCTTGATTATTGGGATGACTCAAGTCGTTTAGTAGATCAAAAGTGGGAATATTTTTTCAGTGAGAAAATACCTGAGGCTCAAAAGCTGATTGCCAATGAACTTAAACTTTCAGATCCTGAATCTTTGGTTTTTGCGCCCAATACACATGAGTTACTCTACCGTTTAGTATCTTCTTTTTATTCAAAAAATCCTGTAAAGATTCTTTGTTCGGATAGCGAGTTTCATAGTTTTAAACGTCAAAGTTATCGGTGGCAAGAAGTGGGAATGGTAGAGCTGACTGAAGTAAGCTGTGAACCTTTCGAGACTTTTGAACAGCGGTTTATTGAGAGCGCTCAAGAAGAAAACTATGAGCTGATATTTTGCAGCCAAGTATTCTTTGATTCGGGAAAGGTTATTAGTAATTTAAATTCTTTTATAGATACCTTAGCTCAATCAAAAACAACGATAGTTATAGATGGATATCATGCCTTCATGGCTTTACCAACAGACCTGAGTCCTATAGAAGATAAAACTTTTTACCTGGCGGGATCCTACAAATATGCACAGGGAGGTGAGGGCGCCTGTTTCATGCATGTACCAAAAAACAGCCAATTAAGGCCGGTAAATACTGGTTGGTTTGCAGACTTTACACATATCGAAGACTCTCTTCAAAAAGTAAGCTTTGCTCCCAAAGCCCAGGCCTTTGCGGGGGCGACTACAGATATGTCAGCAATTTATCGTTTGTCCGCAAGCTTAAGTTTATTTAAATCTTTAGGAATGTCAGCAATCGATATTCACGACTATGTGGTGAATCTGCAAAAACAATTTCTTGATGAAATGGATCGGTATCCCAATAAATATATCAATCGCCAGACATTGCTAAATAGTGAAGAACCACGCGGCCATTTCTTGGTTTTTGAACAAGAAAGTGCGGTTACCGCTTCAAAACTTCAAAAGTATTTGTCTTCGAAGAAATTATTTACAGATTGCCGCGGTCCCTCGATTCGCTTTGGGTTTGCTCTTTACCATGACCCACAAGATTATGACTTATCTGTATTCAACAATATTCAGTTAGGATAGATATACAACGCCGGCATTGTACAGAGCATGTAGTAGCATCGCGATCCACAATTTGCCGCTTCGCCAGTAAACATAAGCACATGCAAGTCCAAGACAAAACACTGGCGGGAAACTTGTAAGTGGATGAACGACTGCAAATACCAAAGAGCCAATCAGTAAAGCGTGAGAAACTTTCAAGTGTTTCATGAGAGCGACCAATAATAACCTCCGGAAAAGAAACTCTTCGAATAAGGGCGCAAAACCTACGGCGAGTAAATAGAGCCAAAATTTATGGCCGAAGTTCATTTTTGGAAATAAGTCAGGGAAAGCCTGCTGCATATACCCTGTATAAATGTGTGCGAGATAAACGAGGATAACTGCACTGACTATTGAAAACGCCAATGCTTGGAAAACTGTATACCTGCCACATTTAGCTTTAGGAATCTTGTGTAGCTTTTTATTTCTGTACCAGAAAAGAGAAAGGATCGTAACTACCCACGACGCTACTCCATAACAGATCGCCATATCCTGAAATTGTAGAGTTTTTGATTTATTTGCCATCATGATAAACATGAAAACAAGAGATTGAAGACCGAAAAAGAGCAGACACCAAAGCATTGAGTTTTTAAAAGTTAATTCAGCCGGGGCAACATAATCGGGGTCTAGATAATAAGGAATACTGCGCTTATGCTCAATCCACATTGCCATAGCCAATATTCCAAAAAGAACCGGTGATACAAACTGGGCGCCAGGTGTGCCGGCAATAGCTGATTGAATGTACATGGAGGCAATAATCATGAAAAGGTAAACCAACGATGCTTTGGCTTTCACTGCCGTGCTATGTGGGTTAGGTGGGTAAGCTGCAAATGATATGGTAACTGCTATATAGCAAAGACTTGGGATGCCTAATAATAGTGCTATGACTCTGGATATTTCGAAATTATCAGGGGTGTAGATATAAAGGACACTTAAGATGGCTATGGCGAAGACGAAAACTACCTTCATCCAGAATTGAATTCTGTTCTTCAGAGCTTCAGTAATTGATCTTGGAGAACAAAAAAGTAACCAGAGATTGGGGCCTTCGAAAGCTGCAAGATTCACCAATGAGCCTAAAATGATAAACGAGCAGGCCCCAAAAATCATTCCGAGAGCCGCGTTGTTACTCATAGCTTCGCCATCGTCAACAATCATAATACTATAAAAAATAAATAAGACGATGGGTGAAAATAATGTTGAAATTAAGTAGTTCCTATCGCGTAATAAACGCAGCGCTGCAGGGTTGAGGAGTTTTCTTTTTTCCACGGTTTTTCTGCTGGTTGTCATATCTTGAGGTTCGGTTGGCAGACCACCTTTACTGTAAAATGATATGAAAGAAATCGCCATGGTCGGGAATACAAGAGCAATAGCCAATCCCAGAAAAATAGAAGAGTAACTTCCGGCAAAGATCCCATAAAATATTAGGTTGGGTGGAAGGAAGCGTCCTAAATTTTGTTCACTAAGAGGTTTTAGAAATTCGAATGCCATGGGAAGCCTCGAAGCCAGTAGGAGAATACAGAAAAGAGCATACCCCGGAATCTGCATGAATGAGCAAAGGCGTCTTAGCCATCTTTGAGAATTATAACGGCCCAGAAATTGATAACAGATCTGCAGTGAGGCTAAGCAAGTAGCAAAGCAGACGGCTACCGGCAAAGCGCGCAGTAATGACTGCGAAAAAGTATAGCCAAGAGCCATAAAACATGCCGTCACCGCTGGCGCGCAAACGATATAGGCAAAGACATTTAGAAAGGCGCGTTGTAGAAGCGGCATAAGAAAGAGAACTTTAGTTGAAATGGGAAAGTGAGCAAGATACTTGAGGTCTTCTTCAGGTGCTTGCATCATGGGGTTTTTATTGCCAATGCCCTCCAGGAATGTTAAGGCTCCCAGAGTAATAAGAAAAAATACCCCCATCCACTTTAGAAATGTATCAATCTGGTAAGAGTTGAAAGAAATCTTCCGTCGGAAAATATGATTTTTTATCTCTGTGAAGTCTTTTGGCCCATAGTCTATGAAATGTTGCAGAGTTTTTTTAGCGATAGCTTCATGTTCTTCAAATGAAATTCCTGGAATGGTTTCCGTTACAATTAAAAAATTTAAATACTCATAGACAGAGTCAAATTCCATTTCTTCTCTTTCACCGCCAGTCCATACTTCATGAGAAGTAGTTCCCTGTGTGTGGAGAAAAGATTTTCTTTGTTTTTTAACTTCTTGATCAGATAAAGAATCCGCGCTGTTTTGTATTTTTCTCTCTATTCTTTCGAACTCATAATGAACTACACCTGGAACATGTAAAAATTCTAAATTTGGATTCTTGTCGGGGATTTGTTTGTTCAGGACTTTGAGTGCTTCTTGTGAACTTGTGAATGAAACAAAAGAGTAAAGAAAGATCATTAAGATTGGCATGAATATGCCAGAACGCCATTTGCTGACTTTTCCCTGACGTTTACTTTTCTTCTTACTGCTGAATAAAAAACCGAGACTGTTGGCTTTAATGCACAGTTGTCGACGCATCCATATGTAGATAAACCGGAGTGGACTCGGAGGCTTATGCATTAGTCTTCTTCAACAGTTTGTGAAGTTTCGCCTTCCAGAGAAGTATGTCGAAAGAAGAGTTGCTCTAGGTCGTCGTTGTCCTCACGAATCTGTTCAATTGAACCACAGATGGATATCTTTCCTTTTTGAATAATGGCCAGTCGGTCACACAGTTTTTCTGCTTGGTCAAGAAGGTGTGTACTGAATAAGATAGCCGCTCCGGCATCGCGCTGTTCGCACATCAACTGGTGTAAATCACGAGTCGCATAAGGATCGAGACCATTGGTTAATTCGTCAAGAACAAGAAGTCTAGGTTGGTGAATGAGAGCGAGAACTACGGCTAACTTTTTCTTCATTCCTTTCGAAAAGTTAGTAGCGAAATCCTCCAGTGCATCACTTAACTCTAAGCGTTCAATCAAAGGCTCTGTACTCCTTGCAATTGTATCTTTATCCAAGCCATGCATTTCCCCTTGGAAGCGAATGAGTTCACTGGCGCGAATAAATGGCGGGTAGGTCGGATCATCTGGAACATAGCCAGTTTGAGCCATGCAAAGGTGGCGCTCTTGAAAGCAGTCATTTTTTGAAAGAGAGGCTGAACCACTGGTAGCTTGAAGTGTGCCAGTGATCATCTTCATACATGTCGTTTTGCCAGCACCATTAGGGCCGAGAAGAGCAAAGATTTCACCAGGGATGACTTCGAGACTGATGCCGTTAACTGCTGTGAAGTCGCCAAATTTTCGGGTGATATTTTCAAGTTTAAGTAGTGCCTGCCCTTCCATGAGTATCCTTTGATATTTTGAGAGCATTATTTTACATGAGAATTGATGTTTTCCTACAGAAATAAATTTTTATCACCATGTTCAGCATAAAAAATGGCGGTTTTTTCATATTATTTTTTGAGCTACAGCGGTACTCTTTGAACTATGAACAAGATTTATACATACATACTGATTTTACTTTCGCCATTTTTGAGTGCTGAAGATTCGATCTTTTCTGCGGCTGAAATTAAACGGATTAAAAGCATGTCCCCGCTACCGGAAATTCCTTTAGATCCTACAAATAAAATTGATGGGAATAAAAAGGCGATTCAGCTCGGAGAAGCTTTTTTTAATGACTGGCGTTTTTCCAGAGGTGAAGAATTTGCTTGTGCGACCTGCCATCGCGAGACTGACCACTTTACGACTTCACGAACAGATACTGATGTCGAGATTCCCACCTTGTATAACATGGCCTACAATAAATGGTTTTTCTGGGATGGTCGCTCTGATACCCTTTGGTCCCAGACTTTGGGACCAATAGAAGCGGGTATAGAACACAACTTCTCGCGCACTGAAGTTGCTTTTCTTATGCACTCGGATATCGAGTATAAACCGGCTTATGAAAAGTTTTTTGGGCCGGTCCCAGACTTTTCAGATCCAGATCGTTTTCCACAGCCTGCGAAACCCTCATCGGATGACGTAGAGGCGAACAGAAACTGGCAGTCGATGACCAAAGAAGATCAGTTTTTGGTTAATGAAGTTTTTGCAAATGTCGGTAAGATATTTGCCGCCTACCAGGCTCAATTGGTTTCTCCTAAAACAACATTCGATGTCTATGTCGAAGGCATAAAAGAAAACAATCAAGAAAAGCTTTCGGCTATTTCGGATTCTGCCAAACGTGGTCTGAAAGTTTTTGTCGGTAAAGGACAGTGTATCACTTGTCATTCAGGACCAAACTTCTCAGATAACAGCTTTCACGATATGCGTTTGCCAAAGTTCACTGAAAAGAAAGGTATTCCCGGAGCCCGAGCTGTGGGTATTGGTAAAGTTAAAGATAGTATTTTCAGCGCCAATGGACCATTTAGTGACAGCCCTCGCTCGAAACATCTTGATGAGTTAAGTATACAAGCTGGAGATGAGTTTAAAATCAAAACACCGACATTGAGATTTATCACGGCTACGCCGCCTTTTATGCATACGGGACAATTTAGGTTTTTAACGGATGTTGTTGACTTTTATTCTGAAATGAAAGGAGCGAGAGCTCCAGTCGATGGTATTTCACCAGAAATGACTCCAAGAAATTTTACGGCTCAGGAGAAAAAGGATCTTCTCGAGTTTTTAAAATGTATTTCTGAAAGACCCTGAATTTTTCTTTCTTTGAGCTAGCTTGAATGATAAGAAATTCAATGAGGCTTTAAATTGAGCGAAAAATTCTCATCGACTCCATGGAAAGAAATCCAGTCCACAGAGGTATTGGAACAAACTAATCTCATTCTTTCATCATATACCCGACTTACAGGGAAGTTACTTAGTCAGAGCGTAGACTCACAATCAATTTATGATGAAGATTTTATCTTGTTGTCCCATGACGGTAAGGATGACCCTTGTTTTACCTATGCGAACAAAGCAGCTCAGGATTTATGGCAATTAGGCTGGTCAAATTTTATCGGTATGCCATCAAAGTATTCGGCAGAACCGGATCAACGTGAGTCACGCTCTGAAATGTTGAATGAGGCTATGGCTAAAGGATATTTTGATTCTTATACAGGTATTAGAGTTTCTAGTACAGGGAAGCGTTTTTATATTAAAAATGCAACAATATTTAATCTGCTAAACGAAGCAGGTGAGAAAGTAGGACAGGCTGCAATGTTCAGTAATTGGAAGTATCTAGATTAAAAAATGAAAAGCTTCATTTTCATAATTCTTCTTTTTATGTACTCAAACTCTGTACTGGCGGATGAGAGAGTCTTTTTTCTTGAGAATGACAAAATGAAGCTTGGGATCAGTCTTTCTGCTGGTGGTGGTATCTTTTACCTCGGTTTTCAGAAGGGCGAGAATCTCTTAAATTTTCATGATCGTGGACGTTTCATCCAACAATCATATTATGGCAAAAAAGATGGCTCCAAGTGGGGCGATAAAAATTGGGTTTGGCATCCGGTTCAAGCGGGGAATTCCATAAAAAAGGGTGCTAAGATTCTTGAGTTTAAAAAGTCTCCTGAAGCCATTTACGTGAAAAGTGTCGCTTTGCACTGGGCAACGGGTGAAAGTCTTAATGATTGTGTGATGGAGCAATGGATTGTCTTGAAGAGCAAAATTGCTCATATTCGCTATAAGTTTACCTATACCGGTGATGAAGAACATCCTGAGAAAAGTCAGGAGTTGCCAGCAGTCTACGTCGATTCTAAATACCATAAGCTGGCTTACTACAGCGGTGAGAAACCCTGGCAGGATAAAGAAATTGATTCTATCATTCCCGGCTGGCCTAATAAGACGTATGAAATCACCGAGCCCTGGGCCGCATTTGTTGATGAGAATGGTTTTGGTTTAGGTGTTATGTCACCCTTGGCGGAAAAGATCACGGCCTATCGTTATGTTGAGAAAAATCAGCTTGGTCCATTGTCAGACGACTGTTCTTACATGGCCCCTATTGCAAAGCTGGCAATCAACAAAAATAAACCCTTGATTTACGATGTCTTTTTGACCATAGGCACTCTCAATAGTATACGTTCACGCTTTTCCGAGCTCAATAAAAATATGAAAGGTGAGTGACTCCTGTAGCAATCCTGTTTTCACTGACTTCTAATCAAAAAATAGAGGATTTTTATGCGCAAAATATTTTTACTCATTTCTCTTCTTTTAATAAATGCCTCTGCTAAAGACGCCTTTGTGTATCTCGCCACTTCAGATCGAGCGGCATTGGATGTCTTTAGCCTCAACGAAAAGTCAGGCGAGCTTAAAAAGCTGACTTCTGTGCCGCTGTCAGATAATCCGGATGTACTCGCTTTTTCAAAAGATAAGAAGTTTATCTACGTCGGTTTGAGAAAGAGCCAGCCTAAAAAGAAAAAGGGGAAGAAAGCTCCGGTGGTCAAATCAGATGGGACTCGTGGAATCATTGTTTCTTTAGAAATTGGTGCAGATGGCATTCCTGTAAAAAAGGCCAGTATTGCAAGCGATATTCAGGTGCGTTTTATGTCGCCGGATCATACTGGAAAATACCTTTTAGTGACCGATTATTTTGCCGGTAAATCTTCTGTGATAAAATTACAGAATGGTATTGCGGGTAAAGAAGTCGTATCGCAGCAGGAAACCGAACCTTTTTCTCATTCGATCGTTATTTCCAAAAACAATAAGTTTGCTTATGCGCCTCATACAGCACCCAATAAGGTTTATCAGTTTAAGTTTGATGAGAAGACCGGAGCCCTTTCAAATAATGGCAGTTCACAAAGCCCTCCTAAAGATGATAAGCGTTACTTTGCTCCTCGACATGCCGCCTGGCACCCAATTTTACCAGTGCTTTACACCTCTAATGAACACAGTGGTGGAATTTCGACATGGAAAATGAACTCAGATGGTTCTTTGCAATTGGTTCAGACTCTTTCAAGTCTGCCTGCTGATTATGAAGGTAACAGTACTGCTGCAGATGTTCAGGTCACTCCAGATGGAAAGTATGTCTATGTCTCTAACCGAGGCAAGAAAGGGGCCACTTCTAAGTCAGGAACCAATACTCTAGCTTGTTTTGCCATTGATACAAAGTCTGGAGAAGTAAAGAAAGCTGGCCACTTTAAAACGGCAGAAAGACCGCGTTCGTTTTACATCGCTCCATCAGGGAAGTCAGTCATTGCTGCTGGACAGGCAAGCAAAAGTCTAGCGGTGCATTCACTGGGAGCAGATGGCTCTTTGTCACTTCAAAAGACGGTTTCTGTTGATGGGCGACCAAATTGGCTTTTGATTAAATAATACTGCTTGGTTCAACAAAATATTCTAAAAGATTTCTTTTTCCACAGACACTTTTCCTATTTGGTATCGGTACTGTTGTCAACAATTCAAAACTTGCAGCGATAATATGTAGAACCTGTCGGGCTATTAAATTGTCGGCAGACTTGAGTAAGTTTTGAATTCGGTATGCTGTATCTATGTGTATTAAAAGTATAGGAATGTTTATGTGTAGTTCTTTAAAGAAGAAGTTTTTGATCTGTCTAAGTCTCATGACTGCAAGTTTTAGTCTCTTGGCCCAAAAGCCCCATAGCCCTGTTGTTCAGAAAGCATGGGATGCTAAAGTTGCTCAGGCGATGCCTACGGTAAAACCAATTGTGAAAGCTCAAAAGGCCCGTAAAATTTTAGTTCTTTCAGCAGTGAAAGGTTGGTACCACAGCTCCATCGAAACTGCTAAAACCTGTTTTAAATTAATGGCAGATCAGAGCGGTGCTTTCTCTGTAGACTTTAGTGATGATCCAGCTTTTTATACAGCAGAAAATTTAAAGCAATACGACGCCATTCTTTGGAATAACACGACTTATACTCAGGATTTTTTCGACTCGACTCAGAAACAGGCGATTCTTGATTACGTAAAAAATGGTGGTGGTTTTATCGGTGTACATGCAGCAGCAGACTGCGGTACTTCTGCAGCTAAAGCTAAGTCAACCTGGCCGGCAATTACTGAGTTGATCGGTGGTTCTTTCGATGGTCACCCTTGGACTAGAAAAGGTAATTATGGTATTTGTAATGAAGACCCGAGTCACCCTGTTCTAAAGCCGATGCATGGTCAAGGTTTTATGATCTCTGACGAGCTCTACAAGTATAAAGATTATAAGCGTGAAAATCAGCGAGTTCTTCTTTCTATCGATATGAAGGAGTCTTATCACGAAAAAGGCCGTGAAGACCACGATCACGCTTTAGTTTGGGTGAAAGACTATGGCCAAGGCCGTGTTTTCTTCAGTTCTTTCGGTCACAACGAGCATGTTTATTGTAATCCGATGATCCTACAGATGTGGTTGAATGGTATTCAGTTCGCACTTGGCGATTTGGATGCTGCAACTGCTGCATTGCCAATGCCTGATGCACACAAAAACTTTAAGCCTAAGAAGAAAAAGAAGTAATTTATAATAAAAAAGGCGCCCGTTTAAACGGACGCCTTTTAAAATCAGTCTAAGAGTAAATCTTAGTAACGGTAGTGTTCTGGCTTATAAGGGCCATTAACATTTACACCGATGTAATCAGCCTGCTCTTGAGAAAGAGTAGTCAGCTTAGCTCCAAGTTTACCAAGGTGTAGTCTTGCCACTTCTTCATCAAGCTCTTTGTCCAAACGGTAAACGCCAATTTCACGATTTGTATTTTCAGCGATATCAATCTGAGCGATAGTCTGGTTAGTGAAGCTGTTAGACATAACGAAACTTGGGTGACCTGTAGCACAACCAAGGTTGATTAGACGACCTGCTGCAAGGATGTAGATACAGTGCCCATCAGGGAATGTGTAACGGTCAACCGGACCACCAGGGATGTCATCAGTCTTGATGCTTTCTTTAACGATTCCAGGAATAGCTTCCAGTTCAGCCATCTGAATTTCGTTGTCGAAGTGACCGATGTTACAAACAATCGCTTGATCTTTCATCTTGCTCATGTGATCAGCAGTTATGATGTCTTTGTTACCTGTAGTTGTAACGTAAATGTCAGCAGTTGGTAGAGCCTCTTCAATAGTCGTCACTTCGTATCCGGACATACAAGCCTGAAGAGCACAGATCGGGTCAATTTCAGAAACCAGTACACGAGCTTTTTCGTTCACCAGAGATTCTGCAGACCCTTTACCTACATCACCAAAACCACAAACCATAGCCACTTTACCGGAAAGTAGAACGTCCATTGCACGCTTGATTCCGTCAACCAATGAGTGACGGCAGCCGTAAACGTTGTCAAATTTAGACTTTGTTACAGAGTCATTAACATTGATTGCCTGAAAAAGAAGCTCGCCATTTTCCTGCATCTGCTCAAGTCTGTGAACACCAGTAGTAGTTTCTTCAGAAACACCAACAACTTTTTCAGCAACACCGTGCCAGTGGTTTGGCTTCTCTTTAAGAATTCTTTTGATCAGGTTGAAGAAAACACCTTCTTCTTCACTTTCTGGAGTACCATCAAGGAAAGTCGCGTCGATTTCAGCTTCTCTGCCTTTGTGAATAAGCATAGTGGCGTCACCACCGTCGTCAACGATCTGGTCAGGACCAGAACCGTCAGGCCATGTTAGAGCTCTGTAAGTACAGTCCCAGTACTCTTCAAGTGTTTCGCCTTTCCATGCGAAAACAGGAACACCGGCTTTAGCGATAGCTGCGGCAGCGTGATCCTGAGTTGAGAAGATGTTACAAGAACACCAGCGAACATCAGCACCAAGAGCTACTAGAGTCTCGATAAGTACACCAGTTTGAATTGTCATGTGTAGAGAACCCATGATCTTCAGACCTTTAAGAGGCTGACTTGGACCATACTTTTCTCTTGTTGCCATGAGACCAGGCATTTCCTGCTCAGCGATGATCAGCTCTTTACGGCCGAACTCTGCAGCTTTTTCGAACTCTTCAGGAGTCTTTGCTGCTACGATATAATCATTCATATTATACTTCCTTCCTAGTTTAGTTCGTTGAGGACTTCGCGAATGCGCGACCAGCCATCTTGAGGGATAGTTGCGCCCATGATCTGGACGACTTCAGCGCCGACTTTACTTGCCAGCTTAGCGCTCTTTTCAGGACCAAAACCACTGAAATGACCGTAAAGGAAACCGCTGGCCCAAAGGTCGCCGGCTCCTGTAGTGTCAATGGCGTCTACTTTATGAGCATCGACAAAAACTTTTTCATCACCATGCTGTACCCAGGCACCATCAGCGCCGAGTTTTACTGCGACGACATCGCAATATTCTTTTAATGAATCAAGAGCGACGTGTGGATCTTCACTGTCACACCAGGCTTTCGCTTCTTCTTCATTGGCAAAAACCATGTCGACATATTCAGCTAATAGCTCAGCAAGAATATCTTTATTGGCCAAAACAACTTCGAATGAAGCAAGGTCTACACTGACTGTACAGCCAGCTTCTTTTGCAGCTTTGAGTGTGTGAACAGCAAGGTCACGGTTAAATAACAGGTAACCTTCGATGTGTACATGATCGTGATCATTGAAATCAGCAGCTGAAACTTCGTGAGTGCCGATATTCGCAGCAGCACCAAGGAATGGTCTTAGCGTTCTTTCGGCATCTGGCGTTACCAGACTCAAACAAGTACCAGTTGGAGTTTCTTCGCAATACTTGAAGCTGTCCAGCTTGCCACCGGCTTTGGTGAAGCTGTCAGTGAAAAACTGACCGCGCTCATCTTTACCAAGTTTACCGAGGAAAGCACCATCAAAACCAAGCTCCAGTAGGCCAAGCACTGTGTTTGCAGCTGAACCGCCAGGAGCCAATTCGTGGTCCCCGGCATCGCTGATCAACTTTTGCAGCTGATCAAACTCAACCATCTGCATGCCGCCTTTATCGCCATCGATGGTGTCGATGTGCTCGTGTGGCACTTGTGAGAGTATATCCACCAATGGGGATCCTACTCCGATAATTCTCTTACTCATGCGAGTTAGACTCCAGCAGCCGCTTTTAGCGCTTCAGCTTTGTCAGTCTTTTCCCAAGGGAAGATCTCACGACCGAAGTGACCGTAAGCGGCCGACTTCTGGTAGCACCAGCCATTTGGATTTTTAAGACCAAGGTCAGCAATTAGATCTGCCGGCTTAAGAGAGAAAACTTTATTTACAGCATCTTCAAGTTGAGCGTCAGTACTCAGTTTACCAGTTCCATAAGTATCAACGTTGATTGAGATCGGCTCTGGAACACCAATCGCGTAAGCTACCTGAATCTCACACTTGTCAGCAAGGTCAGCAGCAACGATGTTCTTAGCGATGTAACGACAGTAGTAAGCCGCAGAACGGTCAACTTTAGATGGGTCTTTACCAGAGAAAGCACCACCACCGTGAGAACCAACACCACCATATGTATCAACGATGATTTTACGGCCAGTAAGACCACAGTCACCGTGAGGTCCGCCGATAACGAACTTGCCAGTTGGGTTGATGTGGTAAGCGATCTCATCATTCAGAAGCTCAGCAGGAATAACTTCAGCAACCACTTCGCGAACTATGTTCTCAAGTTGCTCACTGGTCATTTCTTCAGTGTGCTGATGAGAAACAACAATAGCTGTTACTTTGACCGGCTTGCCGTTTTCGTACTGTATAGAGACCTGGCTCTTAGAGTCCGGGCGAAGGAAGCTGTACTTCTCAGGCTGGTTTTTTCTAAGATCGGCAAGTTTAGCAAGAATCTTGTGAGAGTAGTCAACTGGTGCAGGCATCAAAGAAGAAGTTTCGTTTGAAGCATAACCAAACATCATACCCTGGTCGCCAGCACCCTGTTCAGTGTGAAGACCTGCACCTTCGTCAACACCTTGAGCGATGTCAGCCGATTGAGCGTGTAGACGAACCTGAATTTCACAAGTGTCAGCGTTGAAACCGATGTCGTCGCTAGTGTAACCGATTTCACGGATAGCCTGACGAGCAACTGCTTCGTAGTCAACTTTTGCATTTGTAGTCAATTCACCAGCGATAACTACCAAGTCAGTAGTACAAAGAGTTTCACAGGCAACGCGACTCTGTGGGTCTTGAGCAAGACATGCGTCAAGAATTGCGTCTGAAACCTGATCTGAAACTTTGTCAGGATGACCTTCTGATACAGACTCAGAAGTAAAGATATGATTTGTTTTAATTTTACTCATTAATGTCTCCAATTTAAATACATTCAAATATTCGAATATTCGAATATAATTAATTGCCTGTGAATGTAAACCTTTCTTGGTCCAATATAAACAAAAAAGGCACACTCTCAGCTTGGAGTATGCCAAACTTTCATGAATTTTTGATTAGTTTCGGATGATTATATCGTGAATGTTTAGTTTGCTTCATCCACTAAAAGTGATTTACAGTTCTGATTTTCAAAACTAAAAGAGTGAGTTTTACTTGTCTATTATTGATAATAAGTTATCAATAATTGATTAGTTATATGAAACTCAAACTTAAAAGGTTAGCAAGAAATGAAGAGAATCGTTAGCAAATTATCAGTCATATTCCTCATGTTTTTCAGCATGAACTTAAAAGCTGAGAAACTAAATGTCTGCTGTACCATTACGGACCTGGCAGATTTAGTAGGTATTGTTGGCGGAGATTTAGTGAAATTAACAACTTTTGCACCGGCACAAGGGAATCCACACAATGTTATTGCAAAGCCCAGTTTTATCAGGACTTTGAGTGAAGCGGATCTTTTATTTGTTGTCGGGTTTGACCTTGAATCCGGATGGGTGCCTGTATTGCTAAAAGGCTCAAGAAACTCCAAAATATTGCCGGCCAGTAAAGGATATGTAGATTGCTCTTCAGTTATTAAGCCGATTTTCGATAAAACTGGCAGATTTACAAGAGCTGATGGTCACATACACCCGCTGGGAAACCCTCATTACTTGATCGATCCAGTCAATGGCTTGAAGGTTGCCTACTTAATAGCTGAACGCCTAAAAGGATTAAAGCCAGATAAAGCTGAATACATAGATGAGAATTTGACGCGATTTGAAAAAGAGTTAGTTGAAAAACTGATTGGCAGTAAGCTCATCGCCAAGTATCCTTTGAAGAAACTGACTACAGTTATTGTCAGCGATAAACTTAGTAAATTCTTAGAAATTACCAAACAAGAAGATCAACTGGGCGGTTGGCTCAAGAGTTTCAAAAATTACCAGAACAAGAAGTTTATCGCAGATCATGCCAGTTACTTGTATCTTGCCAAAAGATTCGAAATGGAAATGGTCGCTTATCTTGAACCTATGCCGGGAATGACTCCTACTACCAGTCACTTAATGAAGCTGATAAAAGAAGTAGGTACCCTTCAGCCTAAAGCTATTTTTACGAATTCATATATTCCAGTGAAATACGCAAATACAGTTTCTTCCAGAACTAATCTTCCCATTGTTAAATTAGCTCATCAAGTAGGGGCAAGACAGCAGGCCTCTAATTACTTGCAGATGATGGAGTATAACGTCGAAGAAATTTTGAAGGTTTTGGAAGCAAAGTAAATTAGTTCTAGCCCAAAAGGGAGCCTCTAACATAGAAGAAGAGGTTTTGATTTAATCGACTATGAAATTTTCTGTTTACAGAACCAAAAAAGGCCACTCGATTTGAATGGCCTTTTAATTTAGATCTGTATCGATTACTTATCGTAGTGAATAATAGTTCTGATTGATTTACCTTCTTTCATTAAAGTAAAGGCATCATTGATCTCATCGAGGCCAAGATTGTGAGTAACAATTGGATCGATGATGATGTCGCCATCCATGTATTCATCAACCATTCCCGGAAGCTCAGAGCGACCTTTAACACCACCAAATGCTGTCCCCATCCATGAACGGCCTGTAACTAACTGGAATGGACGAGTTGAGATTTCCTGACCGGCACCGGCAACACCGACGATAACTGATTTACCCCAGCCTTTGTGAGTACACTCAAGGGCAGAACGCATGATATCTGTGTGGCCTACACACTCAAATGAGTAGTCGACTCCACCATCAGTCATTTCGACGATAACCTGTTCAATCGGCTTATCGTAATCATTGGGGTTAATGAACTCAGTACCACCGAATTCTTTAGCTTTTTCAAGTTTGTAATCATTGATGTCGACACAGATGATACGTCCAGCTTTTGCTTTAACTGCACCTTGTACAACAGAAAGACCAATAAAACCAAGACCGAAGATGGCTACTGTTGCCCCTTCTTCTACTTGTGCCGTGTTTTTAACCGCACCGATACCAGTAGTCACACCACAACCAAGAAGACAAACTTTGTCGAGTGGTGCTTCTTTGTCGATTTTAGCTAGAGAGATGTCGGTTACGACTGAGTACTCAGAGAAAGTAGAAGTACCCATATAGTGGTAGATTGGCTCACCTTTATAGCTGAAACGTGTAGTGCCATCAGGCATAACACCTTTACCTTGAGTTTCGCGAACAGCCTGACAAAGGTTTGTTTTGCCTGATTTACAGAACTTACAAACACCACATTCTGGGATGTAAAGTGGAATAACGTGGTCACCTGGCTTTACATTGGTAACACCTTCACCAACTTCAACCACAATGGAACCACCCTCGTGACCAAGTACACATGGGAAAACGCCTTCCGGGTCTTCTCCAGATAAGGTAAAGTAGTCAGTATGACAAACACCTGTAGCAACATTGCGAATCAGGACTTCGCCAGCTTTTGGTGGCTCAAGGTCAAGTTCAACTATTTCAAGGGGTTGGTTGGGCGCAAAGGCAACAGCAGCTCTTGTTTTCATTATTAATATTCCTTAAAGTTCATTCATTGAAATTAAGAAAATAGTATCATGAAAACCTTTAATAATCAAGCCTTTTGACCCTAAAAAGGCAAAGCAGTTTTTTGTCAAATGTAGGTATTTTTATTGATGAGAACAGTAAAAAGTGGTTTTCGAGTTCAGTGAGCACTTTTTCCTTCTCGTGAATCTTTTCAGATCTTGATATCCTGTCTGAAAAATCAAGTCTCCACGACTTCGCCAATTAGTCCACCATAGAAAGTGAAATACGTTTTCTTTTCACATCGACTTCCATCACCGTGACTTCAACTTGTTGCTTCACCCGCACTACTTCATTTGGGTCAGAGACGAATCCGTGGGTGAGTTTACTTATGTGAACAAGTCCATCCTGATGAACGCCGATGTCAACGAAAGCGCCAAAGTTGGTAACGTTCGTGACAATTCCCGGTAGCTTCATGCCAGGATAGAGGTCTTTCATGTCGTGGACATTTTCATCGAAAGTAAAAAGCTTAAATTCCTGACGCGGATCGCGACCTGGTTTTTCCAACTCTTTAATAATGTCAGAGATTGTTTCGATCCCGACAGTGCCGTCGATGTAATCTTCGGCGTTGATTCGCTGACGCAGTTCCGCAGAAGTTATCAGGTCACCTAAGTCACAGTTGAGGCTCTTGGCCATCTTTTTGACGATGCCATAGCTCTCTGGGTGAACTGCACTTTGATCAAGAGGATTATCGCCACCATAAATTCTCAGGAAACCAGCAGCTTGTTCGTAGGCTTTCCCACCAAGTCGTGGGACATCCATGATCTGTTTGCGATTTGTGAATGAATCGTTTTCTTGACGCAGTTTAACTATACCTTCGGCCAGTTTTGGGCCGAGACCGGAAACATAACTGAGGAGTTCGGCACTGGCAACATTTAAGTTGACGCCAACCGCATTTACACAGGACATCACCTGTTCATCGAGGCCTTTTTTGAGTTTAGCTTGATCGACGTCGTGCTGATACTGACCAACCCCTATTGATTTGGCATCTATCTTAACCAACTCTGCTAGTGGATCCTGTAAACGACGGCCAATAGAAACAGCACCGCGTACGGTGAGATCCAAGTCAGGAAATTCTTTTCTGGCAGTTTCGCTGGCGGAGTAAATAGAAGCACCACTTTCATCTACCATGATGATATCGATGCCGGTATCCAGTTTCCTTAAGAATTCTTCGGTCTCACGTCCGGCGGTACCATTACCGACACAGATAATTTGAATTCCATATTTCTTAATCATGCGTTTGATTTCTTCGCCGGCTTGAATAGAACGTTTGTCATCGACGACAAATAGGTTTTTGTATTCCAGAAGTGTTCCGGACTTATCGAGCGCGACAACTTTCGCTCCAGTGCGGAAACCTGGATCAAATGCCAGAACACTTTTTTGTCCCAGTGGAGCTGCCATGAGAAGTTCTTTGAGATTAGTAACAAAAACCTGGATGGCCTCCTGGTCTGCTCGTTCTTTAGTCAGGTTGAGGACTTCATTTTCCAGTGAAGGGGCTAGAAGTCTTTTGTAAGAATCGGCGATGGCTTCTTTGACTTGTTTTGATGAGTAATTATAACCTTTGAGGTAAATTCTCTCGATCAATTTCATAGCGCGGACTTCATCCGGCTTGGCAGAAACCCTTAGAAACTTTTCATTTACACCACGCATGATTGCCAGGAAACGGTGAGCCGGTATTCTGGCTATTTTTTCCTGATGATCAAAGTAGTCGCGGAATTTATCGGCATCATCTTTTTTCGTTTTGATGACCTTTGAGTGAATTCCGGCATGCTCAACAAACTGTGTTCTCAAACCCTGACGAACTCTGGAATCTTCAGAAATGATTTCGGCTATTATATCGCGCGCTCCAGCTAGAGCTTCATCGCCATTGTAAACCTCTTTAGCCTTATTGATGTACTTTTTTAAGTCGATGTAATGGTTGTCTTGAGCAAGTAGCTCTTTGGCCAGTGGCTCAAGATCTTTTTCTTTGGCCATGGAAGCACGCGTCTTTTTCTTTGGACGGTAAGGAAGGTAAAGATCTTCCAGCTCAGTCATGTCTTTGACTGCCAATATCTGTTCTTTTAAAGATGCGGTTAAGAGTTCTCTTTCTTGCAGTGATTCAAGAATTTTATCGCGGCGCTTGTAGAGTTCTGAAAACTTTTCCTGCAGGTCGCGGATTTGACCTATTTGCAGTTCATCGAGGTTTCCCGTGGCTTCCTTTCGATAGCGGGCGATAAACGGGATAGTGGCGCCTTCTTCTAATAGTTTGAGGACGGCTTTGACTTTAGACTCGGGAATATTGAGAGATTTGGCGATGGATAAAAGCATATTTATTGAACTTGAGTTAAGGCTGCAAGATAAGCAGATTCTTGATATTTTTTAACGATACTTAAGTCGACACTGTTCTTCTTTTGCCATGCATTTAATTGAGTACCGGCAATAAATGACACAGGTTTTTCAGTTGAGAGTTGGATTACTCCTTCAAGTTTAAAGGATGCGGCGCCACCAGCAAACTTACCTTTTTCCATACGCTTTTTGATGACGATGCTATCAAACTCAGTCTTTTTAAAAGTTTCTTGCAATTGTTTTTGAAGGTTTCGAATTTCTTCAGAATCGTAGGAATCTACCAGTTCAATTTTATTTGGGAAGTTGTAAATATTTGCGCCATCGACTAATACGCCGATAATTATGCTGCCTTTGATTTCTATGCCGAGTACTTTCATAACACCTATCCTAAAAACTTGTCAGAGAATTTAGCTCAATCTGTCAGTAATGCAGTTTCTGAAGGCGTTAAAGTAATAATGTTAAAAATTATGATAAACTATTGTATCTGGACTTTATAGGCGATAGTTGTTTATCATGAATGCAGGCTGATAGGCATGCTTCGTAATGTGCTGAGTGTGTCTGATTTATACGTGTTAAGAAAAATAGAAGAGTAATATGAAAAAGATTAGTATGATCTTTCTCATTTGCAGCCTCATTGCTTTGCCTGGGTTTGCCCAGAAAAGTGGAAAGAAGGCTTATGAGATATCTTGTCAAAACTGTCACGGTGCTAACGGTGCCGGAGGGAAGGACCATCTTCAGGGACCAAACCTCACCATTCTCAAAAAAGAATATTTTATGCAGCAGTTTAAAGCTATTCTTGATGGTAAGCGCAAAGGACCGGGTACGGTCAATATGCTTAAGACTTTAAAGGACTCCAAGCTTTCAGATAAAGAGATTATGGCAGCCGCAGAATATGCCGTAAAACTTCCTGAAGCACGCCCGAATCACAAGAGATTTGGCGATGCTAAAAAAGGTAAAGATAAATATGTAGCCTGCTTACACTGTCATGGTGATAAAGCACAAGGTTATACAAACCCGGGCCTTCCGGCTCCAAGGCTTGTTGGTCAGTCTGATTTTTACATCGTTGATATGCTGAAAAGTTTCAAAGCCGGACATCGAGGCAATGACACTCCTGGCGGCATGCAGATGAAAGCCATGTCTATGACTCTTGCGACTGAAGAGGATATGAAAAATGTCGCAGCTTACATTCGTTCTTTCGAGCCGAAGCCTGCTAAAAAGCAGATCGACAATCTGACTTACAAAGTTTATCAGGGTAAGTGGAAGAAGCTTCCGGACTTCAGCAAAATCAAGCACGTTAAAGACGGCATGCTGAATGGTGGTATTATTGACATCAAAGCTGCTGAGCTGAAAAACAATTTTGCGATGGTTTTTGAAGGTTCTCTTAAGATTGCCAAGGATGAACAGTACACTTTCTACTTGAGTTCTGACGATGGTGCAGAAATGTTCATTAATGGTAAGAAGATCATTTCTAACGATGGTCTTCACCCGCCGAGCAAAGTTCACGTCAAAAACCTGAAGCTTAAGAAAGGGACTGTGCCGATTAAAGTCACTTACTTCGATGGCGGTGGTGGAACTGCTCTGAATGTCAGTTGGAGACAAGGTAAAAAAGGTAGAAGTGTTGGTCTTTCAACTACCGGTGGCGGTAAAAAAGGCACTTCAAATGTGCCTCCAATCGTGCTGACTCCTAAAGACGGGGAAGCAATCGTTCTGAGAAACTTCATGAACAACACTCAGGCCCGTGCTATTGCTGTTGGTTATCCTGAAAAAACTCACATTCTTTACAATGCCGCAAACATGAGCCTGGCTGCTTTCTGGAAGAATCAATTCGTTGATGTCGGAGCTATGTGGCACAATCGCGGGACAAAGCACATTTTCACTGGTACGACGACAGCTCAAGTTGGCAATGACATTCAGTTTGCTCTTCTACCAAATGCCGAGAGTGCTTGGCCCTTGGATCAGAATCGCGACAACAGTAAGAGAAGAGTCGGTCTTTTGCGTTTCAAAGGTTATAGGCTGGATGCCAAGCGTTACCCGACTTTCATGTACACTCTCAACGAAATTTCTTTTGATGACTTCTTTAAGCCGGTTGATTCTACCGGAACAGGTGTTGTTCGTGAAATCGCTGTTTCTTCTCCGGAAGATCGGAAAGACCTTTGGTTCAGAATTGCTGCCGGAAATATCTCTCAGGAAGGAGATCTGTTCAACATTGAAGGACAGTACAAAGTAAAAGCTACTGGAGCAAAAATTCGCAACTACGGTAAGATCAAAGAGCTTATGCTGCCTGTACAATTCAGCACTGGCAAAGCCTCAGTTAAAGTGACTTACCTTTTCAATGAAACCGGTTTAGGAGGAGCAGAATAATGATTAAGAAAATTGCTGGACTATTGACAGTTTTTGGTCTTTTGACTGCACCTGCTCAGGAAGAATCAGATTACTACAAAATTACCGATATCCCGATTCCAAAGGATATCGTTTTTGAAGTGACTTGTATCGAAACTCTACCAGGTAACAGAATCGCTGCGGGCTCGCGTCGTGGTGATATCTACATAATCGAAAATGTTTATGACGACGATACAACGAATGATAAATGGACCCTTTTTGCCTCTGGTATTCATGAACCATTAGGTCTGTCTTACTATAAAGGCTGGTTGTGGTGTACACAGCGTCCTGAAGTTACCAGAATGAAAGATGTCGACGGTGATGGTCGTGCGGATATTTTCGAATGTATCAGTGATGACTGGGGCATCGATGGCAACTACCACGAGTATGCTTTTGGAACTAAGCACGACAAAGAAGGAAATATCTGGATAGTCCTATGTTTGACCGGCTCAGGCGGTGCAGCTTCTGACTTCCGCGGCTGGTGTGTTCGCGTCACTGAAGATGGTAAAATGATTCCGACAACTTCTGGAATTCGTTCGCCAGGCGGTATTGGTTTCGACCATCAGGGGGAAGTCTTCTACTCTGACAACCAGGGCCTTTGGAATGGTACGAGCTCTGTGAAGCACCTGAAAAAAGGTTCTTTCCAGGGTAATCCAACTGGTAATAAATACTACGATTTGACTGATGCGATCGGTCCAAAAATCGTTGAGCCAAGAACTGGTAGTCGTATAATCCTTGAACGTGAGCGCGTTAAGGAACTTGTGCCGCCACCAATTAACCTGCCACACAATATCATGGGTAAATCTCCAAGCGGAATTTTCCCTGATACTTCAAACGGTAAATTCGGTCCATTTAAGAATCAGACATTTGTTAATGACCAGTCATTCTCGATGATCTCCAGAATGTTCATGGAAGAAGTAAATGGTGTTTACCAGGGAGCTGCCTTTGTCTTCCGTAAAGGTTTCGGTTCAGGAAATGTTCCTGGAGTTCAGGCTGAAAATGGTTCTGTATTTATCGGTGGAACCAACCGCGGTTGGGGTTCAATCGGTAAGAAAGTCGGTGCTCTTGAGAGACTGGATTGGACTGGTAAAGTTCCTTTTGAAGTTCACGAGATGCGCATTAAACCGGATGGCTTTGAAATTACTTTTACCAAAAAGGCTGACAAGGCTTCGGTAGAGGATCTGGCATCTTACAAAGTCAAGGCAAATACCTGGGTTTACCAGAAAGGTTATGGTAGTCCGGAAGTCGACATCGTTGAGCCGAAAATTGAGTCTGTAAAAATAGCGGCCGATGGTATGTCAGCGTACATCAAACTGGATAAGATTTATAAAGGTCATACTTACAGCTTTGATTTCGCTGGAATCAAGTCAGCTGAAGGGAAATCTCTTCTTCATCCAAACGCTTACTACACGGTCAACGAAGTTCTTGGTGAAGTGCATATTTACGACGCTGAACTTGGTGACTTGTCGAAGAACGCCAAGCCTAAGAAGAAAAAGAAATAAGCTTCAGACACTTATTCACATTGAAAGGCATCGCTCAAAAGGCGGTGCCTTTTTTCTTATTTAATCTTCTGTAGTAGTGCTTTGACTACAGGAACGTAGGCAGAAAGTTTTTCTTTTGCAAGGTAGTTTTCAAAAGCGGTTTTCGCAGTATGTTTATCTTGCATATGAAGTGCGGCTAATCCCTGAATTCTAAATATATCTGTTGATGGGTTTTTCTCTTTATAGTGAGAGCATAATTCTAGAATTCCCTGCCAATCTTTGGTCAGTTCCATATAGTTGATTTTTAGTTTAAAGGTTTGTTCTGGATCTTTTGTCATTTGCAGGAAGTCTTTGACTGCGAGTTCTAGATGTCCGGGTATTTCAGCTTCGAGAATTTTGAGCATCTTAATAACAGGCAACATGGCTTTGGAATCTTTTTCGTACCATGCATTATTCAGTTTTTGAGTACATTCTTTAGCGAGTTTATCACTGACTATTTGCAGTTCTTCAGTTCTTTGTAATTCTTTTAAAGCCGGGATAGTTGCAAATCCGGTTTGCCAATCGAGCATTTCATCGTCGGTCATACCGTTCAATGTTCTGTGGAGTTGAGAGTGATTGGCAAGAGTCAGGTAGTACACCAATTCTCTTCTGGGGCGGGACTCATTAAAAAACTTTCCTTCAGTATTTTTGAAAAAGGCTTTAAAGTCTGGTGCGACATCTCTTTGAATTAGAGTTCTGAATTCGTAGAGCTTTGCTATACTTGAGCTCTCAGGGAAATCTTGTGGTTTACTTAAGCTTTTCATCGCTTCTATAACTTTGCGGGCATATTCATCTTCGGGATTGTAGGCAAGAAGGATATCTTTAAAAATTTTAGCCCGGGAGAGATCGTTGTTATTTTTAAGCTGCTTGATACAGGTTAGGACAGCATCGCAAACTTTTTCTTTACTGATCTTACTTGAATCACTTTCGAGAATTTTAAGCCAGAGGCGTATGCTGCCGATTATGTACATATTGTCTCTAAAGAATCTTAGAGTCTCCGATATACAGTCTTGCTTATTGAGAAACATCATGTATTCGGGTTTGGTTAATTGCTCATTTGGCTCACTGAGTTTGGTTATATTTTGGAGTGATATTTTTTGCATGTAGTTATAGATATGAGCATAGTTTTGCTGATCTTTTTTAACTCTAAAAAGTTCGAGTTTAAATTCATGGCTGTCGTTATCCTCGTCATTAAGGTCCAATTTCAGGGATTGTGCTTTTTTAAGCCATTTATTGAAGTTTTCAGGTTTCGATTTTTTGGCTAGGAAATTCAGGGCATCGATAATCCTGTAGGTGTCATCATGGATAACTTTCTTGCCGATAAAACTTTCTAAATAAGCTTCGGTATTTGCAATTGAGGTCAGAGATTGCAGGTATTTTTCGGAGCCTAATAACCATTGTGATTGATAGTTGTTTTCGACAAGAGATTGATGTTCTGTGTATTTTTTGAAATGTTTCCTGTCGACATTAAAATAAGACTCTATACAAGCAGTGTATATAACATAAGATTTTTCGTCGTCGGTGAAAAAGGGTGAGTTTAATATAAAGTCGATATACGTAGCCATGTCTTTTGTGTAGACAAAGTTTTCAGCGATATCGTCAAGTATATATTCAAGACTCTCTTGTTTGTCTTCAAGTGTGTACCTTGGATGGTTAATAACCAGAGAGTGAATCTTGAATTTATTGGCCTTGGTTAATGAAGGCGTGTTTTTCAGGTAGTTTTTGAGATCTGTGTATTTGTCCTCAGTCAACGACATTGGACTTATATGGTCATACCATGCAGGCTTATAGTTGTTTAGGATCAGCGTTAATGCATCTTTGAGTCGTTGAGTTTTGTAGAGTAAGTCTTTTTCTTTGTGATAATCTTCGATGATGAGTTTGTGATATTTGTTGTCATTATCTTCCTCTAGAAGGTCAACATGCTTGTTGTAGAGCGCCAGTTTTTCTTCTTTGAGGTTTAGGTAATCATAAATTTCTCCGAGAGTTTGGACATTTTGAAGGTGGTCACTTTCGCGGATTTCTGTTTGAAATAGTTCCTCAAACTTCTTACGAGCTAACTGTATTTCATGACCTTCACGAGTTGAAGCCATAGCATGAAGTCTGTATACGGCTCTCATAAATTCATCCTGTTTTGTGAATCTGTCATAGTACTCAAGAGCACTTTTCGTTGCTCTTTCATTGTAGTTAGCATCGACTTCAAGGATCAGTTTGCGGATGTAGTATGTCGGTATATCGCCTTCTGGGTGGTAGACAAGGTTGTTCATCAAAGCAAGGTTTGCATCGTACATTTCCTTTTCAAATTTTGGAAAAGTTGCAGCTAAACGGCTGACCCATAGAGCTGTAACAGAACTTTTATTTGGAATCCAGCGACCAAGTGCCATCATGCGATCATAGACATTTACAAATGTCGGGATGTCATTCATGGTGTCTTCCATAGCAGTGATGTGCTCATCTTTGCTGAGTGGAACGTATTTATTAATTGAATCCAACTTCTTTTTAAATTTTGGTCTGAGAGTTTCCCATGCCTGGAAGTTTTTTCTGGCAGCCTGCCAGTATTGTTCAGCCTTATTTGTCTTTAGAAGGCTTTGCAGGTCGTATATGTACTGGGGCATTTCGGTTTTTTGAATTACTTCTTTAGGCAGTTTGGTGAGCCAGGTCGCCAGTCGTAAGGCCTCTTTATCTTTTTTAAGTTCGAGGTTTATGCACATGGCCCGGAATAGTAGGCTGCCAACTTCGGCTTTATCTGTTTTAGAGTATTCTTTGGCGATTTTTTGATAAACCGTTAGGGCTTGGTTAAAGTTTTCGGCTAGCTCGTTGGCTTTTGCCAGTTTGGAAAGAGCTTCCAGACGCCACGAAGCATGGGGACTTTTGGAAAGAACTTCTTCATAGATTTTAATCGCTTTTGCCGGATTCTTAAGAAATAACTCGCGCTCAGCTAATGTGAAATAGGTTTCTTTAAAATAGGGGTCTTTTTTAGGTAGCCGTTTACAGTAGAAACTGAGTTTGTTGATCTCTTTAAATTTCTTGAGATTCTTGATTTCCTTCAAAGCATCGAGAGGCTGCCACAATTCTTTAGTAAAAGTTTTGTGGTCAAATTTAAAATCGATAATGGCATGGAGCATGACTTTGACATAAGAGCGGTACTGTTGCTTTTCTAGGAAGGAGTTTGCCAGTTTAGCGTAATCTTCATATTTATCTGGCATATCAATATTTAGTTGGTCCCACCATGGAAAATCTACTTTATCTATTTTCTTGAGAATTTTGTAGATAGCATGCTTGCGGCGTATGTCTGCTAAAACAGAGTAGGCTTTTTTGAGACTGGCAATGGCTTTTGCATAACCTTTATCTTTTTGGTCGATATATTTTTCAAGCTCACTATGCATGTGAATAGCTGCTTCAACTTCACTGTTTTCCAGATACCATTCCGGATAGGTTGCCAGATTATTGATAATAGCGTGGCGCTCTTCTATTTTTTGTTGATCGAGTTTTTTGAGAAAGCTGGAGACTTCTTGAGGATTGCCATTACGGCATAATTGATTGATTAAAAAGCGGAAATTGCGGTCAAAAGTTTCCCCATTGATTTTAATCGCTTCCTTCAGGTAGTTAATAGAGTTATCACGGCCTTCAACATAGTCAGCTGCTTTGTAGTAAGACCAGCCGCGACGGAAGTCACTGAGTTCTTTGTTTGTTGCTAATCGATCAAAGATTTCTACTGCTTTTTCAGTCTTGTCCTGATCTACCAAAACGAGTCCGAGACAGTACTCACCCCAGGCAAAATAGTGCCTGTCGACATGTTCTTTGTAAGCTTTCAGAGCAAAGGTGACAGATTTATGAGCTTGATCTACCTTTTCAGCTTCAAGATAAGCATTCCCCAGTATTATGTGGGCTTCAAAGAGCTGGTGCTTTTCTTGAGGAAACCACGAGATCGTCTTTAACAAGGCAGCAATCCTGAGGTCGATATTTCCAGACTCTGGATATTTTTCGTCGATTAGTTTTAATTGACTTTTAGCAGAGGATAGCCTTGGGAAATCTTGTAGATAAGCAACCGTTTCTTTAGGCAGAGGTGTGTTGTTTTGATCGACGCTTTTAAAGGCGATAAGTGGCTCAGACATCCAGATCTTCACTGCGTTTAGTGAGTTATTCAGCTTTTGAAACTCTTGAGGAGCAATTGAACGTTTTTTGGATTTAAACTTTAAGTCGGCTTTGTAACTTTGTTCTTTTTGAGTCCACTGACATAATAAGCTGTATACATCGTTGTTCATGTTCAGCTTTGCAGGTAGATTATGTATGGAATATTCTGCCGGTAAAGTGATTTTTATAGTAGCAGAATCGTCTTCGTAACGGCGGTAGAGATTCATGTTTCGTTCTTTTTCATCGAAGCTGGGGAAAATATAGCCGCCATCTTTGACTGAGAGTGAAAGTTGCTCTTTTAACTTGGCCCCTTTGATGATGAAATAAGCTTTATAAGAATAGTTTTCTTTCTTGCCTTTTTCGGTCATTTCAAGATCGATAAGCTTGGCTTCTGGAAAAAATGCAGCTATGACAGATTCTACAGATTCCCGGCGGTCTCTGTCATTTCGCTTCCAGTAGAAGTCGGAATAGATGGCATCCCAGTAACCTGTTGTTTGCAGGTTGAGCCAACCGGAAATATCACCATCCAGTTTATATGTAAGGTCAAAGTCATAGTGGATTTTTCCTTGTCTCTGGTCGGGGATATAAGTAAATTCTACTTTATCGTCTTTGACAAGTAGAACCTCACGATCAGAGTCGCCAAAACTGACCTGGCCGACTTTTAAGTATTCGATAGTAGGATCGCAGAAGGTGTACTTTCCTTTTTCCAATTCAATAGCCAGTATGGCGTGATTGAAGTAGCCATAGGAAGGGCTTTCTTTGAAGAATTTTCCTTTATGTTTGGTATTAAGCAAACAAATATAGGATTTGATCCCTTTAACAGCCAGCATAACTCTTAGAAGGTTGGATTTGTCTTTGCAGTCGCCATAGTGATTCTCCCACACTTCATTACAGTCGTGAGGCTGGTAGCCGCCAAGACCAAATTCTAGGCCTGTATAGCGAATGTCATCTGCCACTTTACGGAGAAGAATTTCAGCAATCTCAGCAGGGTTATCGATGCCTTTAGTCCATTGTTCGACTTGTTTAGTTAATTCAGGGCTAAGTTGACTGCGTTCATCGAGAAGTGGATAGTACCAGTTGTGAAAGTCCTGCCACGAGTTCCAGGTTGTTAATTTAATAAAGGGGCCTTTTTGCCAAAATGGTGTGGAACCGGATTCCCATGGAAGAGCTGGGATATTTTCTTTCTGCCAAGTCAGTAGAACACGCTCATTAGGGATTTTTTTGATCGTACCGGATGGAACATTACCTAGATTAAATATGTTCAGGCGATCTGCCATTTGCTTTTCGATGTCGATAATATATCTGACCTTTGCCGCTGGGTCATAACGGTCAAAGGAGATGGACCTTTTATACTCTCCTGGAGTGATAATGACATTTTCTTGCAAAGCTACTGTATACTCTACAATAGAACCTATCTTTACGCGTGGGAAGACTATAGTTAGCTCACTTTCATCATCGTACAAATCTTCGCTGTCTTCAGTACCAACTTTTATAAAAGCAGCGTCTTTTTTAACTTTTTGGATTTCACCATTTTTCTGTCGTGTAAAGGCTTTGACGAGAAAAATATTTTGCTGGGTGTGGGTATAGGAGAAGTATCTTTCACGCAAATTTTGTGCACCTTTCTTGCTAAGGGCCTGGTAGATATAGCGAATAGCTTTTTGACTTTTACCGTCTGGACCAACGTATGTTATATTTTCTTTTAACAGACAAAGAGTGTCATCATTTTTATGGATATATTTTGCATCGAGGGCAGGTTTGGGTAAATCTGTGCTTAGATGTTGCTTTAGGTGTTTTGTATAGAATTGGGGAATGTCCCTGGAAATTTCGATGCCGTATGCAGGAAGAAAAGAAAGTGTTACGAGAAAAAGTATTATATGCTTCATGATGATTGTAATTGCCTCTTGCCCTTGATGAAATTTTCTTTTTACAGGTTATCACCATAATATTCAGCCTTGGTATGTCAAGAATAGCTGACTCGTGGCTTAAGCTTTAGGGATAATTTTCAGTCGATCTTTTGAAAGTTTCGATTGAAAATTTTTTTGATTGAATATACTAATAAATATAAGCTATTTATTTTATTGTTATGAGTGAAAGACAACAACAGTTAATACCTATCAGCGGCAGTGACGTACAGGCCGGCTTTCCATCTCCAGCAGATGATTTTTTGGAGTCCGGGCTGGACTTGCATGAGTATCTGATCCGTCATGAAAGCGCGACTTTTATGGTGCGGGTCAGCGGTGAATCCATGCTTGAAGCGGGGATTTTACCGGGCGATATTTTGATCGTTGACCGCTCAGAGCAGTGGGAGAATAATCACATAGTTATTGCTGTTTTGGATGGCGATTTGACGGTGAAAAGATTGGTCCGAACGGCTCAGGGCTGGATTCTTCAAGCGGAAAATCACAAATGGCGGCCGATTCCGGTTTTGGGCTGTGATTTGGAGATCTGGGGGGTTGTCGTAGGAGTGGTTCGCAAACTATGAAAACTTATTATGCACTGGTCGACTGTAACAATTTTTACGCTTCTTGTGAGCGCACCTTTCAGCCCTCTTTGAGGCATGTGCCGATTGTTGTTTTGTCGAATAATGACGGCTGTGTGATTGCCCGTTCAGAAGAAGCTAAAGCCGTCGGGATAGGAATGGGGGCGGCCTACTTCGAAGTTAAGCCTTTGGTACTGATGTATGGCGTTCGCGTTTTTTCCTCAAACTTTGCCTTATACGGAGATATGTCCAACAGGGTGATGACTACCTTGCAGGAATTCTCCCCGGATATTGAAATATACTCGATAGATGAATCATTTCTGAAGATCAGGACTGAGAAGGATCCCTTAGAGTATGCCCGGGAGATTCGCAATAGGGTCTGGCGTTGTACCGGAATTCCGGTGTCGGTGGGCATGGCTCCGTCTAAGACATTAGCCAAGTTGGCGAGTAAAAAAGGTAAGGCACAAGGAGGAGCCTTTTGTATCGATGAAGTGAATCGAACCAAGATCCTCGAAGATTGTCCTGTAGAAAAGCTTTGGGGAATAGGTAAACAGCATGCCATGAAGTTGTGCCGTTGGGGATTGAATAATGCTCATTTACTTTCAAAAGCGGATAACAACTGGGTTCTCAACCATTTCCCGGTAACCGTTTTGCGAACGGTAGAAGAGTTACGGGGGACGCCGTGTATTCCTTTTGAGATGGAGCCGGCCAACCGCAAGAGTATTTGCAGTTCTCGTTCATTTAAGCATGATGTGACTGACTATCACGATTTATCTGAAGCTTTGATGACATTTACAGCCCGAGCAGCCGAAAAGCTTCGCCAGTGGAATTTGTACAGTCAGGCCTTATCGCTTTTCATTCAGGCGAATCCTTTTTCGGGCAGACCGTATTATGCCAATAGTCTAACAATTCCTCTGCCGGTGGCGACATCAGACACGACTGAGTTGAGCGATAAAGCAGCGATTGTTTTAAGGCGCCTCTACAAGAAAGGTTACAACTACAAGAAGGCCGGCGTGGTTTTAATGGACTTGGTAACAGAGAAGGGGATTCAACAGGATTTTTTTGACGATGTCGATCGTGAAAAGCGCCAGCGCCTTATGGCATCGATGGATAAGCTGAATAAGCAAATGGGGCGCGATACAGTACGCACTTTGGGGAGTGGAATTAACCGTCCCTGGGCCACACGGAGAGAGCTTTTGTCGAAGCGTTATACTACTTGTTGGCAGGAGCTGAAAACTGTCGATTAATTAAAATCGCTTTCATTGAAATCAAATGAACTTATCATTGAGCCATCTGCATAGTAAAAACGGTAGCGAATATAGACTCCACTTTGTAAAAGTTTAAGCAAATCACGTTTCAATTCGTATTTATTTCCAAGGTCTTTAAGAAGAATAGATTTTGAACATTTAGCATTTAACTTGACGTGGTGGTGAGGTTGGCTTTTAAGCTTAACTTTTATAACGATACCATTTTTTTTCTTATCGTGACTAACTTTGACATCTGAAATATTGGGTTTTGACTTGAGCTTGCTTAGGCTGTCGGAGAAATGTTTGTCGATGGTTTGGCTTATTTCTTTATTTTTATTTGCTGGAGTTCCAGCAGACTTTTTTGTGTATATGACATAGCCTGAAATTAAAAAACCGATAATGAGAAAATTTTTCATCCTGTTGAACTCTAACTTTTGTGTATGTCTTCATCAGATATTTTAAAAGCTATCAAAGGTTTGCCATTTGCGTAATACCATTTGTAGCCTATGTAGACTCCTTTTTTAAGAATGTACTTTAAAGCATTTGAGTCTCTGTCATTTTGCTTTTTTAACATGTCTACCATTATGGGTTTGAGGCTTTTAGCCATTTTGTGAATTTGAGCTTGGTCGAGGTGACTCATATCCACCAGTTTGATTTTTAAGACCATACCGCAGTTTTTTTTATCGTGGTAGACTTTTGCATCTGATATATTTGGGCTGGACGTTGCACCTTTAAGAATGGTGCGCTTATTTTCTTTTATGGCTTTCGCTATTTCTTTATTTTTACGTTCCTTTGTCCAAGGAGTAGTTTCATTGTGATAAATAAAACCACCAATCAGTAAAAGAATTAGAAAAAAGATTTTCATTTTATTGTGCCCTTTGTCGATAGCTAAGATTTAGTTACTATAGCTTTCCTACACAAATTCTTCATAGTTTACAATGTGTTAGAGATAAATGCCTGGACTTCACGTCTAGTCCCTGAGTTGTTTTTATCGAAATATTACATGACTTGTTGGCAAGAACTAAAAACAGTTGTTTAGAAGTATTTCTAAAAAACAAAAGCTTGGCAAATAATGTAAGTACATAATATTGGCTTACAGATTATTTTTCGGTCTAACTTTAATATTCATAGGAAGAGAAGATGAACACACAGCATTCTTTACTTTTATTGCTTTCCTGCCTCCTCTTATGTTCTTGTTCAACTATCAAGAAAACAGATAGTTGGCATGATGATACTCATATGGTAATGCCCATTAAGTCCGCGGTATTGATTGGTGTGGCCTCGAATAGTACCAGCCGCAGAATTTATGAAGATAGTTTAGTTGAAGCCTTCAGTAAGGTTGGAGTCTCGACTATACCAAGTTATTCACTGATTGACGATCCCAAAAAAGTAAATAAAGAGTCGCTGCCGAAAGCCTTAGAAGGTAAAGGTGTAGATGTTTATGTTGTGACTAAACTGCTAAAAGAAAAAGATGTCACTCGTTATCATCCACCGACTCCAACAACAAACAGTTATATTTGGGGGCACTATGGTTATGTTTCAACTTATGCCTACAATCCAGGTTACTATAGTAGCCACACTAAGTACTATTTAGAGACGACGCTTTTCGATGGAAAAACCGGCAAACTGATTTGGTCTATGAACACAGAAACATCTAAGCCGGAGTCAGCGAAAGAAGGTTCAGACGGGTTAAATGAACTCATCATTGAAGAGCTGGCAAAACTTGGTTACGTGACATTACCTCAAGAGTAATACACGCTACAATCCCTAAAATAAGAGGCGTTATTTTCGGGTTTTAAAGTAGATAATGATTCCCATAGAAAATAATCAGAAACATAATGCCTGTATAGTATGAGAAAAAGGGAATCATCCCGGCTATTTCATCAAATTTCTGTTGTCCTTATTTGGTTTTAGTCCCCCACCAACCAAAGGCGGTGAGAGATAAACCGGAGATTAGAAATATGATGAGTGACCATTTCATGGAGACAGTTACCTGTGAGCGGCGAAATAGTACAAGGTTTCGGTATCGAGATCATAGTGAATGTATTTACCGCCGCCATTATTTTGTTTGTGGATATAAACGAGGCCTTTGTTGATGGTAATTTCTTCTGACATGATTTTTTTCAAAAAGACTTTTTCGTTAGCAATTGGTTTTAGAGCCCAATCTTCTTCCGAAGCAAATTTCCGAAAGCTTTTTTCATTGATCTGACAAGTATATTCACGGGTCCAGCCAAACTGACTCTCGAGGTGAAAAGTGACGTTCGTAGCATCTGCTGGTAACCAGTCAACCGATTTCATATTTTGTCCGGTTTCGACCGGAGCAAATAAAGCCTGGTAGATGAAGAAGCCTATAGAGGCGATAACTAAAACTTTTAGAGTAAGGGTAAATTTTCTCATTTGATTCTTTTTATTCCTGATGATCAGTACTCTGCCCTGCAATGAGCTTTTGATCAATTTCTAAGAAGATAAAGCGTAGACCTTTTTCGGCGGTTTTTTTATGCATGTGTGCAAGAATATATGGCCATACAAGTCCCCAAAAAGCTAATATAGGAATTACGTATAATAAAGGAACCTCTTGTGGCTCTGAAGTCATAAAATACATGTAACTAAGTGGTGAAAATATAACTATTGAAATGATTAGGGCGATGAAAATGCCGAGCATGAAGCTGTACTTCGTCCAAGTCCAGTATGAAATTTCATAGTTGAGGTATTTAGATTCAGGATCGACTTTAATCGATATATCATTTAAGCCGATATTTATGCCAGTGAGGATGTTCGTGGAATGAAATTTTAGCGAATCCGCGGAGCTTTCAGTGATTTTATATTGACTTTGAGCATCTAAAGCCATAGTGAAAAACTTTGATTCAACTCTTTGGGTTAGAGTTTCAAGAAAGTCGTTTGTACAGGACCTTGGTTCATATGAACCAGAGAAATATGGAGAAAGAAGTTTCATAGTGTATACCGTCGCCCTTTAAGTTCCTTTGACTAATTTATCATTAATCAGAAGCTGCGCAAGAGTGTTTTCCGGGACCGCCGATTTTTAATCGGCATGTTGTTTATTTACTGCATAAAATGCAGCGGTCCCGGTAGAGAGTTGGCTATTTCTTCTTTTTCAGATTTCTTTCATGAGGAGCCTGACGGTGGTCTTTGTCAGTTAATTCGCGATTGTAGATCGTACCAGCTTTGACAGGTTCATGGGCTTCTTTTGCATAAGTAATCAATTGCTTTAGTATTACTGGATTTTCAGCTGCGATATTATTTTTTTCTTCTTTATCTTTAGAAATATCGTAAAGCTCCCAGTCGATTTTTTTCGTTCTGTAAGCTTTCCACTTACCCATGCGAACAGCTGTTTGGCTATTGTATTCCCAGTAGAGGTATTTGTGCTTTTCCTGGTTTGGCTTTCCAAATAGAGTAGGAAGGATTGAGATACCGTCAGTCTTTGGTGACTGAGCTTTTGTTATATCGGCTAGAGTCGGCATGATATCCGGGAAGTAAAACATGTGATCGGCAACTGATCCAGCTTTGATTTTTCCCGGCCAGCGAGCATACATGGGAACTTTTAGCCCACCTTCATAAAGTGAGCCCTTACCAGCACGGAATCTTTCATTTGTGAGAGGATTCCAGTTAGGTCCGAAGAAACCATGTGGACGTTCATCAGTTTTAAAATACGGCTGACCGCCGTTATCTCCGCAGAGAAAGAAAATGGTATTGTCATCGAGCTTTAATTCTTTCAGTAGAGCAATGATATCACCAATCTGGCGGTCCACCATATGCATAAAAGCTGCATAAACTTTGGCGTCGTTTTCTGTTTTTTGTCCGGCTTTCCAGGGTTTATCTTTAAATAATTTCCAGGACGGCTCGTCATCATCAATTCCCCAGAGTCCGTGTGGTGGAGTCCATGGCAGATAGCAGAAGAAAGGCTTATCTTTGTTCTTTATGATAAACTTGATGGACTCTTTAAAAATTTCATCGTGAGCATGAGTCTCGCCTACATAAAAGCTGGTTCCATCATTACCTTTCAAAGGAACTTCTTCACTGTTGCGAATGA
>JAKVBD010000090.1 GCA_022446985.1 Lentisphaerales bacterium
CAACTTAGAGAGGCTTTGTCAATTACTATGCCAAAATCAGGGGAAAGTCGCCGCATAGTATGTCGGAGTGCATCTAGTTACATTGGCTGTTCAAAACTCTACCGTCAGCGAGATGAAACGGCAAATTATATTGATCTATCTTACAACCAGGATTTTGACGGCAAGTCAAACCTTTACTTTGCCGAGGAAAATTTCAGTATCGAAGACGGCTGGACAGAGCGGGCTTTACGCTCCGCTCTGGATGGTGTGATGCAATTGTTGCACTATAAAGACGCTAAATTTAAAATCAATAAATTTGATTTTAAAGAAGATTAGCCAAAGTGGTGATTGCTCTAAAATAAAATTCCGGGCAGATGCCTGTCTGCCCGGAAGAAACTTATTTTACAACAGTGATACTTGAAGCATTAACTATCATAGAAGATTCTGTAGATCCGGAGTCGACAGTTCCTTCAATGACGACATTACTCAATTCTTTTAAACCATTTATGCCTTTGAGGCCGGTTTTAAGCACTTTGCCATTTGCATCGACAATCTGAATACTCAAAGTGGCATCAGCTATGTCCTGGGAGTCTTCACAGCAGACATCCCATGGAACTTCACAAGGATCACCTTCTTTCAGGTCACAAGAAGTTAGTTTTGCAGGGTCACCAATAATAAAGGATGCTCGACCATCAACAAATGGTTTAGGACTTCCCATAATTTTACCTTGAACGGTAATTTTGTCTCCGGCTTTACCTTTTCTTGCTTCTAGTACTGCCACGCCTTTGTCTAATTTCTTAGCAAAGACTTCCTGCGGAATTTCCACTTTTGGTTTTACCACAACAGTTTTTGCGTCTTCTTTTTTACTACAACTGGCCAGAAGAACTGCAGCTAAAAAAGTCATTAGTGCGTATTTCATAATTCTCTCCTTAATTAATCTTTAAGCATATTGTTGAGTGGTGGGTGAAGGCAGTGCCAACCCGGTAACAGAGTAACCAAAAAAGCCATAGTAGCCGCCAGGCTTAAGGTCATGATTATTTGCCATTGACTAATGGTCAATGAGAAAAATGTTGTTCCAAAATTTATATGAACTAATGGAAATAGAATAACTGCAGCAGTGGTCGCCAACAGGAATGAAAAAACATGAATAAGCAAGGATTCGCCATAGAGTGACATGAACAATTTTAACCTCGAGTAACCTATGGCCTGTAGTGTAGCCAGTTCTTTAGAGCGACTTTCAATAGCCGCATAAAATGTGTTCAAGCCACCAAACAGGGCACCGGCAGCGATGAGCAGGGCAGTTATCCATGCCATCATTTGAATCGGTTCATAGAAACTACTTACTTTATTGTAGTAATCGATTTCTCGAATGGCAGTCAATTGTAAATCCAGGCGTTGTTTGGCAAAGAGATCGATGTCGTCATATTCGGCATCGTCCAAGCGAACAGTGATCGCCGATATAGAATCTCTTTGAGTGATTGCCGTGAGGTCATTCAGGTTCATCCAGATTTCAGACTCCATAACAGTGCCCGGAGCTGCAAAAATACCACTTATGGTGAAGGTCTGCTTTTCGTAGCTGATTTGTGAGCCGACTTTTAAAGCATTTTCGGTAAGGCCTAAGCGCTTCCAGCTTAAACGACCGACCATAACTTCTCCACTGTTCGGGAAGTGACCTTCAGTGATTTGCATAGCGGGATAAACAGCCATCGCCATAGGGTAGACGCCGCGGATCATGGCCTCATTTTCAATAGTGCCGACTTTGATCAGAGTATTGTAATGAGTTTCCGGAGAGACTGCGGATTTACCAAAAACGCTATGCAGTCCTTTGATCGCCTGAGCCGCTGATATAGCACTGTTACTGACTTCACTGCGCTCGAGACTTTCTTCACTGCCGGAGCCCAGTAAAATAACATTTTTATCATCTCCGGATATACTCAGACTGCTTTGCATTCCTTCTTGAAAAGCAGAGGCAGCCAGGACAAGAATGAAAACCAGAAAAGTACTCGCGATAAGCTGTAGAGAGCGCATAGGCGATTTGATTAAGTTCATGAGTGTGTAACTAAACATCAGACATTCCTCAACTTATCGACGAGGTTTCCTCGCAATGATTGAAGTGCCGGGTAAATACCAGAAGTCAAACCGATGATTATCGCTAAAACAGCAGCTTTTATAATCGTTGTTTGATGAATGGTAAAGACGATACTCAAACCTTCAGAGGATATTGCAAAGTTACCAGTAATTAAGAATATGTAGGCAGAAAGTATACCGAGTCCACCACCAATGATGCCAATTAAGAAACCTTCGGCGAGAGTCATCCAGCTCAGATGCTCAGATTGAAAGCCGATTGACTGCATAACGGCATTTTCAGTTATGCGCCCTCTGACTGCAATAATTATAGTATTTGCGATTAAAAATAATACTGCAACTACGGCGGCAAGGCCTAGCCATCGGGTAAAAGAAATGAGTTCAACCATATCTTTTGCCGTGTTGGCAATAAAGGCTTTCTCGGGGCGGGTATGAGTTGGTTCCCGGTCACTTCTGAAAGTGTCATCGATACGCTCAGCAACTGCTTCCAGTTGTGTGTGGTCAGTCACTTTAACATTGAACTGAGTCACTTCCCCCAGACCGCGTTTAGAAGCTTTCTGCAAAAAGTCGAGCTGTACAAAAGCACTGTTTAGGTTTTGTGGGTCATCGGAATCGATAATACCTGCGATGCGCACGGTTATACCTGCAGCATCAAAACGGTCTCCTGCATTTAACCCTCGTCGGGCAGCCAGTTCTTTGCCGATTATCGCAGAGTCCCCGGCATTCTTCCAACTTTGGATCATAGCTGCATCAACTTTAGAATCTGTGAAGTATGTTTCAATTTTGTTTTCTGGTACACCACGGAAAGTTACGGTATCCAGGCTGGTGCCGCAGTTATTAACAATGACCTGAATAGGAATGACACTTTTGACCCCCGGTAATTTTTCGATTTTACGCCCATAGTCTTCAGGCAATCGACTTGTAAAAGGGCAGAACCTTTTATCGCGATAGACGACTAAAGTATCATCTCCAGCAGTTTGTTCTGTTGCAGTTTTCAGGCCTTCCTGAAAGGTTTCTACAGTCATGAACAGGAACATCCCGCAGGCAGTGCCGGCAATTGTGAGTAAGGATCTTACCCAGTGCCTTTTTAATTGTTTAAGAGATAAAAATGTAAGATTAATGAGCCACATCTGCTTCCTCCTTCAGAACACCTTTCTCCAGGTGGAGTGTGCGGTCTGCATAAGCTGCAGCGTTAGGATCGTGGGTGACCATAACCACAGTTTTGTCCAGTTCAGTACAGAGGTACTTAAGCAATTCCAGAATCTTTCTGGCAGATTCTTGATCTAAATCTCCTGTCGGTTCATCCGCAACAATGAGAGGAGGGTCACTGACCAAAGCTCTGGCTATGGCAACACGCTGCTCTTGACCACCAGATAACTGGTTCGGGTAGTGACCTGCGCGATCGGAGATATTTGCTAATTCCATGGCCTTTGATACTCTCTTGTGCCTTTCTTTACCAGACATAGGCTGAATGAGAAGTGGCAGCTCGACATTTTCATATGCTGTCAGTACCGGGACCAGGTGATAAAGCTGAAAAATGTAGCCGATATTATCAGCACGGAACTTAGTCAATTTTCGACGACTGAAGTTAGTGATCTCAGTGCCATTAAAAGTCAGACGGCCACCACTTGGCGTGTCGATGCCGGCAAGCAAATTGAGCAAGGTTGTTTTACCACTTCCGGAAGGACCCATAAGAGCCAGGAATTCACCTTGGTAAATGTCGAGGTCTAGTTCCTGAAGAGGTTTGATTTCCTGCTTGCCTTTTTTGTAGATTTTACTAATGGCATCGCAATTGATAAGTACTTTTTGCTTATTCATACAACCTCCCGACTTTTACCGGTTGCTTATTTTTCAAAGAGACTGAAGGATTGAGGATGACTTTTTCGCCGGCTTTTAAGCCTGAAAGGATTTCGATCCAGTCATTTTTTTCTTCCCCAGTTTTAACACTGCGGATACTGACTTGATTTTCCAGAGATATGACGAAAAGCTTGTCGCCATCTTTTAAACAGCTTTTATCGACAAAGACACCAGATTGCTCTTCAACATTTTGGGTGTTTGGTTTATCTGCCAAGAATTCTACCTGGGCCAACATTGCTGGTCTGATATTTGGGTGACCACCAGGAATACTGACGTGCACCATCAGAGTATTTTTCTGGTAATCAGCTTCTCCGTGGATTGAATGGACGAATCCTTCAAGTACATCAGGTATAGCTTCCAGGCGGATCTTTGCCTTTTGTTTAAGTTTCACTTTTTGTAAGTCGTTTAATGGTACATCAACCATAACCAGAATTTTTTTGGGGTCGAAAATTTCTGCGACAGTTGTTGAGTGCATATTATCTGAGCCCAACATTTGTTTGCGGCCAACTTTGGCAAAGAATTTTTGGATGACACCATCGATCGGTGAGTAAATCTTACATCGACTCAAATCTAACCTGATCTTGTCAATTTTGATTTCTTGAATTTTAACCTTTGCTTTGGAAATTTCGATAACTTCTTTTTGCTGTTCAATCTCAGTTCTCAGAACATCGATTTTACGGTCAAATTCTTTAGCTTTTAGTGCTTTTTCCTGGTAAAGCAGCTCTGCTTGTTCTTTATCTAACTCAGTGATGCCAATTCCGGATTTAATTAGTGTATCAGCTTTATTTTTAGCTGTTTTTGCACTTGCTTCAGCAGTTTTTTGTAAACTTAAGATTTCTGCAATCTTACCTTTCAGAGTTTTGATCTTCAGAGTTTCATGTTTAATCTCCAACTGGAGTTCTTTTAAAATGGCTTGCGCTTCCAGCAAGGAAATTTCATAATCTTCGCTGTTTAATTCCGCGAGTATTTGGCCTTTTTTAACGGTTTCACCATCAAATGCGTGAATTTTCGTTACGACTCCACTGATGAGAGCAGTAGCATCTGTATGGTATGGATCAGCATGGATCCAGCCAGCCGCCTGGAAAAGAGTTTTGCCTTCTTTGACCTGACCGGAAGTACTGCTTACGCGGGCTCTAACAGCCTCAACTTCAGTTGCCGTTGCCAGCTTATCCCATCCAGTAAAGTAGAAAAGAGCAGCCGTTGCTACAATGAGGAGAAGTGGAATAAGAATGAGGGACTTTCGCCTCGGTGCTTTTAGGTTTGTTTTTTGTTCTGTTGTAAATAAACTACTCATAATGTTTTTAAATTGCTAATTAAAAGAAAGAAACCTGTACACAATAGTTGTGTACCCAGAATTCATTCAGCAATTATTAACAGAGGAAAGAGCAGTGGGTAATTTGTAGATTTACTTGCTTGGGATGTTCGCTAATACTAGGAGGCGACAGATCATTAAAATAATCTAAACGCTCTTTCAGGTGAAGTTTATGTTTTTGATTTACGAGGTAAAGGCAAGAGATATCGGCTACCTGGCGTTCCTTTGCGGTGAGAGAAGAATCAACTTTTTCGAGAGTGAAATCCTTAGCAGATTGAATCTTTTCACAGCATTTGTCATCTGTTGTCGTGACTTGAGTCGTTTCATGAGCGGAACAACAGGTTTGTTCTACGACTTCTGATTTACACCCTGGGCTTAGAAGTAGATCGCCATTTATAAGACATTTCCACAGATGTATTTGGCTCATAGTTGCCACCATAAGTATGGCAGTTATGATAAATATATTTGCTGCTTTTTTCACCGATGATCTAACTCTTTTTTTCTTAAGATAGTATTTACTTGTTAATAATAAAACTGTTGAATAGGAAAAATTTACGCATCTCTCTGAAAAAATTATCATATCATACAAGCAGAAACATCATAGGAGTTATTCGTATATAATGTTTTAAAAACAACAGGTGGGCATAATGGAAGGCGTTAAGTTACACACATCTCCTAGCGAAGAGGAGCAGCTTGAGTTAGCGTCAACTTTGTCGGCGAATGACTTTTTAAATACCAATGTTATGATTGCGACGCCCTGTTTTGGAGGTCAAGTCAGTGAATCCTACATGCGGGGACTTTTGGATGTCACACAAATTTTGCAATACAAGAACATTCCCTATTTTGTTTTTACAATCGCAAATGAAAGTCTAATTACCCGAGCAAGAAATGCAGTCGAGCCAATTTTCTCGGGAAAGAAGACTTTACACAAATTTTATTTATATGAGTTTACTACATAAGATTTTTTTCGACTACTGGCAGCAGATAAAAAAGTTGCTGGCGGATGCTGCCCAGGCAAGTCAATAAACTGGAATAAAGTATATGCGCAAATCGCCAAAGGCTGCCCTAAATCTGAAATTTAATCTAAAAGCCTAAATTACATGGTTAATTATCATTTAGTCGAGACCGACCAAGGCCAGGCTTTAAACATAGAGAATGACTTTGTTTAGGTTAATAATCTGGCAACAGGTTTTTAATGATTCAACGTTCAGTTTTTGACCAGTTAGTGATAGTACCACCTCAGGATAAGTACCATAATGATGCGAGAGGTTATGATTCAGAAGTTACCAATATCATTTTGACTTGTTCTTTAACACTATGGTCTATGATACCAGTAGTTACTCAAGTTTAGATTATGCCTTTTGTAGCAAGTAGCGTAAGGCCGGAGGGAAAATTTGGATTGATATGAAATCGAAATTGACTCGTACCGGCTTTTGTAGATTCAATGGTGATCTTCTTCCTGTATTAAAAGATGAACTTTCATAGATTTATTCCTAAATTTTTCAGAATAACTTCCGATAGATTACGATAGGTCTCTGTAAATTTTGAGGTTATTTTGGAAATTGGATCAAACAGTTCAGCCTATTGGCAAGTAGGCTATGCAGCTCCGGGAAGCTTGGAAGAAAAGCAGATGCGCCAGGCAGAAGCAAATGGGGATGCCATTCATTTGGACCATGAACACGGTCAAGATGAGAACAAGGACTTCAAAAATAAACTCAAGCAGAAAGATCGCGATGTAAGAACTCACGAAAATGCTCATATGGCAGCAGCCGGTGGTTTAGCTATAGGTGGTCCCAACTACACTTACCAGGTTGGGCCGGATGGTGAACAGCATGCCGTTGGAGGCCATGTTAATCTCGACATCCGAAAAGAGTCTACTCCAGAAGCAACTATTGCCAAGATGCAGCAGGTTATCAATGCCGCCAGAGCTCCCTCTGATCCCTCAAATCAGGATATGGCAGTTGCCGCAGCCGCGATGCAGAATCTTCAAGAAGCCCGTCAGGAATTGGCCGAGAAGAATAAGGATGAACGCGAAGGTAAATCGGCCAATAAATTAAAGATTGAAACGACGTATAAAGGCGGCCCAATGACTCGAACTTTTAGTGCTACTGCATAGCATTTTCAAAGTTTAACTTTAGAAGGTACGCGTTTAAGAAACTTTGAATAGTCCTTTTCAAGTTGATCTATTCCACCACTGTATAGAGTATTAATCTTTTCAATCACCGCTATTTGTTGTTGATTTGAAGATTTAACTAATTTTGAAAAGATCGCCCTTCTTTTAGAATCAGATAAAAAAGTAAACGATTCCCCAACTCATAGTGTAGCTATAAGTAGTATCGTGCTTTTTCCATTCATCATTACTTTCTGATAAAAACTTTTTTAGCTGAAAGACTTTTTGCCTTTTAAGTATGCTTTTTAATAATTGCTCTTTGTCGCTTTGTTTTTCTGAGTATAAGTATTTTCCACGCATATAGCCCGTTTCAAAGACTTCTGAAATGCCTTCGTTTATCCATTTAGGAGAATACTGATTGGATTTGCACATGATGTAATGCTGAACTTCATGGATCATGGTGTTCATCCAAGTGCTTTTAGACATATTCATAACAATTTCATGGCTTAGAACTCCCTTTTTGATTTGCCTCCTGTGGTAGCCTGAACTAGATGTAGATTTAGAGCCAAATTTCTTACGGTACTTTTCAAATTCTTTTTGAGTTTTAAAGCCTTTAAACTTAACCGTTACGGTTTCAGGAAGATCAAAAATTGTATTGTGTTAAGCATAAACTCATTCAAATACTTCAGTGATTTTTTTGAGAGATTTAATTTTTTTCGTATCTTTTTTATCAAAGAAGTTTAACTCATCATCGAGTATTATATGGCCTGCAAAAATTGGGTAAGATAGAACTATAAGTGCAAATAGTATTTTCATATTTTCCCATGTTTGAGTAACTTCAAGTAGGATATCTGAGGAAAGTGTAATTTACACTGCAGAGTAGCAGTTTATAAAAAAATAATTTATTCATTTCCCTTTGAGAATATCCAAAGCTTCTTAATCTCCATTCTTTTCAGCATACTCTTTAAGTATTTTTTGGTGTAGTTTTAGAGTGCTCTGATATTCCGGGTTGCGAGCCAGATTGGTCATTTCGCGTGGATCTTTTTGCATATCAATTAATGATTCACGGTGTTTTCCTGAGTCGTAGATTGAGTATTTGAAACGATCAGTTCGAAACATTCTTCCTATTGGCTTAAATGAGGCACCAGAGGCTTGTACAAACTGATTTGAGGTAACGATATAATCCCGCCTATTGAGGTTTTTCAATTGCCTGTTTGATGGAAAGACCTTTGAATTGAGAAGGGATTGTGATCCCTGCATAATCCATCATAGTCGGAAGAGTGTCTATACCAACATTAATCAACTAGTTTGATACGGGGTGTTCAATTTTTCCTTAATAGAAATTATAAATGGAATGCTACTGGCTTCGTCGTAAAAGAGAGTTTTTTTGGGAAACCCATGGGCTCCGTACAGTCTCCGTAAACGGCGGTAAATATGATTTATGTGTTCTCCAATTTCCCCGATTGTTCAAGGATGTTTGAGACTTTACCAATATAGAGGTCTGTTCTTTCGACAAGGCGATAGTAGCCCCAAGCATTTGGCGCCATTTGTTAAAAGTCAAATTTGCGATGGAAGTCATTTTGGTATTTGAGTAGCTCTCACGAAGTATGTGGAAGGTGTCTGTTTCATCATGAGTCTTTCCCAGGTTTTTAGGGACTGGAGGACGGTTTTCGGGAGTGGGGAATTCTCCAATTGGACCACTTGGCAGTTTTTGACCACGACAGAGCTCACAGATGTCGTGGACGCTGGTAAATGAAGTCACCAGTAGAAATGGTTTGTCACGCTTTTGATTTATAAATTTGTGAGCATGCTCTGGGAGCCATTTATCAGCACCAGTATTTTTAAAAGCCGCCATCGTATCAAAGCCGTGACGGTTAACATTTTTTTGTTCTGATGTTTATTGCCATTTACCTAAATATCCCGTATCGTAGCCGGCTTATTTGAAGTGAATTCCCATACTCACCAATGAATCATTAAATTGAATACCCGCTTCAAATGGATAATAGCCAGTGAAAATGGAGTTTCTGGCAGGAATGCATAGAGGATTGGTTGCATAAGCTTTTGAAAAGCGAACGCTGTTTTTTGCCAATTTATCAAGATTAGGAGTTTTTTTATGTTTATCCCTCATGACATGACTTACAGCATCGGCAAAATGCTGACCTGTCAGGATAAAGAGGATATTTGGTTCTTGATTAGCTATGGAAGAAATCGTCAGAAATAAATTAATCACTAAAATGCAATACACAGTTAACTCCTAACGGACAATAGTCATTAAATCGCATGCAAATATAGTGCTTCTGTAAATGTGCTTTTATGACTAGTTCCCATGATGATTCTAACATTTTATTTCAATTTTGTTTATAAATTAGGAGTGCTTGCTCAAACTGTGGTGTAGTTCAATGACATAATTAAAAATATGGAGTCCAATAAATGAGTAAGATGAGGCTGATTTTGATCAGTTGCTTTATGGCGATGTTAGTTGGCTGTGCAGTGGATAGTGCAGCAGATAAACCAAATTTCATAGTTATTTTTACTGATGATCAGGGGTACAATGACCTCAGTTGTTTTGGATCGAAAAAGATAAAGACTCCACATATTGATAGTATAGCAAAAGACGGCAGAAAGTTCACTTCTTTCTATGTCGCCAGCCCGGTATGTTCACCTTCACGAGCTGCTTTACTTACAGGTTGTTATCCAAAAAGAATCGGTATGGAAAAGCATGTTATCTTTCCGGCTAATAAGCATGGTATGCATAAAGATGAAGTGACAATTGCCGACCTTTTGCACGATAATGGTTATGCAACGGCTTGTGTAGGTAAGTGGCACCTTGGCCATGAAAAGCCGTTTCTACCGACCAGTCAGGGGTTTGATTGCTATTTTGGAATTCCTTATTCAAATGACATGAGTCACCCGGACAATAAGAAAAAGCCTCGTGGGATAAAGAGTGATGATTTGTGGAAGGATCAAAAAACAGATCTTCTATGGAATACACCACTAATGATCGATGAAGAAATTGCTGAGCTTCCGGTTAATCAAAGGACTATTACACGCCGTTACACTAATAAGGCAATTGATTTTGTGAAAGCCAGTAAAGACAAACCATTTTTCCTTTACTTGCCTCACAGTATGCCACACATTCCACTTTATGTGCCAGATGATTTTTATGATCCTGATCCGGCAAATGCCTATACAAATGTGATCGAGCACATTGATACTGAAGTTGGCCGTTTATTGCAAACTGTCACAGAACTTGGTTTGGATGAGAATACTTACATTATTTTCACAACGGATAATGGCCCTTGGCTACCATTTAAGAACCATGGAGGAAGTGCCTTGCCTCTTCGCGATGGTAAAGGCACAACTTATGAAGGTGGACAGCGTGTCCCTTGTGTCATGAAAGGTCCTGGTATTCCTGCTGGGTCTGAAACAGCGGAAATCATGACGACTATGGATTTGTTACCGACAATAGCGAAGCTTGCAGGTGTAGAGCTTAAAACTAGAGGTGAGATTGATGGCATTGATGCCAGTCAGTTGATGCTGGGAGCTGAGAAGTCACCGCGTAATGAGTTTGTCTATTACTCTTCAAGAGGCGAATTAAATGGCCTTCGTCAGGGGGACTTTAAACTTCGTATCGCCAAGCCGAGAAAGAAGAGAGGTCAAAAGGGACCTATTGGGGCAGCAACTGTTGAGCTTTATAATCTGAAAAATGACATCAGCGAAAAGGCTAATCTTGCTGAGAAAATGCCGGAAAAGGTTAAGGTTCTTAAGGCTAGAATGGTTGAGCTTGATCAAGAGATTTCTAAAGCGATTAGGCCCAGGGGGCAAGTAGAATAACGTAGTTGCATATTTTATATCTTGTAGGCCCTCTGTCATTTTTGGCAAGAGGGTCTTTTTTTTGTCTCATGTATGATTGTAGTTGTAGTAGATTTGTCACTTTTGACAATTATTAAACTTCAAGTTACAGTTTGAGAGGGTTTGGCAGTAAAGATGCTTCTTATCTACTCCTCTTGAATTTATGTGGATGTGAAAAGTTTGTTTAAGCCAACTTCAAGAGGGATGAATCAATAAACAAATTTAAGGATTAGAAAAATTATTTTTGCTTATGAAGTAGCAGCTGTGCGTCTATTTCAACTTAGGTTTTTCTATTTTTTAGATTTAGGAGCTGTATAAATGCGTTAAAAATATAAAAATCTCTAAAGAAATATGGTTGTTTGTAGTCGGATTATTGATGATCTAATCAAATAGGATAGTTATGAGAAAGTTAAGTGTGTATTTAGTAGTAGTTGTAGGTTCTCTATTGGGATACTTTGCAAGTTTAAGTGTTGAGAAGACAATAATGGAGAATGTAGGTGTGAAAGTCTCTGAATCTTCAGAAGGCAATAGTGCCTTTAAAAGGCTCGGCTTTCAGCATTCACATTTTAAGTGCAATCACAACCATGGAAATAAAATCAGCCAGGAAGATAGAGATAAGTATAATTCGCTTTTGAGGAAAGCATTGGCCGAAAAGGATAGTCTGGAGTTAAAGCTTGAAGATTTACCTGATTGTCCTTTAAAAGATGAGTTGGCACATTTCAATGATGAAGAGATGATCAAAAATACCTTGCATAGGTTGATTGATCTCAACCCGCCTGTAGAGGACCTCGAAGAGATTCACGTAGATAAAAATGGTGGGATCTTCTACGCTTGTAAAGGCTTAGCCCTTGAAGGAGGTGCTGATTTGCACGAAGAGAGACTGGATAATCTCGATTCCAGTGATGTAAATGGCAGTGTACCAATTAGTTCTCCTCCAGTACGGCATAGTAAACCAGATTCTGTAAATACAATTTACCTGGATTTTAATGGTGAGAACATTTCTGGAACAGGTTGGAACTCAGGTAGTGAAGAATGGGTTTGTCAACCTTACAACCGAGATAGTGATCCAACGACTTTCAATGAAGACGAGCAATTAAATATCTTGACGGCATGGGCAAAAGTTGCAGAGGATTACGCTCCCTTTGATGTGAATGTTACTACCGAGCGCCCGGCAGTAATGAATTCCAGAGTGGCTCACGTCATGATTACTCCAGGCAAAGATGCTAATGGTGTTTCACTGCCACATAATGGTTATGGAGGAATTGCTTATGTAAATGTTTTTGGCAGATGGCAGAATTATCTGATTTCGTTTTGCCAGCCTTATGGTGGTAAAAATGTTGCGGAAGTGATATCTCACGAAGTTGGACATAACATGGGACTATCTCATGATGGACGAAATGGCTCTACCTACTACAGAGGCCACGGTTCAGGTGAGACCAGTTGGGCGCCTATAATGGGAGCATCATATTATAAGCAGGTGACTCATTGGTCAAATGGTGATTACAATGGATCTACAAATACTCAGGATGATCTGAGTATTTTGGAAAGTAAATTAGGCTACAGAACTGATGATCACGGAGATTTAATAACGAATGCTTCAACCTTAAAGAATGATTTGGGCAGTGTAAGTGATTCCGGCTTAATTCAACAAACTGGTGAAAGAGATATCTTTAAATTTTCAGCAAATGCAGGGTCTGCGTCATTCACTGTGAATTCATATCAGGGTTTACTAAAATCAAATGGTGGTAATATGGATATTGCTTTGCAATTACAAAACTCTTCTGGTGTTATTCTAGCTTCATATTCAAATGTATCCGACACTGACGGTCAGGTGCAGTTTCAACTGCCTTCTAGAGGTGATTACTACTTAGTTATTTCACCGGATAATGTGCCAGGATGGGATAACAATTCTCCTAATGGATATTCTCTTTATGGAACCTTGGGACAATATTTCATATCTGGTAATTTCTCGCCATACACAAACAATCCTCCGGTTTTAGAGCAAGTAGCACAAGCTAGTCCAGAAATTCTTCCCGTTGGTTCTTCAAGTGCCTTATCTGTGATTGCTTTTGATACAGATGGAGATGCTTTAACTTACCAATGGTCAAAGTTATCTGGAGATGGCAATGTTAGTTTTGAAGATCCTTTTTCGAGTTCAACTACTGCTTTGTTTAGCCAAGCTGACACTTATGTACTTTTAGTGACTATCAGCGATGGAGTTCATAGCACTGACAGCCAAGTACAAGTTACTGTGACAGAGGCAAACCTTATTGGAGATTCAGGGAGCTTTGAAGTCGAACAACAGACGAAAAATGAGTGGAAGTCAGTGAGTTTAAGTAAGAGTTACAAAAAACCTGTAGTTATTTTTAGTCCTCTTACCTTCAAAGGGGGACAACCGGCGCACATACGTGTCAAGAATGTTCAAAGTAACTCTTTTGAATGGCAAATAGAGGAATGGGGGTACCTCGATGGTTATCATCTGGCAGAAAAGGTAGATTACATAGTTATGGAAGCTGGTACGTATACACTTCAAGATGGAAGAGTTCTTGTAGCGGATAATGTAGTAGCAAGCGATTCATTTAACTCATTCCCTATTGAAGGCTTAACTCAAAGTCCAGTAGTGGTGAGTCAACTGATTAGCGCTGAGGATGAAAAGCCAGCGACAGTTAGGATGAGAAATATCAGTCAATCCAGCTTTGAAGTTTTGGTTCAGAGCGAGGAAGCAAATGATATGGTCCATGGTGATGAGATCGTTTCCTACATTGCTGTAGAGCAAGGCATTTATGCTGGTGAACATGGTTTGCAAGAATCCGCAACGACAGGAACTTCAGTAAATCATAATTGGTTTGATATGAGCTTTATTAATTCGTATCAGACACCACCATCAATTTTTGCTTCTTTTCAGACATCGAATGGTATGGATACGGGAGATTTGAGAATTAAAAATCTGTCAGATTCAGGAGTGAAAGTCAAGTTTCAGGAAGAGAAGTCAAAAGATTCTGAAACCTGGCATAAGAAAGAAAAGGTAGGATACATTCTTTTTGATTTAAATTAAATTTTAGACTCATAAATTTAAAAAGCCGGTCTTCGAGAGAAGTCCGGCTTTTTGATTTTTTAAGCTTATTTACTTAAGTGGATACCCAGCTTTATCCAGTGCTTGAATCACTGAATTCTGCAGGCTTTCTACTTCGTCCGGTTTAAGCGTGTGAGTATCGGCACCAAATGTCATGCGGAAGCTGACTGATTTGGTTCCGACTGCCATTTCTTCGCCCTGATAGACAGAAAATACAGAAATGTCGCGGAGGTTTTTCTTCGTCGCTTTCTTAATAATTAATTCTATATTTCCCGCAAGCTCTTTTTCCTTAGCAACGACTGTTATGTCGAATGGAACACCAGGGAATTTAACGATTGGCGTATATTTGAACTTACGCTCAGCTTTTTCCAGCTCGTTTATGTGAACCTGGAATAGGTAAACGTTGTTGCGGATACCCTTTGCTTCTGCTACAGCCGGGTGAAGCTTGTAGATTTCAGCAAGTAGCTGCTTACCGCGATAAATGCTGGCAGCTATTCCAGGGTGTACCCATTTGTTCAGTTCACCATCAAGAGGCTTTACTTGTGCGCCGTTAATACCTGCTGCAGAAAGTAAGTCTTGAACAATTGCTTTTGCTTCATAGAAAGTGTCTGTTTGCAGATCTTTCTTTTTGTAAGTTGGAACTATCGCACCAGTGAGTTTGAACTTCTCAGTTGGTAGTAAACCGATCATTTGGCTGACATCGTAAATACGGCCGAAGTCGAATAATTTGAAGCTTTCAAAGTATTTAACATTTTCAGAGATGGCATCGATCAAGTGCGGTATAGCGTGTGAGCGCATGAACTTACAATCTTCACTGACGGCATTCTTAAGAGTCATAAGACCTTTAGAGCTTAGACCATATTGTCCAAGTTGCTTGTCGCCAGTCCAAGGGTAAGTCATGACTTCAGTGAAACCAAGACCATCAGTAAGCTGAGCTTTAAGAGTACGCTCCAGTGCGCGTGCTTTGTTAACAGCAGTTGGAGCGACTTCAAACTCCAGACTATAAGGCTTGATGTTGTCGTATCCGTACATACGGCCGACTTCTTCGACGATGTCTTCAGCGATGGAAACGTCTTTTGTCGCTCTCCATGAAGGAACTGAAATTTTCAGATAACCTTCGAGCCCGAAACCAAGAGAAGTCAGCTTTTCGCGAATAAATTCTTCAGTGATATCTGTCGTACCAAGACGCTTCTGTAGGAAGCTGATGCTGGTGTCGATTGACAGCTTATCGTAAGGCTTGTCGTAGCTGTCGATAACAGTACCAACAATTTCAGCTTCAGGACAAGTTTCTTTGATAAGTTCAACAGCTCTGGCAATTGCAGTTACTGTATTTTCAGGATCAAGTGATTTCTCGAAGCGAGCACTTGAGTCAGATCTTAGACCGCAACGAGTCGAAGTCCGTCTGACTGTTGCTGCATCGAAGTTAGCTGACTCGAGGAACAGCTGAGTCGTGCTATCTGAAATACCTGAATCAAGGCCACCCATAACACCGGCTAGAGCGACAGCTTCACCGTTATTATCTATCACTAGATCTTCTTCAGTCAGTTCGTAGCCTTTTTCATCGAGAGCTTTGAAAACTTCACCAGCTTTACTAGGGCGAACAGTGATCGTTTTATTGCCAAGCTTTTCAACGTCGAAAGCATGCATTGGCTGACCAAGTTCAAGAAGAATGTAGTTGGTGATGTCAACAAGGTTATTGATGGTATTCATACCAACGCTTGATAGACGGTCTTGCATCCACTGTGGAGAAGGTCCGACTTTAACGTTGCGAATTTCCAGGCCAGAGTAACGACGACAAGTTTCTTTGGCATCGTTTACGACTGAGAAATCAGAGATACCAGAACCATTTAGATTTGTACCTGAATATTCTTTGAGTGGCAGATTATAGATCGCAGAGAATTCGCGAGCTAAACCGTAGTGACCCCAAAGGTCTGGGCGGTGTGTCAGTGATTTGTTGTCGATCTCGAAAAGAACGTCATTTACATTTTTGAACTCGTCAACTTCACTTAGCTTTTTGCCAAGCTCCATATCAGCCGGTAGTTCCCAGATACCATCGCTGCTTTCAGCAAGTCCAAGTTCACTTTGTGAACAAAGCATACCAGTACTTTCAACACCGCGGATTTTAGTCGGCTTGATTTCAAGAACGGCAGGTTTGCCTTCTTTGTTGGTATAATTGAATTTGGCACCGATATCAGCGAATGGAATTTTGATACCAACGCGACAGTTCGAAGCACCACAGACAATTGTTCTGTTTTCAGTACCGTCAAAAATAGTCGCAAGTTTCAGTTTATCAGCATCCGGATGAGGTTCAGTTTTGATAACCTCAACAACGCGCACTTGATTAAGAGCTTCGCCGCAAATTTTTACATCTTCTACTTCAGCAACGCGAAGTGAGATAAGTACTCCAAGCTCAGTCGGAGTCAGGTCGTCTTGATAATCGACGAAATCTTTGATCCAGTTTAATGAAATCCACATAATAAAATCTCCCTATTTGAACTGGCCGCTGAAGCGGATGTCACCGCTGTGCAGGTGACGAATATCCTCGATCTTGTATCGCATCATTACAAGACGGTCGAGGCCGAGTCCAAAGGCAAAGCCTGAGTATTTTTCAGGATCGATGCCACCGGCTTTAAGAACGTTCGGGTGAACCATTCCACAAGGCATGAGTTCAATCCAACCGACATTTTTACAAACGCTACAGCCTTTGCCATTGCATAGCTGACAAGAGATGTCGAGTTCGAACCCGGGTTCAACAAATGGGAAGAATCCAGGGCGAAGTCTGACGTCGACATCGCGCTTAAAGATTTCACTTAAAAGAGTCTTCATAGTGTTGATCAGGTGAGAAACGTTGATGTCCTCACCGACTACCATGCCTTCCAATTGGTGGAAAGCAGCTTCGTGAGTTGCGTCCGGTCTTTCAACACGGAATACTTTTCCTGGGCCGATAACCTTGAATGGTGGAGTGGCTTTTTCCATACCACGAACCTGAATAGCGGAAGTGTGAGTTCTCAGGATCGCACCATTTTCGAAGTAGAAAGTATCCTGCATATCACGAGCCGGGTGGTCTGCTGGGATATTAAGAGCTTCGAAGTTGTAGTAGTCAGTTTCGATGTGCGGGCCGTCAAGAACGGTGAAACCCATCGAAGTAAAGATGTCTTCGATCTCGTACTGAACGATAGAAACAGGATGAAGTCCACCGACATTTGAAGGCGCTTGATTGAGAGTTACGTCGAGCCACTCACTGGCAATTTTTTCATTGATAGCAGCTTGTTTAAGCTCTTCACGACGTGCTTCGATAGCGGAAGTCATGCCTTGCTTAATTTCATTGCCTTTCATCCCGACTTGCTTGCGCATTTCCGGGTCGACGTCCTTAAGGCCTTTAAGGATGTCAGTCATCGGTCCTTTTTTACCGAGGAAAAGAGTCTTTAGAGAGTCGAGTTGCTGCATGTCTTCAACGGCAGCGATTTTCTCCTTAAACTCTTCGTATAGTTGATTTAACTGATCGATCATTATCTTAGTCCAATACGAAAATTTTTATCCATTCTGCAAAATTATTTGCGCGAATTTACCCTGTAGAGTGAGTATATCAAGTGCAGGGATTTAGAATGCTAAACTAAGAATTTTTGAAATAGATTAAATCGCTGGTTTTAAGGAGATTTTAGGAGAGATTTAACTAATTATCCTGAAAGTTAAGTTTGAAAGACGCGGTTTTCTTATCCGGTTTTTCACGAATCAAAAAGCTCTTTGTTTTGATCAAAAGCTATACAACGAGTAGGATAATTCACATAGCTGAAAGATACAGTTTCTCTTCCTGTAAGCCCTCTTACCACTATAAAATTGGCATCTGCTTTAAAGGGGCCAGCAGCTTTTGAATTATGCAATTTTAGCTTGCCTCCTTGATGTCTTAAGAAATGGCCTGGAAGATTTATTGATTCACAGGATATGAGGTTTTTGTCACTCAATCCGGGAACTGTTTTTACATTGTTTGTATCTGAGCCCTTTTTATTTCTGAAAATTGTTCCGAAGCCATCTGCATTGCCAATAACAAAAATAGAAGAGCCGTACCTGCCTATAATAACACGTTTGTTCTGAACACTTTAAACGTCACCAGCATGGATGGTATTTGAGCCTAAAAGACAGCATAAACCAAGTAAGAGGTTTAAGGTGATTTGTCTCACAGAGATGGACCCTTTTTTTGAGCGAATCTAACTTTTTGAAAGTGTATATCACGTTCAGTGAATGTTAATTTAGGGGACCTTTTGGAGTTGATTTGGCAAAGAAGTCTATGATATCCAAAAGCTGATTTTTTGAAAAAGTAGCGATAACACCTTCGACGGTAGGTTCTGGCTTATTGTAGACGATAGGGTTTCCGTCAATGGTCGTAAAATAACCTCCTGCACCGCGAACCAGAGCATCGGCCGATGCTGTATCCCACTCATGGATAGTGGTGCCATGAATATAGTGTTGAGCAGTCTGATCGACTAAGCGACAGGCTTTGACTCCAGAAGAGCCACAACGGATACCTTCCAGTTGTCTGGCTTCGAGGTAAGGAACGACAACTTCTACACTGTGGGATCGGGAAGTTAAAACTTTATTGCCATTTAAGTTTTGCTGATTTAGTTTTGTCGTTTTGCCATCGACATCTAGAAAAGCTCCAAAGGCCTCGCCGCCGTAAAAGATTTCACCGGTTACTGGCAGGTGGGTTACACCGTAAACAGGTTCGCCTTTATAGCATATGCCGATCATTATACAAAAGTCTTTCGATTGGCGGATAAATTCTTTTGTGCCGTCAATCGGGTCGATTACCCAAACGAAGTCTTTATTAAAACGGCTGTCGCTGGCTTCAGTTTCCTCTGAAAGAATGGCATCTTGAGGGAAGGCTTGCGAAATAGCTTCTTGCAAGGCTTTGTCAATGGCGATATCTGCTTCAGTGACTGGGCTGGAGTCTTGCTTGTTCCATGTTTCAGCACGGCCAAAGAAGTCGATGGCGATAGCGGCACCCTGTTTTGAGATATCATGAGCGAGCTTTGCGCGTAGTGAAATTTGTTCTTTTATTAGTGTATTCATAAGACTAACATAGACCGGTAATGAACAAGAAAACTGGTGGTTTGGTAAAAAATCAGTGAAAAATAAAAATGGTGGCGGGAGTAGGATTCGAACCTACGACCTTCAGGTTATGAGCCTGACGAGCTAACCGGACTGCTCCATCCCGCGTCATTTATGCTAAGGGTGCATATAATAGGCAGCCTCTGGTTTAAATCAAGCAGGAAAATCATTTTTTTTGGTTTTCTGTGAAGTTATTGCAGTTTATGCTGAATTTAGGAGGGATGACAAAATAGTTTTGCGTTAGTAATTGCCGCTTGGTTGATTTGTCTGTAGAATAAAAATTACTTAAAAAATAAAGGAATGATTCAATGAAGTCGTTAAAGGGAATTTTTCTGGCTTGTTTGATGCTTTGTGGCTCGAGCCAGGCAGTAGATCAGCTTATTGCGGAAAATCCGATGATTGTTTTAAAAATTAAGAGTTTTGATTCGTTAAAAGCTATGCTTCCTGCTCAGGCTCAACAGCAGGTCATGATGGTTGAGATGATGGCTCCTTATCTGGACAAGACTAAAGAAGCTGTTGTTGTATTGACATCTATTATGCCACCAGCGGCTTATGCTGCAGTTCCTGTAGCTAAAGGTACCCAGTTAAACGCGATTACTCCTGCTTTACCGCCTAACTTACAGGCGACGGCTCAGTTACGTGATGGTTATGTTTACCTGCCATTCACAGGTATGTTACCTCAGACTATCGGCAAAGGTAAGTTTAAAAGAAAGAATGATTCACCAGTTCAGTTGAGCATGGATATTGAGCTTATAAATAAACTGAGTGGACCAATGATCGGCATGATGTTACAGCAGGATTTTTCAGCTATGTTGCCGCAGGTTAATCAGAGTTCAGATAAGCTTATAAAGGCGGCTGTAGATCTTTACCGTTCTTATATTCTTGATCTTCTGACTAAGACTAAATATCTCGATATTGACGTTAATAAGAAAGAGAGTTACACCATTGATCTCGTCAGTGAATTTATTGCTGGTACAAGCTGGGCTGCAGTTTGTGAGAAACATGCTGGTTTTACACTTCCAGTTAGTTCAGCGATAAAAAATAATCCGATGACTTTCAGTGCCGTTATGGACTACGATATTATGAAGCCGATGATGGGACCGATGGATAGGTACATGGAGGCGATCGGTGATAAAAGCTTGAGTAAAATGATGGAGAGCTTTTATGAAATGGGGCTTCTAAAGATGGTTGGCGGAATGAGTGTAGATCCTAAGAGCATCGATATGAATTACTTGTTTGTCGCTAAAGATGGTTACAATATGACTGGTGCTTTAGACAGTTGGCAGACTGCTATACCTAATGATAGTGAGCTGGGCATGTCATTTACTAAAACAGCTGATAAAATTGAGGGCCAAGAAATTTATAAGTACGACATGGGAGCTGCTTACAGTGAACCAGGTATGCCGTCTATAAATACTGTGGTTTTTGCCAAAGAAAATAAACTGTTTTACTCCTCTAGTGTGGATGGCTTAAAGAAGCTTTCATCGGCTAAGTTAGAGAAGGGAACGAAAAACGGTTTTTTCTATATGGAGATGGATGTCGCAAAGATGGCACAAGGTTTAGCTCCGCAGGGAGTTACCATGCCGGTTATTGAAGCTTTGACAAAGTCGACTAAAAATTCTATGACGACGACAATTACGATCAAGTAATTATTTTGAAAGGCTAAGTAGTTTTTCTTAGCCTTTCGACCTCTTCTAGTATCTTTCGCATACATATACTAATTACTGCCATGTCGAAAGAATCTATATTTTTGTGATTCTTCCCGCATTGGCTCCAGACTCAGCAGGTCACAGCCGGCAGTCTTTTGATCAAAGTCCTGGCAGAATTCATTTATGTCATTTATGACTAAGAGTTGCATGGCTTTTTCACCCTTTCTTATCAGTTCGTCATCAAAGGCGATTTTTATCTTTTCAAGGCTTGTGTTACTGCATAGCTCATTAACGTTTTCTTTAGGTTTATCTTCCATAACTGTGCATTTGAGATTTTCTGAAAGGATGGTCAAAAGTTCGGGGTGTGAGAAAGGTTGGCTTAAGAAGTTGTCACAATATTTTCAAAGTTTAAGAATTTCCTCTCGCATGACAGAGGCAATATCGGTGATAATCGGCATATCTGTTACCTTATCGATCTCACGTATTTTCATTAGATTCTTTATAGCCGTTCATAACAGGCATTTTCATGTCCATAAGAATTAAGTCAGGAATGTGCTCGATGGCCATATCTATTGCTTCTTGACCATCTTGTGCTTCTAACAGAGTGAAATCGTAAGGTTCAAGGTACTCTTTCAAAATATCCTGGTTGTAGATAATGTCATCGACAATACTAATAGTAGCATTGTGAAATTGCATCAGTACAGGACCGATAGAAATAGTTGAGACTGCCTTTTGTGCTGCAGGGATTTCTATATTTGGAAGGTGAACTTCGAAACAGCTTCTCTGGCCTTGAGTACTTTTTAGAGAAATGGAGCCATTCATAAGTTTAACAAGGCTTTTGGTCAGAAGTGTTCGGCACATTAGGATCTCTAGATATCCAGGCAGCCTTGTGCATGGTCCCTGATACCCCCCTTCAACTCATCGAGGCAGGGGTTTGCGTCCGATAAATTTATTATCGAATCCGAGCAGGATTTATTTTGGTGCTGCATAACCGCGGCACCCAGAAAAATCAGCCTTTCTTGTTTTCGGCAAAAGCTTCTTCGAGTTCCT
>JAKVBD010000091.1 GCA_022446985.1 Lentisphaerales bacterium
GTATTTAGTAACGAAAACCAAAATGTAGTGCCTAATAAAAATACGGACGTTGACTATTAAGCACTTATAAATATTTCGGGAAAAGATGGGCTAAGTAATCCAAACTTCTCTCTGGAAGAAAGCCTTTTTGAAATCATCAATCACCTTTTAAGCAGTACTATGAACATCTGTGAAAGGAGGCGCTTCTTTTTCGATAACTTTATCCCACTCTTAGGAGCAACCTCCTACATCTGGTACGAAAGTGTATTCGATCCCAGTATGAGAGCGCCCATGACTCTTAACTACCTGACCAACTTCAATCCGGTTCAACAGCACTTATTTTTCGAAGCCAGCAATGACTCCAAGCTTATCGACCCGTATATGATTCCTTCCATTGTTCACCGGACAACGAACAATGTTGACTCCTACTTACGCCAAGAGTGCCTGGATGACGAAACCTGGTATAATTCTGAATACTGCAACAAATACTACAAAGCTGCCGACATAGATAACCCACTCTGCTATATGATCTCTCAGAAAGACAACCAGATGTGCGGCATCCTCATTTTCTCAAAATGGCGCCAGGAAAAATTTACTCTTAAACACCGCCAAATAATCGAAAGTGTCTTCAAAAGTCTGCCTTGGCTCTTCCCCGACAAAGTCATGATTGACCCCACACCATTTTTTCAGCTAACTCCACAACTCTACAAAATTTTGTCTTTTCTGGTAAATGGTAACGATAAAGCAGAAATTGCTGCATACTTAGGTATCAGCGAACATACAGTGATCGATTACAGCAAACAGATTTACACATTTTTTAAAGTTAAGTCTTATGGAGAGCTGATTAACCTGTTTATACACTAGAGCTGTGACCTAATTAATCCTTCCTTCTAGACAACTCAGCTTTTTACAAACTTGATATGCCAGCTATTTTACAGCATCTTATATAGAGAGGGTTAATCCGAGAGCTTTATGAAATATTTTTTTACAGCATTTATATTCTTTACATTTCCACTTTGGTCGGAAAGCCTCGAAGGTATTACAACACCGAGTGCCGATGTCTCTGCATCTTTTACCAGTCAAGCCCTGGTCACTGATCTGAATGTCAAGGAAGGTGACTACGTTCAAAAAGGCCAACTACTTGCTGTCCAGGAACGTGAAGCTCAAGTAAATGAACTCATTCGAGTCAAAAAAGAAGCCACGGCCAATGCTTTGGTCGATAAGGCAAAAGTCGAAATAGAATTTTACCAAAAAGATTTCAAAAGCCTCTCTGAAGCCTTAAAGAAAGGCGCTACTTCACAGAAAGAATTAAACGACGTTGAGTTGGCTCTAAAAACGGCCGAACTTAATTTACAGCAAGCGGAATTCGACAAAGAAGTGGCCACCTTAAAAGTGAAGGAACTGGAAAGTAAAATTAAACAGTTTGAGCTTCGCACCCCGGTAGATGGCATTATCGAAAAACTTTCTGTAGATGCCGGAGAAGCCCCAAAACCGGGAGAAGAGCACATCCGCATTGTCAGTATTGACCCCATGTGGGTCGAAATTCCAACTCCGCGGGATATCGCCATGCAACTTAAAAATGGTGCTCCTTCCTATATCACTTTCCCTGGCCAAACTAAGAAACACCGCGGCAAGATCATTTACATCTCACCAGTAGCGGATACTGCCAGTGATACAGTCCGCATAAAAGTCGAACTGCCGAATTCCATGAAAAGACTGGTTGGTGAACGTGTTACGGTGGATTTCCAAGCAAAATGAATATTAACAAAGAAGTAGCAGACCTTAGAAAGTTTCGTGGTCCGGCAACAGGTTTCCTCAAGAAAATGTTGGGACTGCAAATTCATATAGCCGGCGCAGATGCCGGTGCTATTTTGAAAATTTCTGAAGGCAAACACCACTTACTGGCAATTTCTACAGACTCTGGCAACGAGCCTGAGTGGCTCAAAGCCGGCGTCCAACAAGCACCACAAAGTTTACGCCGAGGAGAACCTCTTTTTCTATCTCTAGGTGGTGGTCAAAAACACGGTATTTTTATTGTCCCTTTCCCAGATACATCGCGAGGTACGGTCTCTATACTCACAGGTAAAAGCAGTATGAAACTGGAGAAACTGCACAATGGCGTTCTCCTACTGCCTTTTGGTCTTCTCGACAACTACGAAGCCCGGATGACTTTGAAACAACGCAAAGCTGCCCAGGACCGCATTCATGCTGCTCTCGACATGGAAGTAACTGTCAACCGCAAAGGTGATTACCAGTCTTACTGTCTGGAGCTCTGCAATGAAATTGCAGCCAAGTGGAACTGTAGTCGTGTCAGTCTTGGTTTTGTCTCCAAGGGCCGCATGAAACTGGCTTTCATGAGTCATTCTGAAAAGTTCTCTGCCAAAATGAAAATCGTCAAAGATCTTGAAGATGCCATGGAAGAATGTGCCGATCAGGATCGCGAACTCATCTTCCCGCCAATCGAGGGGGCCCGCTATATTTACCGCCAGTTAGAACTTTTTTCACAAGAGCACGACCGAACTGCAATTCTGACTATACCCATTCACCATTCATCTGAAGTCGAAGGCGTTCTCATGTTGGAGCGCAAGGCAGACAACGAATTTACTCAAGAAGACCTGGAGACTCTGCGACTCATCGTCGACTTGATCAGCCCTCGCCTCCTGGATTTGGAAAAATACTCAAGCTGGATCCACAAAGGCATAGAAGTCAGCAAGCGCCCATTCAAATTTCTTGCCAGCCGTGAAAATACCCTGCTAAAATTAATAGCCTTGATCTTTATCAGTGTGGTCATTTTTCTATGTGTTGCCCGCGGTGATTACAACATCGAAGGTTCTTTCCGTATGGAAGTCCTCGAAGAGAAAACTCTGGCTGCGCCTTTTGAAGGTATCCTGGCCAAAGTCAACGTTAAACCTGGTGATAAAGTCAAAGAAGGCGATCTTCTTGGTGAGCTGGATACTCTCGACATTCAATTAAAAATTCAGGAACTAGAAGCTGAGATTCTCAATTTAAATAAAGAATATGCCATTGCCGTCAATGAGCGCAATACAGCAAAATCACAGATCGCCAAGGCAAAACTAAAAGGCATTGTTGCCCAAAAGCTCATGAATGAAGAACTCATCAAACGAGGTAAACTTATAGCCCCGGCAGATGGCGTCATTTTGTCTGATGATTTAACAAGGCTTTTCAGAGCTCCTGTAAAGCGAGGCGATGAACTCTTTGTCATTGGCAAAGTTGATGAACTTGAAGCCATTGCCTATATTCCGGAAGACCAAATCCCAGATCTTTCTGAGGGTATGAATGGCGAAGCTGCTCTTGCCGGTCATCCGGAGGATCGCATCGAGGTAGAAGTCACTGAGATCGGTTCAGTCGCAGAAGTCCGTGAACAGCAAAATGTCTTTAAAGTCAGAATGGCCGTTGCCCATAAACCTGTCTGGTTAAGAGCTGGCATGGAAGGTTTGGTCAAAGTAAAAAATGGCGAACGTGCTTTGATCTGGATCTGGTCCCGCAAGGCCATTAACTGGGTTCGCATGAAGCTCTGGTTATGAGTAGCAACACCTTCCATGAATCCTGGTATAAAGTGGCTGAGCTCATGCCACAGATCCATATTTCTCTCAAAATCAGCCGCCAACGCTACCGCGGACGCATTTGGTATGTCGTTCAGGATCCTGGCAACAATCAATTTTTCAGAGTCAATACTGCAGCCTATCAATTCATTGCTTTTCTCGACGGCAACAGAACTGGCGACGAGGCCTGGAATGCCTGTTATGAAGAGTATGGTGATGAGGCCCCGACCCAGGGCGAAGCCATCACACTGCTAGGACAACTTTACTCCTCCAACCTCTTGCAAGGTGATGTTCCAGCAGATACTGCCGGCCTGCTCAAAAGACACCAACGCCGTCTAAAAAGGGAAACAACGGCCTACTTGAAAGGTATTCTTTTCGCCCGGGTTCCCTTATTTAACCCAGATGCTTTTCTGGATCGCTGGGTCTTTCTTTTTGGTCCCTTCTTCAGCAAGGCCGGTTACTTATTTGGCGTCCTGCTGATTGTTCTTGGACTTACTTTTACTTTCAATAACTTTGATGCTCTAACTCGAGAGTCTCAAGACAGCCTGTCTTTGTCAAATGCACCCTGGCTTTACCTGATGTTTGCAGTCACCAAACTTCTTCACGAGTTCGGACATGGCTTTGCCTGTAAACACTATGGCAAGAAGAACAATTACGACGGCCAGGTCAACACCATGGGAATTGCCTTCTTGTTACTCACTCCGGTTCCTTATGTCGACGCCACCAGTTCCTGGGTCTTGAAAGATAAATGGCAACGAGCTGCTGTGGCCGCAGCCGGCATGTATGTAGAACTTTTACTGGCGGCAGCAGCAGCTATTCTCTGGACTCAGACTCCCACGGGTTCTCCACTACACGTCCTTAGTTTTAATGTCATGTTTATTGCCAGTATCACCACCCTTCTATTTAATGGTAACCCACTACTGCGCTACGATGCTTACTACATCCTGGCAGACATACTTGAAATCCCCAACTTAGCAGGGCGCGCCAAGCTTCACATGAAGTACTTATTCCGCAAATTTGCTTTTGGCGTCAGACAAGCGACTTCGCCTATTTACGATCTCTTTGAAGGCTTCTTTATGACCTTTTATGCGACTGCTGCAGAAGTCTATAAATTTGTTATTTTTGCATCCATCATTTTCATCATCAGCGAACTCAGTGCAGTTTTGGGTCTCATAGCTCTGGTCCTTTATATTTTCTCTGCCTTCGGCATGCCGGCCATCACTTTCTTTCGCTACCTCCTTACCAATCCGGAATTGGGACGCAATCGCCTAAAAGCGATTTTCATCAGTTTTCTAACTTTAAGCTTTATAGTCTACATAACCGCCGGCATAAAACTTAAAGATAAGGTTATTGTTGAAGGCGTCATAGAACCCGTTGGCCTCACACAAGTTCACGTCCAGGCAGATGGCTTTGTCAACTATCAACTCAAACGACAAACTGCAGTTAGTGCTCAAGAAACCAGGATTTACCAAGCAGATAACCCAGAACTGCAACTCAAAGTGGCCGAAGCAGAAGCCGAAATGGAACGCCTCAAAGTATTAATCCGCGCCTATGCGGCAACAGAACCGGCTCGTAAAACGATCTACCAAAACAGTTACAATGCCCTCTTAAAACGCATCGAACTTCTAAAAAAAGAACAGCGCGAATTAACCATAAAGTCTCCTCAAAACGGTCTCTTTATACCAGATGACAACCGCGATCTGACTGGAAAATTTATGCACAAAGGCGAAAAGCTAGGCATGATTGTCAGTCCGGATGAACTGATTATTCGCAGTATAATTGATCAAAATACCATTCGTATCTTAAATGAAGCTCATGATCATGTCCAATTCCGCGTCCGCAGTCGCCCGGAAGAAACCTTCAAAGCCCTTATCGATACGCGTAAAGAAGCCGGATTAAATAAACTACCATCTGCTGCCCTCGGTTATATGGGCGGCGGTGAAATTGATGTTAAATCAACCGAACAAGGCACCGAAACAAAAGAGTTTTTCTTTGAAATAATTCTCAAACCAGATGGCCAACCATGGCCACTGCGCCCCGGCCAGGTCGTCGCTGTCCGCTACCAGTTAAATGACAAAACAGCCTTCGAAATGCTACAGGGATTTATCAACAGGCTGCTACTGAAAAGATTCAGGATCTAGCTATGGACCTGGCCTACACAGAACGCTTAAAGAATCTTCCATCTCTAAAGGGCTTTGACGCTTTTGTCAATTACCTACGAGGCTTTTTAGATAACCATCTTCCAAGGAAATCCTACTTTCTATTCTTAGCTTCAAGAGTTCTTCACATTCATGAAAAAATTATCCATTTTGATGACTCTGCTCTAAAAATCGAAATCGATGCCCATCGAGCTTTAGCGGCTCGCGGCAAACTAACTGGACTACACTTAGTACGAGCTGCAGCCCTTGTATGTGAAGCGGCTGACAGAAGTATGAAAATGACGCCTTACAAAGTTCAGATCGCCGCGGCATTGAGTCTTCAAAAAGGCTGCATTGCAGAAATGGCAACCGGCGAAGGAAAATCACTGACTGCTGCTGTTGCGGCAGTGCTCACCGGCTGGGCTGGTAGAGGCTGTCACGTCATGACATCTAACCACTACCTTGCCTGTCGCGATGCCGAAGAATTTACACCCCTCTTTGAATACTGTGGCCTAACCGTTGCCGGGATCAATGAAGATACAGAAGGAGAAGATCGCCGTCTAGCTTACCGGGCAGATATAACCTACTGCACAAATAAAGACGTAGCCGCAGACTTTCTACGAGACCAAATAAGTATGGGAAGCAAGCAGACATCTGCCAGAATGTTACTGAATAAAATTAACTCACAGGGACGCGCCGAAGAGCCTATTCTCCGTGGTCTTGAGTATGCCATAGTCGACGAAGCTGACTCCGTCATGATCGATGATGCTGTCACGCCACTTCTCATATCTACAGAGAGCCGCAAAAAAGAAGATGCCGAGATGTACTGCACTGCCCGTGACGTAGCTGCCAATCTTGAGAAAAACCATTTTAAAGTCATCGAAGAAGTCATTATCGAACTCACCTCAGCTGGCAAAGCACATTTAGAAAAACTACTTTCCTCTAAAGGCGGCGTTTGGAAATACAAAAGAAGACGCGAAGAGCTTCTCATTCAAGCCCTGAAAGCCCAGCACCTTTTCCATAAAGATAAACAGTACATCGTTGACGATGGCAAAGTTATTATCGTTGATCAATCAACTGGCAGAACCATGCCGGACAGAAGCTGGCGAAATGGCATGCACCAGGCAGTCGAAGCCAAAGAAGAACTCGAAATTACTCCTGCGAAAGACACCTGTGCCCGCATCAGCTTTCAAAAATTCTTTCGCTTGTACCGCTCACTTTCCGGAATGACCGGTACAGCTTCTGAAGCGTCGGATGAATTTTACACCTACTACAATATGCCTGTTGTCAAGATCCCGACACACCGAAAATGTATTCGCCGTTTTATTGGACATACTGTCAGTATTTCAGAAAATGGCAAATGGAATAAAGTCGCTAAAGAGGCTCAAAAGTGGCACTTAAAAGAGCGCCCCATTCTGGTAGGAACGGCCAGCATAAAAGACAGCGAAATCCTTAGTAAAAAACTTAATCAACTCGGTATAGACCACCAGGCTTTAAATGCGAAAAATCATCAAGAGGAAAGTGAGATTATCAAAGATGCCGGACAACCGGGAAAAATAACCGTAGCCACTAGTATGGCTGGCAGAGGCACAGATATCAAACTCACCGACAAGTCTAAGGAGAGCGGTGGTCTTCTAGTCATAACAACCCAGCTTTATCACAGTAAAAGAGTGGACCGACAGCTGTTTGGCCGTTGCTCACGTCAAGGGGATCCCGGTTCAGTAAAATGCTTCTATTCTCTCGAAGACGAAATTCTTAAACAACACTTACCTATGAGCCGTCATCTGCTTTTTGTAATAGCCTTCTTCCCCGGACTGCTCTTACTTCCCGCTTTCAAATTCGCTCAAAAAATTGCCGTTTCAAAAAGTCGTAAACAACGTAAATCTGTCCTCAAAAGTGACGATTGGCTTGAGGACATCCTAGGTTTTACCGGAGAAGGCTACTAGCCCTCACCGATCATACTCAAAGAGAAAATCATTGCTGGCAACTTGTCCGACCAAGACTTGTATGTAACGGGCCGAACCATCTACTGAAGATGTATTAAAATACTGTTGTCGAAGGTGCCAGGAAGGATAATCTTCATTCGGCCTGTATGTCTGACTGACAATCGGCCATTCCATAAAAAACAGACATTTATCTGGACTTATAACCTTTGCCAAATTTAAGTCTTTGAGTGATCTTTGAGCATTTCCCCCTCGACGCCTTACCGTATTCGTCGCCATATTATCGCAATAAGAGCTACCCAACAAATCATAAGCTGTTGTATCGAGCCTTTGACCTGTGTAGTAGGTATCTGAAGGACAATGAGCGGCGGGTACTTCACTGCCAACTTCTGTATACCCAAGATACTTATTTACCGGGCGCCAATCTGTCGTGTGCCGAGCCCAGGAGCCGCTTTTGCCTGTTGAAATATAGGGCCGATCCCAAAGAGACCAAAACTTGCCATTATCACTATGGTACTGAATCCCTCCTTTAGACCACTCGCTTATATTACTCAAGCAAACTGTGCGCTTGCCAGCTTCACGGGCTTTTGTCAACGAAGGAAGCAAAACGCTCATCAATAAACCAAGTATGGCGATGATTATCAAAAGCTCAATCAAAGTAAAATTGTTAGTACCCTTCATTTTAGGGACACCCCCACTATTAAAAGTAATTAGTTCCTAATGAGTAACGCAAAACTTCCTAAATGTCAAACTCAAATTACAATAATGTTACTTTATAACACAAGTCTTAAGAGTATAATTAATAAACTACTGATAGGGATATCCTTTATCGAAAATATTTTTAATTTCCTCATCACTCAGGGCCTCTGAGAAAATTGCGAACTCGTCAATCGCGCCGTTAAGATTGCGGACTGCATAGTATTTATCCGGTTTATTCGGCAAACCCCAATTGCCTATTTCACCGGTACCGAATCTCGTAAAGCTGACTTCATAATCAGGCTCTATATCATGTACACTAAAGACTTTACCATTGACGAAGTGAGTGACAACTTGCTGCTCCACATCTAAGCGCACTCCAAGATGCAGCCATTTACCAGCATATTCAGGCTTCCAAAATACCGGAGAATAACTTGGCTTATGAGAGTGAAGGTGCTTAACCTTGTTATTAAAATCCCGTACTTTCGTAGTGAACATCAAGCGACCATCATTCATAATCTGCCAGTGAGGTTCACCCTTCTGGTAACTGTCAGTCAGATAAAGCGAGTTGTAAAGACGATCTAAACTGTCAATTTTAGTCCAACAAGAGAAGGTCAGAGACTTATAATCTCCAGGAATATTAATCCGCACGCGATCTCCGGGCCGCTTAAATGTTAATGCCGACTTAGTCCCCCAGCGACCTGTAGCGTAAGCCGCCCCGACAATCGCCCCATCGAGTCCCTGTCCTTTTGGAGAAGAATTCTTCAAGACCCGTCGTTTAAAATCATTTTGAGTAAAATTATAGTACGCTATGAGTCGTGGATCGGTATTAATATCCTTACTGAAGTTCATCCATGTTTTATAAGCATCAATATCTTTTTTAACTTGTAAACCATAAAGATCATTCATGCCGATAAATTTACTTTCTTCTAACTGAGAGTTCAGAGCATTGCCTTCAGAATCCAGATCAACTGCTTTACCTGCTGTTATACTGTGCTTGTCCAACTTATCGGAGTTGAGCTGAACTTCACCATCAAATACCTGAATGCTCTTCTTTCCACCGCTTACATCTATGGCAAACTCAGTCCCTAAATCGACAACATCAGTTTCATCTACTTTTATTGTAAAGCCCTGTGCTGCCGGCGGTACATGCGCTCTTAATTTTCCTGTATGACAAACAGCCTTCCATGCCGATATTGGTTCCAAATTTGCAGGACCTTCGAGTACGACAGTAGCCCCGCAAAAAAACTCCAACTGTACGAAGCCACTGGTAATTTCAAAGGGCTGATTGCCTATTGCTTGGCCATTGCGGTAAACTTTATCTTTAAATTCAACGTCAACCAATTTAGTAATAACGGCCACGCCTTCAGCCTGTTGTTCTTCCATGACTGCAGGCTCTGAATCCACAACTTCTACTTCGACAGGTCCGGGTCTCTGAATCACAAGCATAATAATGATAGCCGCTGCTGCAGCCAGCCAGCCCGTAAAATTCACCAGTTTCATACCAGATTGTCCCTGTCCAGAGATAACTTCAGGATTTTGCCAGGCAACAGCTTCATTCGTCTGGCCTTCTGCCATATCCTGCAGTTTGCTTTGCATACTCGTGTATCTACGGTAGTTTTTCCGTAACTCAGAGTCGGTTCTTAACAGATCTTGAAATTCATTAAACTCTTCTTCTGAAATCTCACCATTGCTAATCTTCTCAAAACTATCCCATCCATGTGGCTTATTCATGAAAAGCCCTCCTCTTTGAGCTCATTTTGAATGCATTCATACAAACTCATACGCAAACGATTCAATGTCTTATAAAGTGCCGTAGGTGACTTACCGATCTGCTCTGCAAGAGACTTAATAGTGACACCTTTGTGACAAGAGTTGATCAATAACTGCTGACGCCCTTCCGGAACTTTCTCCATACACTTTTGCATAGCCTGTTCTTCTCGCTCGCGTTCATCTATTTCATCCATACATTCTTCAGCCATCAACTCTAAGAGATCATTGTCAAATTGCAGTTTCTCACGGCCTTTTTTACTGCAAAAATTCATCACCTTAAAGCGGGCAATCACATAGGCCCATTTGAGGAAATTTGTGCTTGGATCAAAATCAGAAAACTTCTCCCACAATACCAGACTGACTTCTTGCATGATATCGTCGACATCATTCCAGGAAGGCAATAAACTGCGTACAAAACAACGAATGGCCGCTTCGTTTTTTTGAAAGAGAACTACAAATTCTCTGTACCTTGCATCACTCATTAATTCTCAAAATCCTCTACTTCTTCACCTTCTTATTTTACCCAGAAAGTAAATTGCCCATACATTTGAGAAGATTTTACAAAAAAAATATAAAGCGCGCCTTTTTAGACATTATCTAGCCACGAAAACGAGAAGAATTAGAAGAAAGAACCACACATGGACACTGATAAACACGAATAGAATGATTTTGAAAGGACAAGATAAATTGCGAAGTAAGGAAGGTACCTGAGGTATAACAAGAACAAACAAAGATACACAAGGTAATAATCTGTAAGACTCGAATGAAGAGCGAACAGACATGAGAATTCTCGTCTCATTATCTCGAATTACGAATATGAAGAAATTATTGTCTGAGCAAATCCAGCTAAGACTAATCAGATTTTTCAGACTTGTAAGCTACTGGATGGTCAAAAAGTCCACGACGCATTTCCATAGCAGAAGTTCTTTCTGCCTTTAACTCTTTTTCCATGATGTCTTTAACTACCCAGGGAGAAACACTCTCACCACATGTAAATACATCGACTGCAGCATATCCGTGTTCCGGCCAGGTGTGAATCGTAATATGAGACTCTGCAATAATCACAACTGCACTCACCCCATGCGGATTAAAGAGGTTTGAGTGTGAAGAAACTATCGTCGCTCCTGACTTCACCGCAGCGTCATTCATAATCTGTTCAACCTTTGCAGGGTCATTTAACAGCTCGCGATCACAACCATAGAGTTCAACCAGTATATGTGTTCCTAAATGATGCATATTAATCCAAATATTTATGATACCCCTGACGATAATACTGAACCACTTTCGGTTCATTCATTGTACTGACCTCCGTATTCATCGCTCCCATATCCTGAGGAAATGCAAAAAGGTTTTTGAGGTATTCCTGGGTCAAAAACTTACAAGAAACTTCAAGTTTAAATGACTCTACTGAAAAATCTTCAAAAGAAGCCAGATTGAAACCCCATTGACCAAAAGTCGGAATCATTGCATGCAGTGGCTTTACATGTAATTTTTTTTCAGCGATCTCAATTGCTTTCAAAGTATTGTGAATACACCAAAAGGCTTCTCTCGCTCTGAATGGACTGGTCGACTGAGTCATAAGTTTTCCCCCCGGCCTTAGACGTTTAGCCGCCAAACCATAAAAACTTTTTGAATATAATTTCGCTAAAGAAGCATCAGAAGGGTCTGGTAAATCTACAATAATGACATCATAACTCTCCCTCGATTCATTGAGGTAAGCCAAAGCATCCGTATTGACTACTTTCACACGGGAGTCGTGAAAAGCCTCTTTATTTAATTGCTTCAACATCGGATTTTCTGTAAACAGCCGGGTCACTTCTTCATCGAGATCCACTAAAGTCACGTTTTTCACCTGAGGATATTTAAGCACCTGACTTATCGCTAAACCATCACCACCACCGAGTATGAGCACATTCTCTTTTTGTTTTGCCGCCATCATTGGCAAATGAACTAAAACTTCGTGGTAACGATACTCATCAACAGATGAAAACTGTAAATGGCCGTTCAGGTAAAGTCTTATATCATCCCGCCAGCGAGTTAGAACGATGCGTTGAAATCTACTGTTTTTTGCAAAGAGGATTTCGTCCTGATAGAGGTTGTCCTCCATATGACTGATCATTTTGCTGCTGCTAAAATACAACCCGCCTAACACAAGCAAACAGCCAATAGCTGCAAGACGCAAATTACGGTAAGCCTTTTTCAGAAGAGGCTTAAATTTCAGTGTTAATAACAGGGCAATCAGTACATTTGCTGCACCGGCAATAATTCCGGATTTATTTAACCCCAAATGCGGAACAAGGATAAAAGGAAAGATAAGTGAAGCAACCAACGCTCCGACATAATCAGCCGACATGACATTAGCGATCGTGATCTTTACACTGTTAAAATCTTTAAGGATGCAAATTACCAGCGGTATTTCCAAGCCAACCAGTATACCGATTATTGCTGTCAAAGACAGTAAGGCTGGTTGATAAACAGCCGTGTAAGTATAGGCAATAAAACCGACGATTGTTAAAGTCCCACCGACAAAACCAACGGCGATTTCTATACCAATCAGCCACGAAAGCTGATTCTTTGAGATAAACCTCGAAAGCCACGAGCCGACTCCCATGCTGGTAAGAAAGCAGCCTATTACTAAAGAAAATTGAGTAACCGAATCACCTAACAGGTAACTCGACAAGGTCCCGGCTAACAGTTCATAAATCAAACCGCTCACAGCCATCAGCAATGTTGCTGTGACCAGTATCACGCCATAGCGGTTTTTATCTACTTGTGTTGCCTCTTCTGTCATCTATTTCAATACTGCCGCAAGAATAATAGCCGTGGCGATAATTCCCGAACCGATAATAATTCCCAGAGCTGTATTTTGATCTTCTTCAATTTCTTTACGGATGGAAAAAGGTAAAATTTTATCGGCTATTTTAATACTGACACCAAATAAAATAAAACCTATAAAAAAGTAAATGACAGTTGGTATGATCTGCCAAAATTCATTGACTATTTCCTGCGGCATTTTTTATCTCCTGATTTTAAAATTTATTTTCCACCGTGCAGGCCACCGCCTACAAAATAACGGGTTCTCATTTTTCCTGAGGTGTCTTGTACAGAACCTTCGCGAATACTTGGGGGATTAACTTGCGGCTGTTTAATTCCTATCCCTTTAGCTGAGGCAAAATAGGCATAACCAAATGTTCCACCTAAAATGATTCCCCAAATGGTAAATGCTTTAATCATTATCTATTAGTCCTCTTCACAAGTATGTTTCCAGCGACTTGATTCAAAAGACAGCATGCTGAAAAAGTAAAAAACGGCAATAATGGCAGCAAACACTGCAAAAATTATAAAGTAATACCTGACCTTTACCCCTTCGTAAATTCGAATAGTAACCGGCTCTCCGGCATTTACATTGACAGTCGATTCGCCTTTACCGGCATCGCCTTTCATAAGTAACCGATAAGTTCCCTTTTTGGCCTTAAAGTACGTAGAGTCGTTACGACTGCCTTCCGTCCACCTTCCATCATCATAGCCATAGTAGTAAGATATTTCAGCAGAAAAGTCGATCTCCGCTTCTTCATGTTCATTAACTAAAGCCAAATCCAGGTAGACCCAGGAATTTTTAACCGGACTGAAAAAATCTATCCGGTAAACTCCGTCGTCTCTATTTAAGTTAAAAGCCGGCGATAAAAACTCTTCCTTATACTGTTTATTCTTAACTTTGAAATGTGTTACTGATTTCTCAGAAGTTCCCATCATAAAGGCAAGAGCCGCCAGAGTCGCAAAAAAGAGTGCAACTAGTACAGTCGTTATCTGGTAGGATTTTTTGTGATTTACCTGACAAGCATAAACTCCATTAGAATCGCGGAATTTACTCTCGTCTTTTTTAAAGGCTGCTGCGATTTCACTTTTCTCGGCATAGCGAAACTTAAACCACTCTAATTCTTTATCGGTCACCTCACCAGCTATCATAAAAGGAGGGGCTATAGCTTCATAATACTTTGACTTATCGCCAACTTTTGCCACCCACGAAAACTCACCTTCTATCCAGTCGATAGCTCCACTTCCCTTTTCATAGAACTGCCACTTTTGACCATCTATCTCAAATTTTTCTTTGTAACTGAAATACCGTAGACTTTTCGGGTCTTTCGCCGGTTCTTTGGTAAATTTCTCCTGAATAGTAAAATGACCATCATAAGCCACCAACCAGCGATAGCCCCAGGTCTCATTATACATCAGATATTCATGAGAAATATAAGGAATGCCTTCATCGACTTCTTTATAACGCAGGTAACCAACAACTATAAATGACAGGCCGTCAAAATCTGCTCTATCGCCAATTTGAATAGGCAGTCCAAACTTTTTTTTCTGCTCTTTATTCTTGTTTTTCAGCTTTCGCAAAAGACTGGGTTTCCCAGAACTCATCTTTATAGAGGAACTACAATAAGGACATGTCAAAGATTTGGCGCCAGGAGTATAACTCTGCACCTGGGCGGAACAGGAAGGGCAATTAAAACTGTTTTCCGGGAACTCTAAAGACTGACCGCAGTGAGAGCATTTTATATGTTCAGCATTTAAATCGATATTATCATTCGTTCCGCCACAATGAATGCACTGAATAACCTTTATGCGATTGGCATTGTAGGTAACCCTCTCTCTCATATTACCGGAAGCCGCTTTTTCGACTGCCAGGCTATCTTGTTGATTATAGCTTTCATTGTGAACCTGAATTTCCGCAGGACTAACAGGTGTCCCGCGATAAAACTTCACCTGCCCTTCAGGCTCAACCTCGATGGTTGCAGTCTCTCCATCCTCATTGATCAAATCAACAAAATGGATTTCTTCGCCACTGATAACTTTAAATGGCAACTGCCCCTCACCGCCTTCACAGACAGCAACACCGATTTCGCGGACTGAAAATCTATCATTGCCAAACTCTAATGCCTGCCCCGGGGTTAAGCTCAGGATGGCTTCTTTATCGATGTCCAGCTTTTGTGGCATCTCATGCATAAAACGCTTTTCGTCTTCTGTAAACCAGCTGGTACTTTGATCTTCATGCTGAAGGTACCACTCATCCCAAAAGCCATTTTCATAGCCGTAGCGAACTCTTCCTATAACAGTAAAATCTTGAGTTTTTTTCAAAGAGCCGACGGCCCCTAAAAAAACAGGGCCGGCTGCCTTTGCCAAAACGGCCATTTTTCCGGCAATAGACGCTGCCTTCTCGTCATAGACTACAGCACTGTTGCAGTATTCACAGACAGTTAATACCGCCAACCTCTTGTCGTAAGTTATTTCTGCTCCACAGGATGGACAGCCCAAGATTCGCTCCTCTCAAATTTCTCTACTAGTAGAACACTTCCTAAAAAATTGGCAATTATTTGTTTTAAGATTTTTTGTAATGTCAAAGGCAAATTTATAATCAATTCTGTCGCTGGAGAAAAGGTCACTCTTTTAAATAGCTCTTGTCAAAATCGATGATTTAGAAAAATTTATTGTAATGATAACGTCAAACCCAGGGTTTCAATTGAGTAGTATTTCTCAAACAGCGTAAAAGGACTGACAATGAAAAAATTTATCTTATCCCTACTGACTGCGGCAAGCGTCAGCTCATTTGCCGGCGATACCTGGCACCAGGCTGCCGGACCAAATTCCGACTGGAAAGTAGATGGCCAGGCCCCCATTGAATGGAGCGCTACCAGAAATGAAAATATCCTTTGGTGTACAGCTATGCCGGAAGCAGGAATGAGTGCGGTTACCATTTGGAAAGATAAAGCCTTTGTCACAACTCACAAACCTCTTGAATCAATCGAAAAATCAAACCAGGCAAAAGACATAACCGGCTTCTGTCTCGATGCTCATACGGGTAAAATACTCTGGAAAGTCGACCTGCCGGGCAACACCTACATCGAGATTGCTGGTGGCTTTACCGACGGGACCGTTTTCGCGCCGATCTGTGATGGCAAAAACGTTTGGTTCTTCACTCGCTGCGGATCAATCGGCTGTTACGACATGCAAGGAAATAAAGTCTGGCTGCGTGAGTACACGCCACGGAACCGTCACACAAATCGCCAGTTCGAGCCAGTCCTGGTTGATGATATGATTCTTCACCTGGAAGTACACGATAAAGAAAATGGCAGTAAGATCAGCAAGTGGGCTGCACCTGGAAAAAAAGCCAAACCGAAGATTCCAGAGGATGTACCTGAAAAAGACATCTGGACTTACATTCATGCCCTCGACAAAAATACTGGCAAAGTCCTATGGCGTGAAGATGCCGGAACTTCAGTTCACACCACTCCAATGGTCAGCAAACTGGCCGATGGCACTCCTGCTATCCTCCATTCTCGCGGTGGCGGTCATGGCCCACTGGAAAAACCCTATGGATTCAGTCTCACTAAAATTAAAGGCGATACCCTTTGGTCAACAGAAGTCAAAACTTTCGTAAATACCATCCTACATTGGAATAAAAAATTCGCTTACGGTTTTGGGGATAACAAACACTTTGTCTTCGATACACCAACAGGCAAAATTCTCAAAGAACTGCCACTCTTCTCTAAGGTTGATATATGCCGCTTTAATTCAGCTAAAAATGAATGGACCAAAGAAAGCAAGGCTAATATCAAAGGAAAAAAGCTGGCTACTTACCACACAAATATTGTCAATGGTAAGTACCACTACTTCCTGACTCACAATGGTTTCCTTGCTGGTAGAATCAATACAGAAACAAATAAGGTCGAGTATTTAGAACTACCTGCCCAAATGATGCCAAGTAAAGAAAGCCGTGGCAAAGACCAACTTCTTTGGGGTAAGCACAATAAAGGCAACAAGCCGCTCAATGCCCAAGGAATGGCCATTGGTAACAAAGGTCACAATGGCCCGGGCTGGGGACATATCTCTGCAGCCAGTCCAATTATTGTTGGTAAACATCTCATCTGGCCAATGGTTTCAGGTACAGTCTATGTCATTGATACCTCAAAAGAAGCTTGGGATCAAAATGCACTAGTTAGCGTAAACGACCTTGGTGAAGGCGGCAAAACCTGGACCTTAAGTTCATTCACCTTTGCCCACGATCGCCTCTACATGCACACCATGAAAGAGATCATTTGTATAGGTAAATAGCCTAAGACTTTGCCTCAAGTTCATCCATGCCTTATAATGAGTCATGCAAGAAAACCACTACAATAACCTGGAAGACAAGTTCCAGAAGCGCAACACGCTTTTACAAACCCTGCTGGATACCGACAACGATGATGAAGACCATCTACTCTATCCAGCCTGGGAAAGTTTACAGAAAGGCGGATCGCGTTATGGTCAAAAGCGCTTCATCGCTGAAGGTGGCGAAAAGCGTATAGATGCCGTTTTTGATTCTCTCGCCCAGCGCGAAGTCGCCATGGCAACGTCCAAGCGACAAACAACTGCTGAAAAAGAACGTTTTCTCAAAGAAGCCAGGCTGACTGCATTTCTAGAGCACCCCAACATCATGCCTGTCTACGACATAGGCTTAGCTGAAGAAGCACCGTACTTCACCATGGAGCTGATTAAAGGTAAAAGCCTGGCCCATAAACGCGGCAAAGGTCCTCTAAATCAAAACCAGCTTGAAGGCTTTTTAGTTAATTTCATCCGGGTGTGCGATGCCGTGGCCTACGCTCATAGCAAGGAAATCATTCATCTGGATATAAAACCGGCTAATATACAGATCGGTCAATTTGGTGAAGTTTTACTTTGCGATTGGGGGCTTGCAAAAGTTATTGGCGACACCAGTGAAAATGAAATTCCCGAACAACTCGACAGCTCATTAACCCGCGACTTAACTGTCTGTGGCAAAATGCGCGGTACTCCCGGCTATATGTCTCCTGCTTTAGCCAATGGCGAAAAGGGTTCACCATCAGACGACATCTACTCTCTCGGCGCCACACTTTATTTTGTCCTCACAGGAGAATGTCCTCATAACTCAGAAAAAGTCGAAGACATCATTAAGAAAAGCAAAGAACAACAACTTAGCCATTTTGCACATAAATATCCAAATCACCTCGTTCCTAGAAGCCTGGAAGCTGTTGCCATAAAAGCCCTATCTAAAGAGTCATACTCAGACGTTCAATCACTGCAAAAAGATGTCACCGCCTTTTTAAGAGGCTATGCCACAGATGCCGAAGAGGCCGGCTTCCTTAAAATCCTCTCACTTCTCTACAAGCGCCAAAAGACTCTTTGTAACCTTATCGCCGCTTCACTTTTGATCATTATCACCTCAACGACTTTCTTTATTCAGTCACTCAATGAGGAAAAAGAAAAAGAAGCCATTGCCCGCCAAGAAGCTGAAGAGTCACGTGAAATGTTCAAAAACGAACTGCGCTTTAATCAACTTCTCATGGAAGGCCTCGATCTTAGTCTGCAAGGCATTATTAAAGAACTGGAAAAGGAAAACCTACCGGTCAACATTCAGGAAATCCTCGTCAAAGTCGGTCGTGGAAATATCAACCAGCAATCTTACGAAGCTGCGACTCAAATGCTCGAGTCTCTTGCTCAACAGACATCTGGCCAAGCTCGCTACGATGCTCTTCACGATCTGGCATTTATCCGTATATTTACACATGATTTTGCTGGCGCTTTAAAAATCCTCAAGACTCTTCCGGATAAAGAGCTCCAACGAGCAGATATTTATGAATTTATTCCTCTATGTAAAGAATTCATGACCAAGCCTAAACACAATGGTATGCTAAGTCTCGGTGAATTTAAAAACTTCATATCCAAAGTCTCTGTTCCTCGGAAATGGTTTTTCCCGCATGCATTCTCAAACTACTTGAGAAAGACTCATTCTGAGACAAAAGTAGAAGAACTGCTAACGTTTATCTTCCGTTGGTGGGATAACTCTCAAAACCCTAAAACGATTCTAAAAAATGGAAAACTTTCCTTTTCAAATATTAATTATATGAATCCCGTACTTATGGAACCTATTTTCAAAGAACTTGAAGCTGAGGCAATCGATTTTGCCAACACAAGAGTTAAGGGTTTACTCTTTATAAAAAACTGCTCTTTCAAAGAAGTCTCTGTAGCTAACTCAGCTGTATCTGATTTACGCCCCCTTCTTAAAATGCCCAATATCAAACAAGTCACCATTCAAAAAGGCCAAAGCTATACAGGCCTAAAAGCACTAAGAAAACGTCAAATAAAAATCATCGAGCGCTAAGTTCTTAAAACTTTCTACTGTTAGTTATTTTCACTTATTTAAGTACAAATATGCCCCTCTTTAAATAAGTTCAGTCTATGAAAACAGAACTGCCCCAAATGTTGAAACCTATCCACAGAAATTACTCTTGAGCTTCCCCTCTACATAATTTATATTTTTTACAAAAATGGTATTTATGTATACGATAGATTTAGCTATTTTCGATATGATTGAAGTCACCGATTCGCAATCCATAAAAAAATTAGATACTGCAAAGCCTACACTTTTCATCAATCTCTTCCGTGATATCCTCTGTCTTATTGGAAAAGCCAAATGAAATACGATTTAATGATAGTCGGGGCTGGAGTTCTTGGTACTTTCCATGCCTATTCAGCTGCTCAAAAAGGCCTGAAGGTTTTACTCGTAGAGAAAGATTCTAAACCCATTCAGGCAACTGTTAGAAACTTTGGCCAGGTCATACCTTCTGGAATGACTCAGGATCTACAAACAACTGCTTTAAGATCTCTTGAAATATACAGTCAACTGCAAGAGAAAGTCGATATCTCTGCCAGGAAAAATGGCAGCTGGTACATCGCATCTGATGATCAAGAGATGAAGATACTTGAAGAGATGGCTGCCTGTAATATGAATTCTGGTTACCAGTCTGAAATACACGATACCTTACAAACACTGGCAGTGAACCCTGCATTGCGCAAAGAGTACGTTAAAGGGTCACTATTCTTTCCCGAAGAGTTCAGTGTCAACCCTCTTAAAATGATCTATTCAGTCATCGATTACATTGTGCAGGAACTTAAAGTTGACTACCTGCCAAATACAAAAATCATTGCTATTGAAAACAAGTCAAATGAGGTCCATTGCCGCGATTCTGCTGGTGAAACCTATATCGCAACCAAAGCCGTTATTTGCAATGGCCACGATTATCAAAGTCTCTTTCCAAAACGCTTTCTCGAAAGCGATTTAGAATTGGTCAAATTGCAGATGATGCGTACTCAGCCTTTATCAACAGTAAAACTACAAGGCAACATCTTAAGCGGTCGCAGTATACGCCGCTATGAAAGCTTTAAAAACTGTCCATCCTGGGGCGGCAATAAACAAAATGGTGACCTCGAAAAGTATGGTATTCATATCCTCCTTAAACAGGAAATAGACGGTTCAATTATAATCGGCGACTCTCATGAATATTCAGATATTGACAAAGCTGCAAATCTTTCTTTTAAAATGAACCAATCTATCAATCAACTCATGATCAATGAAGCTCAAAAAATTGCTCAATTCCCAAGTTGGGATATGGCGGAATACTGGGCTGGTTACTACAGTCAACACAAATCTGAACATTTTTACAAAGACGATATCGACGGCAACATCCATTTCTTTACAGCCATCGGTGGTAAAGGAATGACTTTGGGACCAGGAATTTCCGAGAAGAACATTTCAGAAATAATTTAATACTGAAATTTTTTAAACCGAAAAAGCTAAGATTTAATTCCTCAAATGTTATTGAACTGAATAATAACTGAGGAAGTCAATGAAATTTAAATCTACTAAACACTCCTTATGGTCGAAAAGTGATAGTGGTACATTTGTAAAATGCTTCGGATTACCTTTTTTAATTGCGGGTCTTTGCATCATCCAAAGAGCATTGTTCGCTGCAGAAATTAATGGCAAAGAGGCAACAGCGTTTGTCAGATTTATCACACTAATCTTTTCAATACCTTTTAGTTGTATTGGGCTCTTTTTATTTTTCAGCTTTAAAGAAATTATCATTGATAAGAGAAAGGGACAATTTACAGAAGCTTGGGGTGTTGTATTTCCCTTTAGAAGAACTGTTAAGTCTCTTCCAAAATGTAATTTTGTAGAACTTCACAGTGAAGTCAGAGAAAGTAGAGACAGCAATGGTCATTCAAAGTCATATACCATGTATGTCTTATGTTTAACTTATGGTGAAATGAGTACTCAGGTATGGGAGTCGTCCGACCTTCTGGAAACCAGAATGTTTTCAGAAAAACTGGCTTCTCTAATGCTTGTACCAATAAAAGACACCTCTTTGGGAACTGAAATCATTAGACAGGTAGATGAACTCAACCTTTCTCTTGGGAAAATACTGCGTAAAAATTCAACGACTGTTGATAAGCCTAAAATTCCTGAAACTCTGGCAACAAGAATCGACGAAGGTTATGATAACACAAACAAAGTAAGTACTATTGTAAAGTTCCGGAGCCTGGCTCAGCGCTGTCCTGGGTACTTATATTTTCTCCTAACCGCTGGTTCCATTGCAGTCAGTATTTTACTCTACAGAGTCTACTCATTTAGAATTAGTTACTCTGGTCAAAACTTTATACCTGACTTAGCTAAAAATAGCTTCTCATTTATCGTCTTTATTTGCTTAATCGCTTTAATTGTCAGTAGCGTTAAACTTTTTGAGAGTCTCATTCAGACCAAAATCGGTATTTCCTCTTCGCAGTTAGTCATTACAAAAGGCATTCGTTTACCATTTAAATCTAAGCAGGTAAAACTTGACCAAATTGAAAATTTAATTGTCAAAGAAGCTCCCAAAAAAGTCATCGCAGACCTAACCGCTGTTGGAGATAAATTTTGTATACAACTCTTAAAAGACTTTGATCTTGAAGAAGTTCATTTTCTGGAACAGTTGATTAA
>JAKVBD010000092.1 GCA_022446985.1 Lentisphaerales bacterium
TGTTGTAACAAATTGAAATATAACACGTTAAACGGAAGTTTTTTGTGTTTTAGGCTATTATTTAATAGTTATTTATGATTTCTGTCGGAGTGTATCTAGCTACAAGGCAAAAGACGGCGAAGATAAATCTCTACCGGAAAAGCTGGTTTTGACTTATACGGGTTCAAATGAGACTCCGACAGCGACTGTTATTGACAAAACCGCGACGGAGGATGATGAGACGAATGTCGTTGTTGATTTGTTATCGACTGCTGGCGATGTTGATGGCGATGACTTAAGTGTCAGTAACTTACAGATCATGCCACCAGCAGGAATTGACTCAGTGATATATACACTAGCTGGCTCAACTTTGACTCTTGATCCTACGCAGTTTAATCATCTAAATATTGGGACGGTCAAACTTGTATTTACTTACGATGTAGTGGATGACAGTGGGGATGTAACCAGTAATACTCTGGCAAATACCTGTAACCTGACGATCACTGGTATAAATGATCAGCCGGATGCCATAGATAATGCTTGTAGAACCGATGAGGACACGGCTCTGACAACGGGTAATCTGATTACGGATAACACGGGTTCCGGCCTTGATAGTGATGTAGATGATGTCGCCAGTTTAACTGTTCAGCAAATTTACTATATGGATAGTGAACTGAAGGTCAGCGGTGTAGTTGGCGAAGCATTTGTGCTGGCTTCCGGAGCTACTTTGACTGTTCAGGAAGATGGCAGTTTGGTTTACGATCCGACGACTTCTACAAGTCACCAGGCTTTACAGGTGGATGATGTTCTGGAGAGTTTCTTCTATACTATCGATGATGGTTCAGGTGCCGACAATTCAGAAAGTGAACCGGCTCAGGTCACGATTATGGTAACTGCTGTGAATGACAGTCCTGAAATAACTGCACCAGAAACAGTTTCTCTTGATGAGGACAGCTCAGTTAAGATTACGGGGATTTCAGTGTCGGATGTCGATGCGACTGGTGAGGATGTTACTTTGACTTTGTCTGTAACGGAAGGCAGTATTTCTTTTGCCAGCGGAATTGTTGATGGAGTAAGTGCTGATCAAATCACTCAAGTAAATTCAAGTTCTTTGTCTGTGACGGCAACTCTGGCTGAGATTCAGGCAAGTCTCAATGTCGGTGCTTTGTCCTATGCAGGGGCGGCGGAATTTAATGGCTCAGATACTCTGAGTATTATTCTCAATGACCTTGGCAATTTTGGCACAGTTGGAGCTCTGGAAGCCAGTAAGAGTATTGCAATTACGGTCAACCCTGTAAATGATGCGCCGACTTTGACTGTTCCGGAAGCTAAGAGCGGCAATGAAGATGAATCACTTTCACTGAGTGGTATTGTTATTGCAGATATCGATAATGAGTCGGGTTCCGTGAGCTTGAGTGTCAGTCACGGGACTTTGACATTCGGCGATATCAGCGGCTTGTCTTTTGACAGTGGCTCGAATGGTGAAAGCTCAATGACTGTCAGTGGCTCGATCAATTCTTTGAATTCTGCTCTTGCGACTCTGGAATATACTGGAGCACTCAACTTTAATGGTTCAGACAGCCTAAGCGTCAGTTTCAGCGATGGTGAATTGAGTGTCGCTGGTTTTGTGAGTATCACTGTTAATGCGGTGAATGATGCGCCGATAATAGAAGCTCCGGCAAATCTGGCTCTTGGTGAAGATACAAGTGTTTCAGTCAGTGGACTGTCAATCAGTGATGTTGACAGTGAAACTGCTGAGCTGACTCTTAGCGTTGGTCAAGGGACATTAACTCTGGCAGATAGCAGTTTGTTAGCTGCAGGCAGTGTGAATGGCAGCAGCAGTTTGACTTTGAGTGGTTCAATCAGCGCGATAAATGCCGCTTTGGCTAACTTGGTTTACGCAGTGAATGCGGACTTTAATGGCAGTGATTCTTTGGCAGTGACTGTCAGTGACCTGGGGAATACTGGACTTGGCGGTATGCAAACTGACAATACTTCGGTTGATATAACGATAGAAGCTATTGCTGATGAACCAACGGTCTCTGTGAGTGATGTAAGTGGAGATGAAGGAACTGTTCAGAGCTTGAATATTTCGGTGACGGATATAGCCGATGGTGAGTCAGTAGTTATTTTTGTCAATGGCCTGCCAAGCGGTGCCAGTTTATCGGCAGGAGTTGATCTCGGCAACAGCTGGCGTTTGACGCTTGCTGAGTTATCCGGCCTGACTGTAACTCTTCCTGAAGTTGACTCGAATACGATCTTTAATGCGACTGTTTCAGTAGTTTCCAGCGATGGAGACAGCCTGGCAACGGTCGATACGCCGTTTACACTAAGTGTTTCAGATATACCGGCACCAGTGGATCCGATTGATCCAATCGATCCGTTTGATCCCCTGACTCCAGACCCTGTAGATGAAGCAGGTACGACACCAGTTGTTATTCAGATAACTCCGCAGGTGACTTATAGCGACAATTCATTGACATTTGTTGCTGGAGACACGCAGTTACAGTTTAATAACATTACTCTTTCTGAAGATGCGCTTGTTGTTATAGCGACGATGTTCGATGCAAATATTATAGTCGATCAGGAAGTCGCTGACTCTGGACTACTTGAAGCCGCAATAAACCCAGAAACGTATGATCTATCCACTCTACCTCTGGAAGAACAGCAGTTTATCAAGGATCTAATGTTTGGAGAACTGCCTCTGCTTGAAGCCTTGCCAGTTGAGGGAGGTGAGACTGAAGTTGAAGAGGAAGAAGAGGAATCATTCTCTTTTGCAACGGATGAAGAAGCGCTTAATGAATTGGCCCAGTTGGATGTCTTTAAAGAGAAGTTAACTCAGCAGGATCTCGATATTAGAATCAGCCTTGAGGATACTTTGATGGGAGAGTTTGATTGTTTTAGAGTTTAGAGCTCAGGAACTAGGTTCTAGGTTTTAGAGATGAGGATTTAGCGGCGTGGTCGCCGGTGCTCATTGAGAGTTTTTAGTCATCAGTTAGATTTTGATGAGTGATAACTAAGTATGCATCGCTGGGCTTAAGGTGAATACCGGAGGTAGAGAGAATAGCCTGGCTGCCGGCCTGGCACTTTCATCTAACATAAAAGATATGAATTTAAGATTTAAGAAAAGAAACAATAGTTGACTCATGGGCAATCTTTGCTTAGAAAGATACTATTGGCAATGATTAAAAAAATGAAAATTGGTTTTCATGCATAAGATATTATTAGGAGCAGTTTCAATTGCTCTTTTAAGTGCCTCTGTTCTGGCAGAGAGTGAATTTAAAGAAATAAAAAAGGTTGAGGAATCTAAAGTTACTCAGGTTACAAATCTTGAGGAAGCTGTAAAAAGTGCCATAGAGAATCATCCGGCTCTTTCAGCAGCTCGTAAAGCACGACTAGCAGCCGACAGCATTATCGGAGAGGCTGAGGCAGAACTGTACCCAACAGTTGATTTACGCTTAGCCAGTGGTCGTGAAGAGACTGAAAATTCGACGGTAATTAATGATGGCGATCAGCATCGCGCATTAACGCCTTTTGAAAGTAGCTTACTGATTCGCCAGAACCTTTATACAGGTGGACGTATCTCAAATAACATCGCTAAAAGAAGGCATAGTGCTTCTGAGTCGTTCTATGAATTCTTAGATGAGAAAGAGAGAACGGTTTTTAATGCAATAGATGCTTATTTGGATTATACCAGAAATGCTCAGTTGATTCAGCTCGCAGATACCAACGTTAAAGTCCACGAAGATATTCTCAAGACAGTTGTGGAAAGAAAAAATCGCGGTATGGCCAGAGACGCTGACGTGATTCAGGTTAAAGGCCGTTTGGCTTTAGCAAAAGCACAGTATCAGCGTGAGTTAGCTAACAGGGAAGCTAATATAGAACAGTTTGAGGAAGCTGTTGGTTTAAAACCAGAAGCAGAGTTGGTACAGCCGACTGAGAAGTATGCGGAACTTCCTGAAAGTCTGGCAGAAGCTAAGACAGAAGCCTTGGCAGAACACCCCCTTCTTAAAGCCCGTAAGGCGAATGTCGATGCCGCAAAGTCGGCAGCGAAAGAAGTCGATGGAGCCTTTCATCCACAAGTAGCTCTAGAGTTACGTGGCGTAGAGAATGACAACATCGGTGGTACTCGTGGAAATGACGATGCGTATTCGGCGATGGTTGTTGTTAACTGGAATATCTTCCGTGGTGGTGGCGATAAATCGGCAAAATCAGCTAGCCTTTTTGAAGCCGCTCAAGCAGAAGATTTAATGATTGATGAGAAACGCAAAATCGTTAAAAACACGGCGATTGCCTGGCACGACCATAAAGGTATTTTGGTTGAATTGAATTACTTCCTGCAGCATGAAAAGGCCATGCAGGAGACTCTCGATGCTTATAGAGAGCAATACAAATTGAATCAACGTACACTTTTTGACTTACTGAATGCTCAGAACGAGCTTTTCTTAGCGAGCTCTCGAGTTATCGAAACTAAGTTTGCTAAGATTCGCGGTGTTTACTCCATCTTTGGCAATATGGGGAATGTCTCAAAGAAGTTTGAGTAGTAGCTAATATTTTAGTATCCTTTTTTAAGGGCAGATGAGTTTATGACTCATCTGCCCTTTTTGTTTTTTGGCAAGAATATATAGAATTTTGTCAGAATGATGATTTTCGAGTCATTATTGAATATAAAGCTGACTATGTTCTTTTTGAAATTAAGGGTTGGTTTTGTAACTGATTACAAATGAATATTTTGTAATACTTTGAGGTTTTCGGAAAGCGTTGATTTTAAAGGCCTTTGATAGTACATTTATAGTCTATAATTTTTTGGTGAGTGTAGATGTAGTGGGGACTACAAGAGAATTATAAGTGTCAGAGGAGGCACTGGGATGACGGGAAATGAACGGGCTCTTTTCGAGCAGTTAGAACCAAGAATACTTATGTCGGCAACGCCGGCACCAGAGAGCAGCGATAGCGCTGTCGTAGAAGCAAGTTATGAGCATACTAGTACAGAACAACAGAATCTTATTCATGAAATGGCTTTTATCGATACTTCGGTAGAGGGCTATGAAGATCTTTTGTCAGGCCTCAACCGAAATGTTGAAGTTGTGCTGATTAATAGTGACGAAAATGGCATCGAAAAGATCAGTGAAGTATTAGAGAACAGAGAAGAAGGGGTGTCAGCCATCCACCTTATTGCTCACGGTAATTCAGGAGAGGTTTATTTAGGCAATTCTCTACTCTCAAATTCTACTATTGAATCTTACAATGAACGTTTAGAGTCCTGGAGAAGTTCTCTCACAGAAGCGGCCGATATTCTTATCTATGGTTGTAACGTTGGTGAAAACTATTCTTTTATTCAACAACTGTCAGAGAAAACCGGGGCGGATGTCGCCGCTTCGGATGATGTTACCGGTGTCGGAGGAGATGCAGATTTCGAAGTTCACGTTGGTGACATTGATCAACAGAGTTTATTGCAACAGCAGAGTTTTTCAAAAGCTGGCGTCAGCTTGGCAGCTAATGATTCTGTTGCCAATGAAATAGATTTTGAAGATGAATATGGTGCAGCTTATGCGATTGATGCAGAGGCTGCGATAAAACAGGCATTTGCAGATGCCGACTACGGAGATTCAATTGTTTTCAGTGGCCAAGATTTTACTTTTAATCTAAGCTCACAAATTTTAATTGAAGACAAAGTTGTTAACCTTAGAGCTGATGGAGTACAAGTCACTTTTGATGGTGATACTGATTCAAATGGAACTAATGATACAAGGTTGTTGTATTACGACCTCACAGTTCAAGATGATGTAACAATTTCAGGAATCACATTTCAAAATGGCACAACCGTTGGCAGTCCTGGAGGTAATGGAGGAGCGCTTTACTTCCTAAATGTTAACCTTACTTTGACTGATGTGACTGTAAAAAACAGCTTTGCTGTAGTAAACGGAGGTGGTGTTTATCACCAGGCAGGAACCTTAGATATCAATAATTCCACAATCACTGACAATTCCGTGAGTCGTTCCTCTCATACAAATGGTGGCGGACTGTATTTTAACGGTGCAGCAGTAGATATTCAGGATTCAAATTTCACTAACAATAGTGCTGAAAGTACAGGAGCGAGTCGAGATGCCCGAGGTGGTGGAATATATTTACGAAGTTCGAGTACTATTAATCTTGAGAATAATGAGATTTCTGGTAACACGACAGATGCTGCAGATTTAATGCAGGGTGGTGGAATATATTTGAGGAGTGATTTCGCTAAGACATTGACGAATAATAATATTTTCAACAATATCTCGACATCTGGAACCAATAATTCCCAAGGTGGCGGAATTTATATAATCGGTGATGGAGAAACAACTTTAACCAACAACACCATTTATAGTAACTCAATTACAGCATCAAACACAAATAAAAATGCTCATGGCGGAGGAGTATTGATCACTGGAAATGCCACAAAGACTTTGATTGGTAATTATATTTATGGAAACTCTGCCTCGAATGATAATAATGCTCATGGTGGCGGAATTTATATAATCGGTGATGGTGATAAGACTTTGATAGCTAACTCAATTTCGGGCAATCAACTAACTAATACCGATGGTCATAGTTTTGGTGGCGGGATTTACCTTGCAGATAATAATGGCATAAAGCTCTTGATTAATAATACTATTAGCGGCAACACCATTAATTCTGCAAAAAATGCATATGGTGGAGGCCTTTACACTAATAACCCAAATGTTTTGGTTCTGCACTATAACAGTATTCTTGAAAATAACATAGCAGGAGGTTCAACTGTACGTGGCTCAGGTGTTTGGGCAAGAGACAATGCGGTTGAACTGGTTGGCAATATTATTCACCTTAATACAGGAGGTAGTACTCAATACCGCGACCAGCAAAATGTAACTGAAACTGGTGGCTACAATCTTATTGGAGCCAGTAGTAGATTGTCAACTTTACCCAATGATGTGGATGCATCGCCCTATACTTCATTGAATGATTTAGGCCTCTCGACTGTACAGGAAGATGGTTACGTAAAATACTATTCTATGGCTTACGATAGCGCCTTGAGAGATAAAGGGCAGGCAAGTGGTACTGAGCGCTCCGAAGCAGGCCAAGATCAGCTTGGCAATAATGTGGATGGAGATTTCCGAGATATCGGTGCTTTTGAGTATCAAAATCTAATTCCAACTGCTTCTTTTGCAGAAGTTCGCACAGCTGGACAGAGTTATCAATTCACCGCGACTGCTGCAGATAGTGACGGGACAGTTGTTTTATATGAGTGGGATTTTGATAACGATGGAATTTACGAGTCCTCATCCGCAACAAATAACTTTAATTATGACTTTCCCTCTGGTGGTGACTATATCGTCAACTTAAGAATAACAGATGACCGTGGTAGTACTGCTGTAATCAGTCAGCTAGTAAGTGTGCCGTATATTCCGGTGATCTCAGGCTTAGATCTGACAGCAGATTTCATCAATGAAAATGATTCAGCCAGCTTAATTGTGTCGTTCACAGATTCTGATTCTGTCGATAGTTTTACGGTTATTATCGATTGGGGAGATGGTACAACAACGAATGGTGTAATTAATAGTGGAGATATATTCGATCACCAATATACAGTAGGTGGAGATTATACAATTTTGGTAACTGTAACAGATAGTTTTGGCCTGAATGTTTTAGAGACTACTGACATAATGGTTGATCCTCCATCGCAGCCAATATTGAATGATTTAGTACTCAGTTCGTCAACAATCGATGTCGGAGAACTTGTCGATTTATCAGTGCTTTTTAGTGAAAGTGATCTGGGGGACTCTCATATAGTTTCAATTGACTGGGGGGATGGCAATGTTGAGACATTAGATCTCCTTTCAGGTGATTCCTTTAGTCATCAGTATATTACAAGTGGTTCATTTCATATTGATGTTACGGTGACTGATAGAACTGGTTTGACAGCAAATAGCTCAGTGTCAGTGAGCGTAAATAGTAACTATGTAGACCCAGTTGATAATGCAAGGTTTGATTCAATTGTAAATGAAGTTCAATCGATAAGTGTTTCACAACCAGTTCAAGAAATTGTTTATCGAAATAATTCTTTGACCTTTGTTGCCGGAGAAAGCACGATTCAATTTAATAATGTCAGTTTATCTGAAGATGCCTTGGGGGTTATTGCAACGCTTTTCAATAGTAATGTTACAACTGTTAATGAAGTTGCAGATGAAGGTAACGGTTTGGAAATCACTGCCGATCTTCAGATTTATGATATTTCTAGGCTGACACCAGCGGAGCAAAGCTTAATTGAGGATCTAGCTAGTGAATTTATTGAAAAGGTAAAAGAGACTCAAGAAGAGGAAAAAGAGGAGACTTATGATTCTTCTGAAGCAGCTCTGCAGGAAACTTCTCAGAAATCTCTGATGGAAGGTACTATCACCCAAAGTTATCTTGATTCTTCAATTAGCCTGGAAGATACTCTGCTTGGCGAGTTTGATTGTTTTAAAGCTTAAGCTGCTCTAATTAATATTCCTTAAGTATTTTGAAAGCCTTCTATTCAAAATGCTCAAGGGTGCCGGTATATTAATACAACAACGATAAGGGTCTACCGAAAAATCATGCTCGTGCCCGGTGTTTTAGGCCCTTTTTCACTTCCCGGGTGCGAGTTTTGCGCCTCTCCAGATTGCACAGGAGCGTTTTCACTAAAGCGATAGCTTTAACTCCAAGTGAGTTTGAGTGTTCCTTAGATTGTTATGATGGAAGGTTTTATGCTTAGTGGCCTCTATTAAGAAGATAACTTTTTTTAGCCTCGTTTATGCTTGTTTTAAGAGTGCCTTAAAACTCTTGTAAAAAGTTTCCTTTCCCCTTTATCGAAGGCTTAGGTTAAATAAAAGTATCTTATTTTAAGGGGGTAGATCATGAATAGACTGTCTGACGATCAAGAGATGTTTCCTGTCTTTGAAGAACTGGAGCCACGTATTCTCCTTTCGGGGATACCAGCACCGGAATCCGCCGATAACAGCACTGTAGTTGAAGTAGATTCTAAGTCAGAAAAGATAGAACCGATCGATGAAATCAACGAAATTGTTTCCGTCGATGAAAGTGTGGAGAATCACAATGAATTAATTTCACTTCTGGATCACAATACAGAGGTATTTTTCAGTTATTCAGAAGAAGACGGTATGGCAAGAATCAGTAATATTTTAGCTGATACGGATGACGTCAGTGCAGTACATATCATTTCTCATGGTGAAAAAGAGCAGATTTCATTTGGGAATAATGTATTGAGTACAGATAGCCTTATGGACGACAGTGAGCATTTGATGAGTAAGAGTGGCTCTTTGTCCGTAGATGCCGATATTCTTATCTATATTTGTGATGTTGGATAGGACAGCGATTTTGTTGAGAGCCTTTCTGAATTAACCGGTACTGACGTGGCGGCATCCGATGATTATACCGGAGCTTCATACTCAGTGGGCGATAGTCAGCTGGAAGTAGTGGTTGGTACAATTGAAACAACAGAAGCCCTAAGTCAAGAATCTTTGGATCAAACCGGAGTTATGATGACACTGCCAGTTACTGAATCTAAAGATGTCACGATCGTGTAAAATACACAACATACTTTTAGTGAAGCTGACTCTGCTGGCATTTTAATAACGGATTTAAGCTCACTTGTCGGTTCTTTAGAGTCAGATGGGGGCAGTTGCTGAAGATTAATTCATAAATGCCGGAGAGTTATATCAATTAGTTTTTACTTCTGGAACTGATGAACTTAGCTTATGCAAGTTTTGACTTTGCATTTGTCGATGACAGTAATGCGGATTATATGCTGGCAGAACAGTCAACATCCGGATCATTCACTTTTGAGGTGATTAATGTTCAGGCCAGTGTTCTTTTTTGGACAAGTGCAAATGATAATGACATAAGTGCCAAGGTTTTGAGGAAAGCTCACCGCAAGAGATTCTTTTACAATTTGCCAGCAATTTGAAAATCGATGTTTTGGCCTTTAACAGCTCTACAAATACCATGTCCTGGGCCGACCCGGTAGACGGCATTAGCTTTATAAATCTAAATGTCATAATCCCCGATGACCCAAGCGATCATTCAGATATTCAAACATTGTATGCGCCCGGATGAAGTTCAATTATCAGCAGTTTGTCTATAGATGTGAGAGCAGCCGGCGATGATGGCTGGTTGTACTTTGCTGACGGTGGAGATCTGGTGTCGATAGACTTAAGTCAATATGCAGGAGTTGCATTTAATGAACTTTCGGCAGCTGCCGATACTCATGTAAGTCCTGGAGGTGGTGAAACCTTTGATGAAGTGATTGTTGATTTTTTGGGGATATCTCAAAACACTGCGACTCTTTATGCTTCGACGAATAAAGGTCAAATTATTGCCGAAGACATTGACTACAATGATAATGATAAAGGTTTAATTGTTGGGACATCGACTACAACTATTGTTAATATTACTCAGGGTAATTTTTCTGGCTTAGTTATGGACTTTGCGGAAGGAACAGACAAACGGATTTATTGGCTGTATATAAATAACGTCAATAATGTATTTTTACTCAATTTAGATGATTACAATGGGGTAACATGAACCGAAGACAATATTTGAGGAAGTGCCGATGGCGGAGTAACTCCAGATGTCATAGGTAAAGTTTTTACTATCGGACTTGATTCTTCTTCGACTGTCACAGATACCTCATTTGATGCGATCAGTAATACTTTCTATATAACAGATGAGCCTTTTGCAAAAGTAGTGAATCAAGCAGAATAAAAGTAGAAAATGTTATCTAAATTGTCTACGACAACAAAAAGAGAAAAACATGAATCTACAGAACTTATGGAATAGTATCGAATGCTATTTATTACCACACCTTGATGATTTATTAGATACTGAGCTTAATAAAAAAGAATGTGAATTTATACAGCTGTGTACACTGTCTAATTTAGGCCGTCATATTTTTGACTTAGAATGACTTGGTATCGGTCGCAAGCCTAAAGAGCACCTTGGTATTTTAAAAGCCTTTGTTGCGAAAGCAGTTTTTAATCTTGATTCTAACCGCAGTCTTATAACGTTTCTATATTCCAGCAAGTCGCTTCGCCGTTTATGTGGCTGGGAATATAAAAGGAGCCTTACTCATAAAAGTAAGTTCTCTCGCGTTTTCAGTTTAATAGCTGAGAATGAACTCTGTGTGAAGATCCATGAGAGTATGATTAAAATGCATTGTAAAAATCGAATAATTGGTCATTTAAGTCGAGATTCAACTGCTGTAGAAGCTAGAGAAAAAGCAATTGTGATAAAGCCGGAAGAAGATACTGTCCTTCGAAAACGTGGACGTCCTAAGAAAGGATAAGCCAAAAGAAAAATGAGTTGTTGAATTACAGTTGGACCGAAGTCTTGAAGAGAATATCTCAAATCTACCAACCCATTGCAATAAAGGAACTAAGAAAAATAGTAATGGATACCAAATTTCTTGGAAAGTGATGTAAGTTGCACCTTGATTGTATTAACAGAGATATACCGACATCAGTAATTCTAACCTCCGCGTCAGTACATGATAGTCAGGTGGCAATTCCTATAGCTCAAATGATCGATAAGCGCTTTAAGAACCTATGTGATTTGATGAACGCTGCGTAGCATCCTCCCGAAATTTATCAATTCAGTCCATTATAGATCACAATCCGCGTCGAAGTGGTCAAAAAAGACAATTTTAAGCTCTGGATAAGTTGCGCTACAATGAAAGATCAAGTGCTGAAAGAGTAAACTCCGGCCTGAAAGATCATTATGGTGGAAGGAAAATAAGAGTTAAAGCACATTCAAAAGTGATGGCATACCTGATGTTTGGAATTATTGCTATTACTGCCAATCAGCTTCTGAAACTTTTCTAGTAGGAAAAATAGAATTTGAAAATACCCGATTAAAGGTTCGCAGGATTACTCGTACCCAGATTAAGCAAAAATTAAATAATGAAAGGCTTGGCAGCACAAAGTCCGTTAAGCCTATGGCAGCTTACTGTTATACAACGCAAGAACAAGTCGCAGTTACAGAAGCTCGAAAGGAATTGCCTACAGAGATTGTTTTCGAAGAAAAGCCAAAGCCGATCTTTGTGACATATATGGAACACGTAGTGAAGCTGGGAATTGAAAATCTCCCAGCTTTATCTGCAACCAGGAAATCAAAACAGGCCGCGCACAGTATAGTTGGTGAAGACGAAGGTGAGCTTTATCCTTCTGCTGATTTACGTGCTGCTATAGGTCGAGAAGAAAGTGAAAATGATACCGTCCATCAATCATGGAGATCATCATCGTGCTTTGACTCCTTTTAAAGGCAGTGTTCTTATCCGAGAGAACCTTTACACTAGTGGAAGAATTTCCAGTAATATCGCCAAAAAACAACATACTACTTCAGAAGCTTTTCACTCGTATCTTGATGAACAGGAAAAACAGTCTTCAATGCTTATTTGGAATACTGCCGGAGTCGCGACTTAATCACGCTGGCTTCTGAAAATGTGAAAGTGCATGATGAGGTCTTGAAGACGGTAGAAGAAGAGAAGAATCGCGGCATGGCCAGAGATGCAGATGTTATCTAGGTAAAAGGCCGATTAGCCTTAGGCAAAGCTCAGTACCAACGGGAATTGGCAAATCGTTCTCTAATTAAAGAGCAGTTTAACGAAGCAATTGGGTGTGATCCTTCAGATGAGATGACTGAGCCCATTGAACTTTATGAGAATCTGCCAGAAGCCCTCGAAAATGCCAAAATGGTGGCGATGTATGAACATCCACATTTAACGGCAAGAAAATTCAATTTCATATCTGCTAAAGAAGCCGATGGCGCGAACTATCCACAGGTGGCCATAGAGCTGAGATCTCAGGGAAATGATAATATCGGTGTTACAAAAGGGAATGACGACGCCTACTCAGCGATGCTGGTTGTGAACGGGAATATTTTCCGTAGTGGAGCTGATTCGAGTATTAAGTTGTCACGACTGTTTGAGGCCTCCCAGACGGAAGATTAACTCATTGATGAAAGACGTAAAATTGTTAAAAATACTGCTATATCCTGGCATGATTACCAAGGGATATTGGTAGAGCTGAATTACTTTCTTCAGCATGAAAAGGAGATGAAATAGAATTTAAATGCCCACAATGAGCAGTATAAACTTAATCAGAGAACACTTTTCGATTTACTCAATGCACAAAATGAATTAATCCTGGTGAGCTTAAGAGTTATTGAAACAAAGTACGCCAAAGTTCGCAGCGTCTAAGCAATCTTTGCCAACATTGGGAATATCTCGCATCAGTTTAGTGTCGTGACTGAAGAGAATGAGAAACTCAAAAATGACACAGGCTTATAGCTGTTTTTCAAAAATGAGAAATGATTTAAATTAGCATGAGTGAAGTAAGGGTGTAAGCCTTTTAAGAAAGGTTGTAATGTTTGTAAGTTGTTGAAAATATACTTATTTACATTTGTTGTAAAGTTTGTTTTTTATTCTCTGAAATCTTGAAATCGTTTCTCTAAACGCTTAAATTGTGCAGGAGGAAGGAATGATTTGTGAGAGGAGCTTTTCTATGCCTGTTAAAGAGCAGTATTTGTGAAGAGATTTTGGGGGACTGAATGTATATGAAAATTCGGCCGGTTTTTGATGAGCTGGAGCCAAGAGTATTGTTGTCGGGTTCACCGGCCCCGGAAAACAGCAATATTCCGGCAGTACAATCTGCTGCATCTGAAGTTCAGCAACAAGCTGAACAAATCAATGAGGTTTTATTTATTGACGCACAGGTCGAAAATTACTCAAATCTTTTAAGTGACTTTGACAGAAATGTCGAAGTGGTTGTCATAGGCGAGGGTGAGAGCGGTGTCGATTTCATTACCCAGGTACTGACAGACAGACAAGATGTCAGCGCTATTCACATTTTTTCACATGGGTCAGACGGTGAGATTCATCTTGGAAATGATGTTCTAAATTCAGCAAATCTGGCTGAGTTTTCCGGTTCTTTAAGCTTCTGGGGAAACGCGCTTACAAGTGACGCGGATATTTTGATTTATGGTTGCGATGTCGGTAAGTCTGGACAGTTTGTTGCAGATCTAGCCTCTATAACCGGTGCAGATGTTGCTGCATCTAATGATTTAACCGGCGCTGAGAGTTACTCTGCCGATGCAGAGCTTGAGACCGTCAGTGGTGATGTTGAGACGACAGAGCTCTTGACTCAACAGGATTTTAATGACGCAGATATTCTTTTAACTGATCCAGTAATTTCTGCCGATGCTATTTACACTTGGATCCCAGGAGCTGCAACTCAACCCAACAGTACCGGTGGTACTTTACCAACAGCGACAGATGGCTTTTGGGAGTTTACTGGAACTGAAAAGTTCCATGCAGAAAGCTTTGATGGCTTCAATGCGGAAGATGCGACGATAGAAATTGACTTTGAAGTGGGAAATTTAGTTGATGACGGCCATTACCTGATTTTTGAGACGGGCGGAAATGTTCATGGCACAAGTTTGTGGGTTGAACGTACTGGTGGGGAAAATTTCCTTAGACTTCTCGTTCAGTACGATACTGATGAGAGGCATTTTTTTATTCAAAATATAAACAGTATGACAGGTGTTATAAATGCCGCGATTGTTGTTGATCCCAGTACAAATGGGTCAAGTGCAGATGGAAATATAACCTTCTACGTAACTAATGATGGTACTACTACCAGTCAATCGCTTAATGGTATTCTTTTAAATAACTGGGCCGGAAGTGATAACACTTCATTTGGCGGCAAAGTATCAAGTACATCAGCCGAAGATGAATTTACTGGTAATTTTAGAAATTTTATTGGCAAGATTGGTGAGGTTAATTTTTACGATCAGCCCCTGACTCAGACTCAAGTTGAATTAGCCGCAGCTTCAATGAATCGTGCACCAGAATTTGGGTACATTGAATCTACGGGAGATTGGATCTGGGACGCAAATCAGCCAAATGCAGAGCAACCCAGTGGAACGAGTGCTTTACCAACGACGGTTTCTTCAGGTTTATCTTCATTAGGTCAAGCCTGGGATCTAAGTGGAACCGGTTTTACCAGTGGCGGCTTTGATAGAAATACTCAGACTAAAGAAGATGCGACCTTCGATATGTGGTTTAAGACGGGCGATCTTACCGAAGGAAATTACTACCTTTTTGAAACTGGCGGAAATGGCTGGGGGAACACCCTATGGCTGGAAGTTAATTCAGACGGCGATTATATCCTTCACTTACATGTGCAGGAACAGAGTGATAGCGGCAATAAAGTTTTTCTGTTTCGAGATATTACCGATTTAAAAGATGAGTACGTCTATGTCGCTTACTCTATGGTGACAAATGCGGTTAATGGATCTGTGGACCTTTATGTAAATGGCGAAAACGAAGGCTCTGTTGAAGACTCATACTTAGGTTCATTGATTGAGTGGGCAGGAGGAAATGCAACGGGTGTAGGCCGTTTAAACTCTTCTGTTTCTATAGAGGGGGATTATGACTTGGGTACATTTTCTGACTTCGAAGGCCAGATTGCCCGAGCTAATTACTATGCTTCAGCTCTAAATGGGTCCACCATTCTGGGTATATACGAAGAGTTTACAGCAGATGCTGATTCTCAACTCCCTCAAATTTCCGAAGACAATCAAAATGCCAGTGGGACTACAGTTGCAGAGATATTGGGTAATAAAGTAAGTGATCCGGACGATGGTGCTGTTGAAGGTATCGCCATTTCAGAAATGACTGGCAATGGTCATTGGGAATTTCAGCTAAGTGGAGAAACGGACTGGAATACTATCACTTTATCTGCGGGAAATGTTTTTCACCTCGGAGCTGACGATAGCATACGTTATGTGCCTGATGGTGAAAATGGCGAAGAAGTTTCTATTACTTACTACGCCTGGGATCAGACAAATGGTGTTGTTGCAGGAACTCAAGCCGTGTTAAGAGGGATCGGCGGTGTTACTGCCTACAGTGCAACAAATGAAATCAGCACTATTAGCATTACCGATGTAAATGATGCCCCAGGACTAAATGGTGGCTTTACGTACATTAAGTACGATTGGACAGACGGTAATGCCAGTTTACCGGATGATGCACCATCTCTTGTCGGCGTCAGCGGGGCAACCGAAGTTGAGCGTGGTTACTTAAGTGAAATCGCTGACCCTTCGAGTGACGATGGCAGTCAATTTGCCTTCCACTACACAGGTACTATAACAATCACTAATGCTGGGACTTATACCTTTTCTACCAGCTCGGATGATGGTAGTCAGCTTTTCATAGATAGTGAACTGATCGTTGATAATGATGGTTATCATAGTTTAAGAACCATAACTGGTGATAAATATCTAGCAGCTGGGACATATCAAATAGATGTGACATTCTACGAATGGGTTGGTGGAGATCAACTCATTACGTCTTTTAGTGGACCAGATACTGCAGATGAAATGGTCAGAATAGGTAACGTTTCTTTACCAGTTATTCTGGAAAATAATGCAGATCCAGATGGAATTTCAGTTTCAGATCTTATCGTTGAACGTTTTTCAGATGCTGATGCAGGAGCAGTTAGTGGTATCGCCATTACGGAACTGGGAGATGCTTTAAATAAATGGCAGTATTCTCTAGATGCTGGAGCCAATTGGATAGACATGTCTGTCGATACTGGAGCTTTACACTTAGCTGGAGATGCTCTGGTCAGACTTCTTCCTGATGGTATGAACGGAGAGAACAGTCACTTTGTATTCCATGCCTGGGACCAAACCAATGGAGTGATATCTGGAGCCAATCAAGCGATTGCTGCTACTGGAGGGTTTACCGCTTACAGTGTTGCTCAAGAAGTTGCACTGGCGGCAGTAGATGGTATTAACCAGCAACCCGGAATTACTTCTTATACAGGGAATGATACGGTTCAGGAGAATGAACTAGCAGATTACAGTAATGCAGAAGAAGCGCGTTACTCTGGAACTATTGATGCAGTGATATCAGATGGCGATACTGAAGATACTCATACTTATGTCTATGCCGGTTCTCTAACGGTGGGTGGTTTGACTGCAGGCGAGATGTTTGACGCGACTCAGGTTGTTGTTAATTCGAATGGTACTTTTACTATTACAAATGCACTTTTTAATAGTCTTCCGGCAGGCGAAACTTTAACAGTAAGTTTTGATTATATTGTGCGGGACAGTTCAGGTGCAGCCAATGACGGCAGTGACTCTGAGACTATTGCAGTTACAATCACCGGAACGAATGATGCTCCACAAATTGGTGGCTTTGAATATACAAAATATAACTGGCCGAACTCTTCAGGAAACGTTTTACCTGAAAATGTTGCAGGGTTTGAAGCAGCCACTGGCAGTATCTTGGATACGGGAACAATGGCAGTTATTGAAGAAGCCGCTACAGAAGATGGTAGTAATTTTGCTTATCACTTTACTGGTACAATCAGCATAGAGGCTGCTGGTATTTATAGTTTTCAAACTCGCAGTGACGATGGCAGCCTGTTATTGATTGATGGTGCAGTTGTCGTAGATAATAATGGCACACATGCGGCCAGAACTGTCACGGAGACAATATTCCTTACTGCAGGAACCTACCAAGTTGATGTGTTGTTCTTCGAACGTGGTGGACCGGATAGTTTAACGACTGCTTACTCTGGACCAGATACTGGCGACACTTTTGTTAATATGACTGCTCATGCAGAAAACCTTTTTGCTTCTGTAACTGAGGATGAGATAAATAACACCGGGACTACAATTGCTGAACTTCTTGGAAATGCAGTTCTAGATGAAGATGCTTCAGCACTAAAGGGGATTGCTATTACCGGCCTTGGCACAAGTAATGGAGGCTGGGAATATAAATTGAATGGTGAAACAACCTGGAATTCAATTACTCTTGGTGCAGGAGAAGCTTTACACCTACGAGCGATAGATAGCATAAGATTCAACCCAGATGGTATTGATGGAGAAATTTCATCTGTCACTTACAGAGCCTGGGATCAGTCTAATGGAGCATTAGCAGGTAGTACTGCAGTGATTGCTGCAACGGGCGGTGAGACAGCTTACAGCACAGAGACTTTGACTGCTGCGATCACAGTAACTGCGGTTAACGACGCCCCTGAAATTACCAGTCAATCCACATTTACTGTAGCGGAGGATACCGACTACAGTATTAACTGGCTTTCCATCAATGACGTTGACGCTTCTGGAGATGACCTTACACTCGAGTTATCGGTTCTGGAAGGTACTCTGACTTTCGCAAGTCTTGCAGGAGTAAGCCTTAACTCAGGGAATAATGGGGAGTCTGAAATAGAGTTAGCTGGAACGATTGCAGAAATAAATGCAGTCCTCGCAGGATTAAAATATAGAGCAGATAGTCACTACAATGGCAATGACACTTTGAGTATAACTCTTACAGATAATGAGGGTTCAGAAGTCGATACTTCAGTTGCGATCACAGTAACCGCAGTTAATGATAAACCAACATTTAATGCACCTGCTAATGTAAGCGTTGCAGAAGATGACGCTGTCAAATTAACAGGATTATCAATAACTGATTTGGATGCGAATGAGGTCGGAGGAGAAATTAGTATCACTTTAGGTGTGACGAGTGGCATTTTAACATTTGTTGACCTGTCATCTCTAACCTTATTGAACGGAACGGCAAATTCTTCAAGCAGTATCGAGCTGCGAGGAACTCTGGCAAACATAAATGCAGCCCTTGGAGACCTATACTATCAAGGTAACCTTAACTTTAATGGTAGCGACACCCTTGCTCTAACAGTAAACGATCTCGCTAATCATGGTAGTTCCGGCGCGTTAACTGACAGCGCAAATGTTGGTATCTCTGTAACTCCAGTAAATGATCGCCCGACTCTTGATAGTCCTGCTGGGATCTCTTTAGATGAAGATTCAGCTATAAAAGTTGATGGTTTAGCCATAAATGATGTTGAAGCCGGAGATTTGTCTGTGAGTATTTCGGTTTCTGAAGGGACGTTGATTTTTCGTACCTTAACAGGCTTATCTATTACGTCTGGTGCTAACTTTACCAACAGTGTTGAGCTGCGTGGTACGGCTGCTGGCCTCAATGTGGCTTTAGGAGATCTTTTCTACCAGGGTAATCTGCATTTTAATGGCACAGACTCATTAGAAGTTGAAGTAAATGATCTCGGGAATGGTGGCGGAGTTGCCTTAAGTAGTGCAGCGTCGGTGACTATAACAGTGTTGGCTCAAAACGATGCACCAGTCTTAACTTTACCGGGAAGTCAAACAGTTGATGAAGATACTACACTTCAGATTACTGGTATTTCAGTAGCAGATGTGGATGTCGACGAAGGAACAGGTCAGCTTTCTGTCAGCTTAAGTGTTGCGAATGGCACTCTGGATGTAACTGATTTATCCGGAATCACCATAAGTTCAGGCAGTAATAATAGTTCTGCTTTGACATTGACTGGCAGTTTAGCCGATCTGAATAATGCTTTGGCTAATTTATTCTACCTAGGAGATAGTAACTTTAATGGTAGCGATTCACTGGTAGTCGGAGTTAAGGATCTTGGAAATACTGGGGGTTCAGCTCTGATTGACAATGGTGCGGTAGGTATATCGGTCACTCCAGTGGCGGATACGCCTTTTTTATCCGTTGTTGAAATAAGTGGTTCTCAGGGGCAGACTCAGAGACTGGTTATAGAAGCTGAAGCCGGTGCAGAAAATGAAATACTCAGTGTTATTATCTCTGGTTTGCCTGGTGGAAGCTCTCTTTCTGCAGGCAGTCTAGTCGGAACCAGTTGGATTTTAAGTAGTGCTGACCTGCCCGGGTTAACATTGACATTACCAGATAAATTTGCCGCTGATTTTGAAGCTCAGGTGACTGCTTTATCGATTGATGGCTTATCGATTGCCGGTGTGACCCAATCTCTTACAGCTTCGATTGATCCAGTATTTGTGACACCAAATGACAATGGCAATTCAGATAATAATGATATTGACAGTCAAGGTGTGATAATTGATCCAGTATTTGATTCTTTCAACTTCGACGCGAACTCTTTAAATTTCTTAGAGGCAGGAAGCAGTTTACAGTTCAATCAGGATTTCTTGTCAGATGATGCTTTAGGAGTGATTGCCAATCTCTTCAACTTTAACCTATCTATAAATACAGAAGTTGCTGATAGCGGTATCATCGATCAGGAAGTCGCCGATATAAAGGTTTACGATCTTTCGCCACTTACAGAAGGAGAGCAGAGCTTTATTTTAGATCTTGTTCAAAATGTTGAGACAGATGAAGAAGTTGATACTGTTGAAGAGGAAGAAGAGGATTCTTTCAGTGTTGAAAGCGCTGCTCTTCAAGAGCTTTCCATTAAAAATATAATGGAAGACACCATAACACAAGATTATTTAGATACTCGCTTAAGTCTTGAAGATACTCTTCAGGGAGAATTCGACTGTTTGATAAATGATACACTTGTTAAGTAAAGTTTATTAAGTGTAAAGTTCTATTTTCACTTCTCTGCGTTACAAACTTTTTTTTAAAAAATATATTTTCATAAATTACTATGAATAAGTTAATTGTGTCTTTTTTTGTTTTTTGTGGAACTGGGTCTGCATTAATTGTGGCCTCACATACGAAAATCTGTTCCAACCTCAAAAGGCAGGAGAGTTCCAACTCCTGCCTTTTCATTTTTAAATTAACCCTGTTAAATACAAATACGGAGAAAGATCGCTAGTAATCTTTATGAAGCCATTATTAATGAGCTGCGATCGTCTGATAGCGACGTAAGCAAAGAGTCCAGCTTATCCAGATTAGCAGAATACCGACAAATATATTGAACTGAAGAATGAGAGCATAGAGTAAGGTTACCATCAGATTCAGAAGTAGGGAAAATACATAAGGTTGATCCTGAACACTCATTGCTACAGTCGCTGAATTCAGGACGTAGATAATCATTAGAGCACTGAGGCCGAAAGTTGCTTGCGCGTAAATAGCAGCTTCTTGGAAAGTAAAGAAGAAAAAGACATTTAACCATAGCCCAGTTACCCCTATAGAAACGATTAGATGAGCCGCCAATCCACAGAGAGCATAAAGCTTTTTTCTTAGAAGTTTATCTACTGGCATAGGAAGTATATAGAGCAGGGGCAGAGTGCCATCGTTAAAGTCATCGGTAAAGCTTCGAATAACCGGTCCAGTCAAGTAGAAGTAGCCAACCAGTAATGTCAAAGCCACCGGCAGAAAGTTAAGTATGACAAGTAAATTTTGGGGTAGGACGCTTAGGCATATAGGAATAAGTCCTATGACTATAGCTCCCCAGCGGTAAGGGTGCTTATAGACATCTGAGTCTGCAGTGCTGATAGTCCATGGCCGATAACAGTATGTTTCTCTTTCTGTAAAAGCATCGCTCCGAAAACGTGGCAGCGGAATTTTCTTTTCTTCCAGAAGTTCGTCTTCATATTTCTCTTTATGACCTCTTTGCAAAAGCTTTAATAAGCCAATAGGAGGAGCAGCCAGCCTTTTGGCTGCAGCCTTGAGAAGAAGTGGAGTCGCAGCAAGATATAAAAAGGCACTAAGAACAGGATTACTGGTACCGTTTAATACACCGTGTATGCCGTTGATTGGGTCTTGAATTCCGGGAATGGCCCAGAAGAAAGAATTGACGATCATCATAATTGCGCAGGTGATGATCGCAGAATCAGAAATCCTTTTGTAAGACGCACTACAGAGAATAGCAACGGCACCGGCAAAGCAAAGCCAGCTTCCTAAAAAGAAAAATATCTCAATGATTTCCACAAGGGTAACACCGCCCATAACTCTCAAGATGAACATGAGGGGTAATTGTATGATGAGCATTTCAAAAATAATCAACATGCGACTGGTCCACATACCGTTTACCAG
>JAKVBD010000093.1 GCA_022446985.1 Lentisphaerales bacterium
GCCTGGTTGACAGGTATCGCCCGTAACCGACTGAGAAACCATCTGCGCTCTAAGTACAGGAGAAATTCAGCAATGGAGCGTTACAAGAGTCAACTGCTGAACCTTCTTGGGGGAGAAGATACTCAGCATAATGAAAACATTTTAATGATCCTTAATAAATGTATCGAAAAACTGCCGGATCGCTCCAGAGATATAATCAAAGAACGTTATTACGGCTCACAAACTGTAGCCGATCTGGCTGACTCTAATTCTTTGCAACCAAATGCTTTGAGCCAGCTTCTTTTCAGAATTAAATCAAAGTTAAAAATCTGTGTGAAGGAGACTTCAGTAGAATGAGCTCACTTCAGTATTTAATGGAAGTTTATGCCGATGACTCAATTACCGAAAAAGAAGCTGTCGAACTTATTGCGCTTTTGGAAGCTGAACCGGAAGAACTCTTGAAAGCAAAAGAGTCGCTTGAGTTTCACGGATTACTTCAGGAACACAGCCGCTTTGACTTTAATGGGGACGAATTAGTAGAGGCAGTAAGTCGCAGTATTGATTTCAGCAAAAGTCCTGATACTTTCGAAAAGAATATTTTAAGTAAAACAAAAAAACTGAGCCGTAAGCGCAAAATAATTATGTACCTACCGCTGGCAGCATCGCTTTTCATAGTTGCCGGCATGTGGTTCTTAAACAGGCATGTTACTAATCCCAAGAGCGTCAACACTGTAGAAAAAATGGATGTCGAAATAACTCTGGCCAAACTTATTGCTCAGGAGAATACAGAATGGCGTAAGGATCGCGATGGGACAACTGTCGGGCAGTCTTTTACGAAAGGTTCTTATAAACTACTAAGGGGAACTGCCGTTCTGCAGAATGAGGCTGGAACAACCATCACTTTAAAGGCTCCTGTTGAATTTGAACTGCTGAACAGTGAGCGCTTTTTTCTTCACTCCGGTGAACTGGGAATAAAAGTAAATAAAGGAACTTTCAGCGTCGATACAAAAGAAATGCTAGTTGTTGACCTTGGCACTGAATTTTCCCTAAGAACTTCACCTGAGAAAACCAGCCTTTATGTATTTGAAGGAGAAGTTGGAGTCTTCTCAACCAGCAATCCTGACGAAAGCAAAATGGATTCTATCCGCCTCAAAGAAGGCAAAGGACTTCTGTATGACGGTCAGGAGTTTGTTCTCACGGATCACAACATCAGTCAACTTGGAAAAGCTTCAGACATTTACACTCAACTCCAGTCAAAAGAATATTTCGTCATTGATCTCACTGGAAATCATCCGCAAAAGTTAAATAAGCTGACCCTTTATAACTATGGCCAGGAAGAGCAGGGATATAACTACTACTCAAAGGGTTTTACCGTCCAGGTTTCGAAGAATTCCAGAAAGAATTTCAAGACTGTTTTTGAAGGAACTCTCCAAGCCAAAACCGGACCTCAGAATTTTGATATTCCCCTGACTGAGGCCCGATACGTCAAGCTCATTATAAATTCAGGCTATGAGGAAGGCTTTCTGGAACTTTGCGAATTTACTGTCTTTAATACCGACGGAATAAATGTGGCAGCTGCAAAAGAAGGCGGGAAAATGTTCGATTTCCATTCTGATTATCCCTTTGAAATAGAAAAGGGCCACTGGGTCGCAGCAAATATTATTGATGGGAAGACATCCGGCCATGCCAGTGACAGTTGGGCCTCAAATGGAAAAGCTCTTTTTGATGAATTCCTTACAGTTCAGTTATCCGAAAATAAAAGCCATATAATTGATCGTCTGGTCATTTATAATTATGGCCAGGAAGAAGGAGGTTATAACTACTATTCTAAAGACTTTACTATTCTGACTTCAAATACGACAAATGACAGAAAAGCTTTCAAGACCCTTTTCAAGGGGACATTAAAACCCAGAACCGGCCCTCAGAAATTTCAGTTTGATGAAACTGAAGTCAAATTCTTAAAACTTGTTATCAATTCCGGATACAGAACCGGATTTGTTCAAGTCGGTGAACTGGAGGTTTACTCCACAGAGGAAAGAAATGTGGCCGCTGCTGAAAATGGCGGGTACATAATAGGCTTTAGTTCACAGGACCAGAGGCACATAAAAAAAGGGTTTTGGACTGCTGGTAATCTCATTGACGGACTAAAAAGCAAGCCCGCCGGGAGCTGGTGTTCTGAAAAACTTCTTCCTTCAAATAAAAAACGCTGATTTCTTAAGGGATTATCGTAAGATAGAGACTATACCGGTTAAAGATCTGTAAAAACTTTGCAGGTCACACATGTTAAATCCTAAAGTTACATTGCTTTTTATAATGCTCTGCGTCCAAGTGCACGCGGAAAAAATATCCTTCAACCGGGATATAAGAGCCATTCTAAGTGATAAATGCTTTCATTGTCATGGTCCGGATGAAAATGAGATAAAGGGAAGCCTTCAACTTCACTCCTATGCTCATGCCACTAAGAAGCTGGGTAAAAAGAAAAACCGGCAAGCCTTGTACCCGGGCGATTTGAAAAGATCAGAGATCTATAAGCGGATAATGACTGAGGATGAAGATGATGTGATGCCGCCGGCAGAATCCCATAAATCTCTAAGCTCTGGAGAAAAAGATCTTATAAAGAAGTGGATTCTATCAGGTGGGAAATATGAAGAACACTGGGCATACCAAATCCCCGGAAAAAAAACTTTGCCCCAAAACGGAGAAAAACACCCGATAGACTCCTTTATTGTACAAAGACTGCAAAAGGAAGGGATGTATCTATCCGAAAAAGCTGACAGACGGACACTTATCAGGCGGCTCACACTGGATTTGACAGGGCTGGTTCCGGAGATAAAAAACGTTCAAAATTTTTTAAATGACAAGTCGAAAGACGCTTATATTAAACTTGTTGAAAGGCTTCTTTCATCAAAGCATTATGGAGAACGAATGGCTCAATTCTGGCTCGATGGCGCCAGATATGCAGATACAACGGGTTATGTTTCAGATAAGGAACGGACCAACTGGTTATACAGAGACTGGGTTATAAATGCCTACAACAGCAATATGCCATTTGACCAATTTACTATTGAACAACTTGCCGGAGACATGCTTCCCAATGCGAATGATTGGCAGAAAATAGCAACTGGCTTTCATCGTAACTCTATGCAGGCTCAGGGATTTAATAAACCTAAAGAAGAGTATCGTCTCAAAGCAGTTGCTGACCGCATAGACACAACCGGCAAGGTCTGGCTTGGCTTAACAATGGCTTGTGCCGAATGCCATGATCACAAATATGACCCTATAACTCAAAAAGAGTATTTTAAGATGTTTGCCATTTTTAACAACACTCCTTTGTACGGTAAAGAGCCTAATCGGCATGGTGAGAGGATTACTGTCGAAGTCAAGTCACGTAAAGTCACTGCTCAGGTCATGAAAGAGATGGAGAAACCCCGCAAAACCTATATTCATATTCGCGGTATTCACGACCAGAAAGGTGAAAGAGTTTCCCCTGGAGTACCGGCAGTTTTTGGGGCTGGACAACAAGGAAAAAAAATCAACAGACTTTCATTTGCTAAAGGACTTGTTAACGGCAAAAACCCTTTGGTTGCCAGAGTCATAATGAATAGATTATGGGCACAATTTTTTAATACTGGCATTGTTAAGACTGTAGAAGATTTTGGATCGCAGGGAGAATGGCCAAGTCATCCTGAACTGTTGGACTGGTTAGCAGTCGAGTTTGTTGAGAGCGGTTGGGATGTGAAGCACATGGTAAAGCTTATTGTGACTTCAAAAACATACCGGCAGACATCAAGCATAAGTAAAAGTATTTTAAAGAAAGATTTCTATAACAGACTTCTTTCACATGCTCCGCGCCACCGCCTGGATGCAGAGCAGATAAGAGACAACATGCTAAAGATAAGCGGACTTCTAAATGCAAAAATTGGCGGTGCCAGTGTTCGACCTTACCAGCCTTCATTCATTGATGAAAACAGAAACAATAGAAAGGCGAAATGGGTCAACAGTAAAGGGAATGACCGTTACCGCAGATCCTTATATACTTTCTGGCAACGGATGATCCCCTACCCTAGCCTTGTTACTTTTGATGCTCCTGCAAGGGAAATTTCATGTGTTCAAAGAAGTAGTAGTAACACGCCCTTACAGGCTTTAGTGGCTATGAATGACCCCGTTTTTATGGAGTGCGCAATTCATTTTGCTACAACACTTTTGAACAACCAGGCCTTAAATGACAATGAAGCCAGATTGTCTAGGGCTTTTGAAAGGGCACTATCCAGGCCCCCTGCTTCCTGGGAAAGGAAGAGTTATTTACAAACTCTGGCACGGATCAAAGCTGAACTCAGAGAAACTCCCAATGATGTTAAAGCATTACTGAACATTAAAAAGCCGGATAGTAAAAGTGTCCAGCTGGCAGCCTGGGCAATGATCACCCAGGTAATTTTAAATCTCGATGAAACACTTAATAAAGAGTAATGAATATGGATGATACTGGAATCAATCGACGCACATTTTTACATCATGCTTCGGGACTGGGAGGGCTGGCTTTAGCTTCAATGCTTCACTCAGACTTAAACGCCGACGAAGTTAAAATGAAAGCCATAAGAAAATTTGCACCACGTGCGAAAAGAGTCATCAGCTTGTTTATGTCTGGTGGCCCCTCACATGTTGATTTGTTTGACCCCAAGCCAATTCTGAATAAAATGGATGGTCAGCTTCTTCCGGAGAGTGTTGGCAAAGGAGTTAAATTTGCAGCAATCAATCGAGTGAACGGTAAAGCACAGATTTTAGGTTCTCCCTGTAGTTTTAAAAAATATGGTCAAAATGGGATAGATATCTCAAATCTGCTTCCACATACAAGTAAAATTGCCGATGAACTATGTGTTATACGTTCACTTCATTCGGAAAGTTTTAATCACGGGCCTGCCGTTTCTTTTATGAATACAGGGTCACCACTTTACGGCAGGCCAACTATGGGTTCATGGTTATCTTATGGATTGGGTAACGAAAATAAAAACCTGCCAACTTTTATTGTCCTTCAATCAGGCCATAAAATTCAACCCCTCGTCAGTACTTACTGGAGCAATGGATTCCTGCCTTCAAAACATCAGGGAGTTATTCTCCGCTCACAGGGTGATCCTATACTTTACCTGAAAAATCCAAAGGGAGTGAGTTCCTCAATCCGTAGAAAACAACTTGACTTACTCAAAAAATCGAATGAGCAAAAACTGCAGGTCAGCGGGGATCCAAAGATTGAATCTAGAATCAATTCTTATGAGCTGGCTTACAGAATGCAGACCAGTGTACCGGAGATCATGGATATCAAAAAAGAACCTAAGAAAATATTGGAACTTTACGGTGCCAGTCCCGGTAAAAAATCTTTTGCGAATAACTGTCTACTTGCACGTAGACTGGCTGAGAAAGGTGTCCGCTTCATTCAACTTTTCGATATGGGCTGGGACCAGCATTATTCTCTTAAAAAAGATCTGGAAAGACAGACTCGAGGAGTTGACCAGGCAACCTTTGCTCTGATCTCCGATTTAAAACAAAGGGGCTTACTGAAAGATACATTAGTAATCTGGGGCGGTGAATTTGGTCGTACTCCAGTGGCACAGGGCAAAGGCAAGAAAATTGGTCGAGATCATCACCCTCATGGCTTTACTATGTGGATGGCTGGAGGCGGAGTCAAGCCGGGGCTTTTCGGTTCAACAGATGAATTTGGTTTTCATGCCCGGGAAAATAAGACCAGTATCTTTGATTTAAATGCCACGATTCTACATCTTCTTGGAGTAGACCATAAAGCTCTTACATACCGTTTTCAGGGAAGGGACTTCAGGCTGACGGATGTACATGGCAAGATTATTAAAGACATTATTATTTAACCTTGAATCCCACACTCTCCACAGTAGTGCAAAATAATTCTTAAAAAAATCCGAAAGAAGACGGCAGGAATACTTTTTTGACAAATTAAGAGGTAACAGATTTTAAGACGCAGGAGTTACTTTGAGTCATTTATTTAACAGAAGACATTTTTTATCAATAAGTTCAGGTGTCCCTTTAATGTTTCTTGGGGTCAGCGGAAATGCGAAGTCGGCAATTCCTCAAAAACATATTCAACATTCTCATGCCCTGGGAACAGAAATAGTCTTCACTATATTCCACGAAGATGCTAAGCTGGTCAATTTAGCAATTGATGAAGCATTAAATAACATAGAACAGGTCGAGAAACTAATGAGCATCTATCGACCAGATAGTCAATTGAGCCAGCTCAATCGTGAGGGAATCCTGCCATCCCCTCACCCTGTGCTTGTAGATGTACTTAAGAAAGCCAAAGAACTTTCAGCACTTACGAACGGTGCTTTTGACGTTACTGTTCAGCCTCTTTGGAATTTATTTAGAAAGTACTCTTTGAAAGGCAGCTTACCTGGAAAAGAGGATATTCTTAAAGCAAAAGCCAAAATTAGCTGGCAGTTTATCGACATCCAAAAAGATCACATTTGTATGAATAAAGCCGGGGCTCAGATAACTCTTAATGGTATTGCTCAAGGCTTAGCGGCAGACGTGGCCCAAAAAGCTCTGAAAGCAAGAGGTATTGAACACGCTCTTATCGATACCGGGGAACTGAATGCCGTAGGCAGTCCTCATCAAAAAGATGCTTGGAAAATCGGCATACAGCACAGTCGCAAGCCGGGATACCATTGTAAAACTATTCTTAAGAACCGCTGTCTTTCGAGTTCCGGTGATTACCAGATAAAGTTCTCCGAAGACTATCGCCATCATCACTTATTTAACCCGCAGACAGGTTATTCTCCTACTGAGCTGGCCAATGTTTCTGTGTTGGCTCCCACTGCCATGGAAGCGGATGCCTTATCGACAGCCGTATTTATCCTAGGCCTCAAAAAGGGAAAGGCTTTGATTGAAAGCCTTCCGGACGTTGATGCGCTCTTTGTCACTAAAGAGGGCCGCTTTGAATACACAGACCAGTTTAAGCTTGCCTGAATATGAAATATTTTTCTTACAAAAACTTTTATCGCCAGCTGTTCTTCTGCGGTCTTATGCAATTATTACTTTCATGTACCTCGAACAATCAAGAGGTGTATAAGGATATCGAGCTGATTGATCCGGTTTATCCGGAAAAAGCTAAAAGGCAGCATGAATTAATAATCCACAAAGATAAGGACGGTCACCCTTGTGGATATTCCATGAGCTTAGTCAACTCTGTTTGCCTCGACAATAAGTGTAAGCTGGTTGAAGTCACCATGTACTGGGATGATGCGGGGAATTACTCACACTTAAAATACCCTGAAAATAAGCCGCTGACTAAAGTAGAACATGACCCTTTTACTGAAGAAGATTACCTAAGGCTCGATCAAATACTGAAGGATAAAAAATCAATGCTACAGAAGCATTCACTCGCCTACTTGGCTAAAGAGCCGGATGAGCTCAAAAATAAAAAGGAGGCTGATGACTTTACTTCATTTTTGGCTCCGGAGGAAGGCGGTGATGAAGATATCGATGGCGAATCAAAGGCAACACCGGCTGCAGTTAAAGAAGCAGTTGTTAAAGATGCCGCCTGGACGACATGGGTTTTATGGAACTATGCCAACACTGAGATTGTTCCCATCCTCCAAGCAGAAACAGAAGCTCATTGTGATCCTGCTTATATCCAAAAAACTTTAAGCAGTAAAGACTGGCTGAAGATTGAATTTATGATCAATTATCTTCAAAGAAAGAAGATCTACTCTGGCGCTTATAAAAATATTATTACCAAAGACTTAGAAAAAGCAAATATTGAGCAGATAGAGCTTGCTTTAGACTATCTCAAAAAAGCTTCAAAAGATGAAAATAGCTACTTTAAATGCCTCATCAAAACCCTGCCTGAGCAGGGTAACTACAATGCAGCGTTAATCATTGATCAACTGGCTCAAGAAGAAAACCTGAATGAAGAAGTTCTTTTATCTCTTACGGTGACTCTTAAGCAGCTTAAATACTACGCCATTCACCTTTCACTAAGAACGATTGAAAATAAGGAGTTATTCTCTGAGAGAATAGAAGCAAACTTACTTGAACTTTTAGATGCCCAAAACTTCTTTATTGCCCGCCGAGCCTATTTTTTTCTAAAGGAGCAAAAGCTCACTTCTAACTCCGAGCTAAAGCTAGCAGCATTTTACAAAAAACATGAAGACCGTCTATAAAATTCACACTGAAGCCAATACTAAATTTTCTTTCAGTAAAATTTTTAATGACTCTGTAAAGAAACACTATTTCGTCCTCGTGTAGTTATTTGAGAAGAGTTCAACAATTCTCCCTTACACACACATTGCACTAGCAAAAGTACTACTGTCAGTTTCTGGCGGAATTATTTTTTGGCGGCTCTCCAGTATTTGTGGGTAACTTAGGCTTTTTGCTAAAACTCAGATTCGGCATAAAGCCGCTCTCAAGTTCGCTATTTATTCCCCTTTAGTTTTATCTTCAATTGTTTTCCTTGCGGAATGCTCCGTCAGCGGGCAGTCTTTAAAATCTTCAAATACCAGTTTATAAAAAAGCGCATTTCTCCAATCCTTTGTTATTGGAGATTCCTATTTTAACCCTTCTGACAAATCTCACATCGAAGTACAACTTCGCCCACGTAAAAACAGTAGACCGATCTGTAGCATTTGTGGTGTTCGTAGTTCCTGTTACCATCATCTACCTGAACTATAGTTTCAATTCATCTCATTCTGGGGCTTTCAAGTCTTTCTCCTTTATTCAATGCGCCGTGTAAACTGTCAGACCTGCGGCATTAAGGTGGAACAAGTTCCCTGGGCAGATGGCAAACACACTTTGACTCATGAATATGCAAAATACCTGTCAGATTGGGTAAAGTATTTATCCTGGACTGCAGTAGCCAAACGATTCCGCACATCCTGGCAAACAGTTTATCGATCCATATCTATGATTATTGCCTATGGTTTAGCCAACAGAAGTATAAAAGGTGTTGAAGCACTGGGGATTGATGAAGTTCAGTACCAAAATGGCCATACCTATATGACTCTTGTTTATCAAATCGACAAGGGTGCTCGACGACTACTCTGGGTTGGAAAGGATAGGACCAAATCAGCCTTGAGTAAATTTTATGCTAAAACCCTCAGTTGATTTGAGCAAGAGGTAGCGCCTCGTTGATTTTAAAATAGATAAATACAGTTTCTTAGCAGTAAATTCTTAGACTCTTTTTAGTCAATTACGAGATTTTAAGGATGGAGTCAGTTTCGATCTCTTTAAAACGATAAATGCTTGTTGAATTATTACACTCCACCTTTGTTGAAAATCCAACAGCGAAGCAGTCAAAGATGTCAGGAATTGAGATATGGCCTGGGTGACTTTAGTGATATTATCAGCAGCTGCATGTGTAGAACAAAGCGTTGCCTGAAAGACTTCACCATAACCCCAACGGCGTCTAAAAATAAAGGTCGACTGGTAATTGCCTCAGCCTGCTTTTCTGGAATAGCCAATCGAGAATAGACATTCCACCAATTTGAAATCAGTGCGATAATTGCGGCCATTATTTTTGTACTTGCAAGGTCTTGAGTGGTAAACCCGCCCCAGCCCCATTGATTCTTATTTTCACAATCTCCTCGATCCCGATAACTCTGAGCTATTTCCAGGACACTTCAATTAAGATTTGTTACCAAAACGCAGTATTCCCATTCAGTAGCTTTTTCATCTTCAATAAGTTCAGGAAAAAGTGTTGGTTGCTTATCTTCAATTGCCTTGGTAACGACAGCTTTTTTCGATTTGTGCTGGCGACGTAAATTGAGTCTTCACTGCAAACTTTATTGAGATCTAAAATTTCTGCACTGACTTCATCGCCAGAGATTTCATTCATATGCGTGTAGAATTTATGGCCTGACAATCCTGAAAGAAGCAACGTACCAAGGATGTCTTTTTTATCTGGTGCATTGTTACTTTTATAAGACAAAGGCGCATTATCTACCCAATCATTGAAAAGGTTCGAGCAAGTTAAAAACTGAGAAAAAAGACAAGCTGTCCCACTGGCGTGAAGGCCTGAGTGTTATCCCAACTGACATGGTTTGTCATACCTTCGTGTGAGCACTTTATTCTTTAAATAATAATTGCTAATTCACCCTCCCTGATCTTTGTGCCCTCCATGGTTCAATGATTTTATAAATCACAGAGGTCTCTGAGAACACTGAGAGATAAGGATAATACTCTTACACTAAAAAATGATCTCACTCAAAACCCTGTAGATCCTTTTCAATTTATAGTTACTTCACATTCACTTTATCCAAATAGGGCCTGGGTGATTAATCTTCATGGCATCATTAGATGCTCCCGGCATTTCGCCATGAGGGTTTCTCACTTTGTACTTACCTCCAGGAATTACTTGCCCATTTTCAATTCTTGGCGGTGTAAAACGATTGGGAGTAGGATTATCAGGAACGCTGTCTCCTGTTTGCTTTGTCCAGTCTGCCAGCAACTGGCGTGCCTGCTTAAGCTGTTTAGAATATTCAATATTTTTCGCCAGATTGGTCAATTGATTAGGGTCTTTACTTAACTTGTAAAGTTCTTCTTCCGGGCAGGGATTAGCAAAGACCTGCTGTTGCTCAGCTGTCGTTTTTCCGGCAGCGTGGGCTTCCCATAGTTCTTTCCCAGCGGGATACTTGGTGTCCGATTCGGTGCAAAGGTTGGCTTGATTTGGATAATTATTCTTGATGTAAACAAAATCTCCGAACCGTACCATACGTTCATGATTTTTATACACGTGCCAGTTGTGCTCGGCAAAAACAATATCGCGAATCTTCGCCTCGGGGTTTTTCATAATGGGAATGAAGCTTTGACCTTGAATAGCATCAGGCTTTTCGATACCCGCAAGTTCGAGACATGTTGTACTAAGGTCGATAACACTTAACAGGCTTTTCGATACAGCAGCTTGCTTGATCATATTAGGGTAATGGATGATCCAGGGAGTTTTAATTCCACTGTCATACAAGCGAGATTTATCGCGTGGAAAGGGTCTGCCATTATCGGCGGCAATGATGATCACAGTATTCTCCAGGACGCCTTGCTTCTTGAGTTCTACTGTCACCAAACCGATATCGTAATCATAACGACTGACTTCGTGGTAATAACTGGCCAGATCTTCCCGAGTAACTTTTGTATCGACCATATAAGGAGGAACAATCACATCTTCATGGTTGTAAGTCGGAACATGTTTAGTTTTCTGCCAGGGTCGATGAGCATCAATAGAAGAAAACCAAAAGAAGAAAGGCTTGTCTTTTGGGCGTTCTTGCAAGTGCTTGAGCCAATACTCAGTACCCCCGGCATCTTTACCCTTGCTGATTTTATCGAAGGCTCGATCTTTATTGCCAAACATATGATTCTTACCGGAAAGTACGGTGTAGTATCCCGCTTCTCGCAAGAGTTCTGTAAAGCGGATTTGCTTGGCGGGTAATTTAACATGTAATTCCGGAGCACCTGTATTATGTGGGTAACGACCAGTAATGATACTGCAACGGCTTGGACTGCAGCTACTTGTAGTTAAGTAGACATTGTCAAAACGCATACCATTAGCTGCCAAGGCATCTATATGAGGCGTCTTTATTGTCGGGTGTCCGTAGCAGCCGAAGTCGACCTGTGAGACATCATCGGCAATAAAAAAGACAAAGTTTGGTTTCTTACTGCCGGCCTTTTCTGCGGCATAACTGCAGCACATTAGTCCAACAGCTATGTAAATTGTCATTAATAAAATATTTCGATTTATCATATTTCTTTTCCTCTAGAAAGGAAACTAGCTCAGATTATATAAATTGAGATTCGTATCCTATATCTTATGTAAACACGGTATGCTGTTTATGTTTCTGTACAGTACATAAAACTTCATACATTTATTCAAATAAAATTAGTACTTACTAGCAAAGTTTTTATAGACGGTATTCAGCTGCTCTTCATTTAGTTTTCCGTCAAAAGTGACAATGCGAAATGTCGATATGTATGCCTGGTCTTTTTTAATTTCAAAGTCGCCAAGAATCATCGGCGCAAAGCAAAAATAGGGTTTTTTGGGGTGAACTCTTATCGGTTGCGGAGAACGAAAATTCGAAGGGTGGCCTATGGCTGCAACGCCACAGATGGCGCCATCTATTAAACCTGACATAGCGATCCACTTGGGTCGTGAGTTGTTCGCAGCCTGGCGATTAAGACCTTGATCAGTACTGATGTCTACTTTGTTAACCCAGGTATCATTAGCGCGGATGCACATGCCGCCATAATGGTATTTGCCAATTTTCACAGGTGTTTGGCTGATACAGCTTTGAGTTGACTTTAGATCGAAAATATTGAGTTCTTCGTGAGGAATGCGAGTAATCTCCCAGGTTTCATTGATAACCGGTGTTTCTTTTCCTGCCGTCAGGTCAATATATTGAAGTTTAACCAGGATTTTATCCGCACTTGCCGATATAGTCTCTACATGCTCAACCCTACCTTGCTTTTTATGGCTGTTCCAGAAATCCACTTTCCGGCCTTCAATAACGGCACTTGTCCAGGCGAACATTAAGGCATGTTGATGAGGGTGACTTTTAGGAAACTCTGCAGTAATTGTTTTTCCGGACGGGCTATAAAGTGGATGAATATACCCACTGCGCCCGTAAAAAGGTTTATCAGGAAAAGGAGAACTTGTATATCCGGCATTGTAAGTTAAAAGTGACCGTTGACCATCTTTTAGTTGCAACTTCCCTTGCTCTGAGTTTATTGCACAAGATAAGCTTAAAAAGCACAGAATTAACAGGTATATATATGTATTATTCGCGTTTAGTTTCATTTTTACTATCGTTTTAAGAACATGATGCTTGAGTCTAGGTCCACATAAGAGAGCCTTTCGGAGGCATTGTTTATTGCTGTAGTTGTCACATTCAGCGACTAGTTATTTTTCGTCTAAAAGAAAAGCTTTTGCAGTGGGGCTATCCTTGTCCTTCCAACCATAAAAAAGGAACATGCCAGCTACCGGCGTCCCATCGGGGCGAACTACTGGTTGAACGTGATTGAAGCGCCAACCTGGATATTGGTTTCGATCCGGTGTCAGGTCACGCTTTTTACTCCAGGTTTTTCCTTTATCTTTGGAAATCCATTCCTCTACATTGCCGCCACCACGTTCATCCATATAACCGCCTTCAAGATACTTCTCTCCGGTTATCAGGTAAGCGTGAATGGTTTCATCGTCGTCATGAACAAGGTAGCCGCCATTCCAGTTATGGTTTGAAGAGTGTATTCTGGTCCGGATCCATTTACTTCCTTCACGACGCACGTAGTAGTAGCCATGTGTCTTCAGGTCCCCCTCTGAAAGAATGTGCAGAAAAGTCGGATCGCCAGCCTCATCCAAGGCCAGTACGGGCGGGATACCGGCGCCGCGTCCCTCGGTGTCCCATATAAGACAGTTCTCCTTTGAATAATCGAGATCGATTGGTGTGCGGAGCACTTTCCCATCAATATTGCAGACCTCATAGCTCTTCAAATCAATCTTCACATAGGAGAGATTATACTTCCAGTCATTGCCAACGATCTGCTTATAGCGCGAATTGTAGAGGCGATTCGGAGTGAGATCTTTTATATAGTCGTCGTAGTCGACGTAGGCCATGTGCAGGTATCTACCGTCTTTGCTCGGGAGTGCCGTGCGGTAGGACGACCAGTCGGTTCTGCCCTTACTGTCGAGATCGACAACATCTTGTTTGGGGCCAACCCAGGTATTACCGTTGTCCTCACTGATCCGGTAGGTCCACGAGCTGGTGTGGCCATTGGTGCGGTAAGCCATAACTTCCTTTTCATCGTAGACGCGGTAGACCGTCGGGTAAGACAGTTTTTTGGCGATTCTAGGTGCTTCTTTCCATTTCACTTTGGATGTCCCCCCAACAACAGGTTCTGACGAAATGAGATGAGTCCCCGGCGTTCTGTGGCAACCGTGAAGTACATGAAGATAATCGGATTCGTCGGCCCAAATGATCGGGCTGTAGTGGTGATCGCTATGTTGTGGCCCGATGCGCACAGGCTTGGTAAACTGCCTCGTCTGAGGGTCATAGGTAATCAGCATCGGATAAGCCATTCCCTTTTTGTTTTTTGTAGGAGTCGCATCTGCGTTGTAGACAATGTACAGGCGGCCCTTTAACAATACCGACTGCGGGCGCTGGCGGGCATCATAAAGCATGTTGCGTTTGCCATTGATGCCAAAGCTCAGGATTTTATCTGGCGCTATAGCTTCGGCAGCGTTGGCTCTTGAGTTTACGCTGCTACCAAGCATTAAAAAACTAAAACAAATGATAAACAGCGGTAGTAATTGTTGTGTATTTTTCATTTTTCTATCACCATATGGTTAAATTCAGATTAGGAGCGGAGTCAGGGTGTATACGAATTATTCCTTCAGTTCATAAACTTTAAAATTTTTAAAATGGGAAAGTCTATTCTGCATGAGCCGCAAACCTATTCTTCCAGCCTCGATTCCCGGCTTATCGACATTTTCAAATTTAAACATCTTTGTCATCTTCGGATGCTTTACTTCCATCCAGATTTTTTTGTTCTGTTTGATAATGGCAATGCGAAGCCACTCTTTATCACTAAAAAGACCGGCGTTATTGTAATCCCCTTTCAGTTCAGTCTTTTTCAGTCCCTTGTTTTCTATAGGCATGTACCTTCGCGCTCTAACATAATCATTATTTTTGCCTCCCTGAGTACCAGTCGCATAACTGATATGATAAGTATGCATATTCAAATAGTAATTCTTCATGGCTGCCAATTCACGTTTTTCTGGCCATTGGGTAATGTCTTCCACGCAACCTTTCTGGCCATCTCCTGTTGCCTGAATGTATATTATGTTGACCCCTTTTCGTTTGTCGCCGTCTAAACATTTAAAATCATATTCTATGCGTAAATCGCCTGTAAACTCTTTCTTGGTCCAGAGAACGGCAAAGCCTTTGGAAGTATCGATTTGTAAAGCTTCTTTTGAATTACTCACTTTGGCATATATACCGTCAAGAAACCACTTCTCTTGCCAGTCTGTTCCGGTCATTTTGTCAGAAAAAGCTTCTTGCCAACCTTTAGCTTTTAAAGAAGATAAGTCATCTTTATTTTCAGCCTGAACAATACAGAAAAAGCATAAAAGTATCAAAAATAAATTCTTCATATATCACTCCTTTATTAAACTTGCATGCAACTACATATACGAAACCTGAAGTCATTTCAGTACAGCTGTGGAGACTTTTTTTAATAAAAATGGATCTTCAGGGGTATGCTGTGTATACACAAATACTCTTCATACAGTGTCAGTATGATCTCGAAGCAACTCTAAAATTGTTCAATTAACCACTATTACGGAGCTGATTTGGCAAGGTTAACAGATTTTATTAATTGATCAAAATTATTTTTATTGAAGCTGGTAATTGCTCCTAATTCAAAGAAATTCTAAAAAAATCTTTGAGAAGAGTTTATTATAGGATCATCCATAAAGTCTTAAAGGAAACTACTAAGTTCCAGAAGTTTACCGGACACCTCTTCGTTCCTTAGAGTTGGTCACAGATTAGAATGACACTGCATTTTAATAACAAGGTTGAACAATATGAATAAATTACAGACGAAAAATATTTACTGTTCTTGAGTCACTTTTAGTGGTCGCCACAATCGGTATTTAAGTGACTTTTACAAGCTCTATGGGATGACTCTGAAAAGAGAAATTTTTGCTGTAGATTTCTAAAAATGAAATGCTTATAATAAATTATAGGAATGGATTTGATCGTCAGGGTGGGAGAGGATGAAAGATAAAAAAATTACTTTGATAGAACTTTTGGTAGTAGTCGCAATATTAGGTATTTTGGTCAGTATTCTGCTGCCAGCTTTGGGGCAAGCCAGGGAGAAGGTGAAAAGATCTGTTTGCAAAAGCAACTTGAGACAATTGCATACTATGGCAACAATTTTTTCTACTGATAATAATAACAAGTTAATTGCTTATTATGGGCTTAATAACACAAAACAATCCAATTATTTTATTAGTAAAGGCAATAAATATATAAATTTTGGTAAGCTCTACAAAGAATATCCAGACGAGCTTACAGGCATCCTATTTTGTCCTTCAGAAACTAACGCCAATTTTTCCTTTAGCACTTCAGATAACCTCTGGCCGCCTAAAAACGCTGGTGAAAAAACTCGTTCAGCATTCAACATGTACCCCTATAAGTTTATTAATAGAGATGACTATGACATCAGTGAATTACCAAGTATTGAAGATATGGCCGATTTGCCTCTATATACCGACAATTTCATAAAATCCACAAATTTAGACACCAGGCATTTTGAAGGAATAAATGCCGGTTATACAGATGGCCATGTTAAGTGGTTTTCAAAAAGTAGCCTTAGCCTATCCCCGTTAACATCTTATGGCAGTTTCTTCAGCGTTCCGTACCAAGCAGTCTGGGACGAAATAGCCGAAAACCCCTAGTGCGTAATATTCTTGATGAACACAATGTTGGGTGCTTGCTCAGCAGCGAACGCCGAAGTAATAAGAAAGAGCAAGAGCATTATATATTTCATAATATTTCCTTGCTTATATGTTTGCCGCAGAAACTAAGGATCTAAAAAAATCTCTTAGTTTAGGCGGGCTTTTTTCTGGGAGCGCCGATTTTTAATCGGCTTTTAGTCCCACAGTATTCAAAGTAAGCAAGAAAAAATACTCCAGGATTCTAAAGGATCCTGACTACTTTCGTGGGTTTGGGTAAAGCCCAGTATCTTCGAAATTTTTATACATGCTTCGAAACTTAATGGCACTGGGGAATTTACTTTAAACGCTTTAGTCTAATGTTTCTAAAGTCGACTTTCATGGGTTTGCCAGCGTGAAGCTGCAGACCGATATGACCTTTGAGAAGCTTGCCCCTATGGTTATCGACAAGGTCAATGGCAACTTTGCCGTTGAGCTTGTGAATGATGTGATTGCCTTTGCAGATCACTTCATAAGTATTCCACTGTTTGATATCGACTTTTTCGGCCTTCTCTGTAGAAAGAATTTTTTTCTTGCCTTTTTCGTTAATTTCTATCTTCTGTCCGCGTTTGATGATTTTACCACGGCCTATTTTCTCGCCATAGATCATCGCTAAGAACTCAGGATTAGGGTGTAAGTCACACTGGTAGCCGGCCATAACAAAATCTTTCTCATCGACAACTTTACTGCGATAATTAACGCCAGAGTTATTACCGAAACAACGCGCTTCATAGACGAGGTGGAAGTCTTCAACTTCCGGAGTGTCTAAGATGAGAAATGTATTACCTTTGGTTTTAGTTTCGTGAGTGGTTCCATGAATAACGCCGTCTTTCACAGACCAGAACTTATCACTGCCTTTCCAGCCAGTCAGATCCTTACCATTGAATAAGACTTCGGCGCCTTCGAGTTCAACTTTATAGGATTCTTCGGCAAAAGCCGACGACAGCATAAGTGTAAATGCAGTCAGTATTAGTAGTGAGATTTTTTTCATTTTATTTTCCTTTAGTTTTTTTAGATCTAGGTTTTCTATATATTTGGTGTCGTGCATTTCCTTGCGAGACAAAGTAGGCTATCAGGTCTTTTAGTTCTTCGGCATTCATAGAGTTGATCAGTCCCGGAGGCATCATCGATAGCTTAGAACCTTTTTTTGAGACGATATCGGCCTTGTTGACTTTCGTAAATGTATTTGGCGTAAAACCAGACGGAAGCAAAGAAATGACACCGTCTTTTTCAGACATGACACTCCCCAGGACGCTTGAGCCGTCTTTCATTTTGAGTTCATGCTGTTCAAATTGATCAGATACGACCAAGTTTGGTTGCAGTATAAAACTTTTTGGGGACAGGTAGAGAATCTCCTTTGTCCTCATTTCACCGTTATTTATTGATTGTTTTAACCGAGTGGGTTTTCAACTGGACGGCCTTGCTGGGCCGGGGCCGTTCCTTCGATGTTGCCGTGACCAACGAGGATTTTAGTTCCTCCAGCGGCACATAGGGGCCATACGGAAGCTTGCCTTTAGGATTGAACTTCGGATTCGGCATGGGCAGATAGGCTTCGTTGCAGTTCGCTTTGAGCCAGTCGGTCAGTTGAACGAGCATATCGTGAGTCCGTCGCGGCTCTGTTTTGACCAGGTCGTTCTTCTCAAACATATCCTCGGCGATATTGTAGAGCTCGACCTTACCCTGGTAATCATAGTGCAGTTTGTAGTCGCCCTTGCGCAGGGTCGCCCAGGTGGCGAAATTGTGGAACCCTTTGATACCCATCTTGCCGTAAAACTGATAGAACTCCTCGCGGCCATAGCCCTCGGCACTGTTCTTCAAGTCGCTGTAAAGCGGAGTCAATGACTCACCGTCGGTGGTTTCATCGGCTTTAAAGTCGCTGTAATCAACGCCTGCGATGTCCATGATCGTCGGATAGATATCTGCGATATCTGATGGCACATCACACACCGTTCCGGGTTGGGTTTTGCCGGGCCACCTTACGATCATGGGTACGCGGACGCCCCCTTCGTAAAGCATAGACTTGCCACCACGTAGCGGAGTATTGCGCGTGGCTGACGGGTGCCCCCCATTGTCAGAAATCAAAATAACGGCTGTATTGTCTGATAGCTCCAGCTCGTCGAGTTTATCCAGAATGGCCCCGATGCTGCGGTCCATTCCCTTGATCAGTCCGGCATAGGCCGCACTCTTATGACCGATCAACCCGGGTGTCTTCGCCTTCTTTTTGAAATAGTCCAAATCATCTTTGCGCGATTGTATCGGCTTGTGAGCCGCAGGATGCGCAAAATAAAGGAAGAACGGCTTGTCGGAAGGTCTGCTTGCGCGATCTTCCAGAAAACGGTTGACCCGCTGAGCCATATCGTCGCTGAGGTAATCTTCCTGTGGGTTCAACTTTGGTCCAGGCTTGTCCCATTTCGGCGTGCGTGCGGCGTATGCTCGGAAGGGACGATGATATCCGGAACCGCCGCCATCAAAGTAAGCGGGAACTTCATCAAAGCCATGATCCTCGGGGCGGAATCCTTCGTGATTGTGACTACCCATATGCCACTTGCCGATGAATGCGCAGTGGTAACCAGTCAGACCCTGTGGGATTGTCTTTACATCGTGTAAAGCTGTTGCGGCAATAGGTACGCTAACGCCTCGGTCCGTCTTGCTGTATCGGTATTCATCCCACGGTTCGTTGTCGAGAAAATGGCTCCCTTCTGGAACCGGCTTTTTGGTTTTCTCGAAGGTCGTTCTCACCGCGGAGTACGCGTCCCACATCCCCATGCGGTTGTTCATCTTGCCCGTCATCAGGCTGGCCCGGGTCGGCGCGCACACAGTGCAAGCATAGAACTGGGTAAACATCGCCCCCTGCTTTGCTAACGCATCCATCCGCGGAGTTTCGTAGTAGAGCTTGTCGGTTGTCGTTTTATTGATTCGCGCGGCAAACGCTCCAACATCGCAATAGCCGACATCGTCTAAAAGGATCAGCAGTACATTCGGCGGAGCCGTCTCCTGCGCTTCAGCGGCGCGTAAGCCAATCTGTAAGGAGCCCCAAAAGAAGGGCATCAACAATAGAATTATTATTTTCATTTTTTCTCTCATTTAATTTCAGTTTTATTCAGCGAACTTCACGCCCAACTCTGCGAGCTGCAGGCAGTATGCACCGGCATGACGGTATAGTTTTCATAGGCTGGTGCTGTCGGCTCAACGCCAAGTAGATAGCCGGTGAAGATATGCGCCATGGATGTGTCCGGGTGAGACTCATCGCCCCAAGCTCCACGTTTTAGCGTCATGCATTCTGAAGTGGTAAGTGGCACCTCGTGCGTATTCACCAATCCGGGCCAGCAGTGCGCTCGCCGCAAGGGTTAGACTGTTTATTTTCATACTCATAATTTCCTTCTCCTGTAATATTTTTAAAGAGTTTTAACAGAGCGGGTCTTCAGTTGGACGGATTCGCCCATCTTCGGTTTGCCTTTGGTGGTCGAAGTGATCCGAACCGCGAGTTTGTTCTGCACCGCGTTAAAAACTTTTTGGAAACTTTTTGGGGACAGGTTGAGAATCTCTGGGCATATAAATCGGCGTCTTTTTTACTGGCCGTTTTTTTCGCCTTAGAGGAAGCTTAGTGCCTGGCACAATTTCGCCAAAATATAAAGAGTAAAGTTAATAGTCGATTCTTAATTTTACTTCCTTATTGTGATCTTTACTCTTTTTTTACTCGGTGCCAGGCCTCAACTTTCTTTTTCAGGCGATCGATTATCTCGGGATGCGAAGCAGCTAGATCGTTCTTTTCGTGGGGGTCTTTTTTTAGATTATACAAATGGAAAGGTGCCGTATCCCAAATATGTAATTTACGATATTGAGTTGTGTCTTTACCTTGGTAACGAAGCAGCAGTTTCCAATCACCCTCAATACACCAGAGATACTTCAAGGTATCATCAGGATCTCCCACCGTCATATTTTGGACTGCACTGCAAACACCGAAAACGGTCTGCCGTGACGCCAGTGCTTCGTCATCAAGCAAATTTATACCTGTCAAATTAGATGGAGATTTGAGGCCTGCTGCTGCGGCAATCGTCGGAAAAATATCTATCGATTGAGCAATATTAGGATTGCGAACTGCCGACATGTGACCCGGCCATGAAATCATGATTGGGGTGCGGGTCCCATTTTCATAAGGCGAACCCTTGGAACGCTGGGCAAAGGCCTTCCAGAGTTTCTGATTCGGGTCGTCTGCATTTGTACTGCTCGCTGCCCAACCGTTATCACAAATATAGATAACCATGGTGTTATCCCGCAGCCCTTTCTCGTCTAAGTAATCTAATAATGTCCCGCAGGTTTCATCGAACCACTCACACATAGCGTAATAATTTGCAACATCTCCAGCTCTACCCTGCTTATTGTACTTCTCCAGTAATCGCTGCGGGGGATTGTGCGGTTTATGCGGCAGGTATGGTGCATACCATAATAGAAATGGCTTTTTCTTCTCCACCGCCATATCAATAAACTCAGTTACCGGAGTCATTGTCTTACGGCCTATCTTCAAGCCCACATCGCCGTGTCGACCTCCTCGCGTCATACCGTGAGTGAATCCACCATCCTTAAATGAGCCCTCCCACCATTTGCCCGATTGGTGAGCAAGATAACCATTTGAGGTCAGTAGTTTAATAAAACTTGGGTGCTTGTGAAAAGCTGCACGTACTGGAATATCAAGCTCAGCTCGATTATTAGAGCCATCAACATCGTTGCCTGAAATCCCATGCTGAAATGGGTAGAGGCCAGTCACCATAGATGCTAGTGAAGGCCGACAAAGTGGTGAAGCTACATATCCCTGCTCAAACACAATGCTGCGTTCGGAGAGCTTATCCAAATGAGGCGTCTTAATGTCTTTATGGCCCATAAAACCATAGTCAGTCCAAGCCTGATCATCACTCAAAATGAACACGATGTTGGGTGCTTGCTCAGCAGCGATCGGTGAAGCAATAAGAAAGAGCAAGAGCATTATATATTTCATGGTATTTCCTTATTTACAAGTTTGCCGCAGAAACTAAGGATCTAAACACTTCTCTTAGTTTAGGCGGGCTTTTTTCTGGAGCGCCGATTTTTAATCGGCTTTTAGTCGCAAAGTATTCAAAGTAAGCAAGAAAAAACACTCCAGGATTCTAAAGGGTCCTGACTACTTTCTTGGGTTTGGGTAAAGCCCAATATCTTCGATATTTTTATACATGCTTCGAAACTTAATGGCACTGGGTGATTTAATTTAAACGCTTCAGTCTAATATTTCTGAAGTCGACTTTCATGGGTTTGCCAGCGTGAAGCTGCAGACCGATATGACCTTTGAGAAGCTTGCCCCTATGGTTATC
>JAKVBD010000094.1 GCA_022446985.1 Lentisphaerales bacterium
AAGGCTTTCTTCGAATTATCAATAATGACGACTGCACCATCCACTATCTCAACGCTGCCTCCACCACTTTGTACACTCCAGCTATTTAAGGAATCTGCACTACTGAAATCCTCCGAATAGCTGTTCCCAGAAGATGGAGGTACGATAAACTCAGCAGTTAAATTCAGATTGGAAGTTACACTTTGAATGATGCGAGGGTTCTGAGTTGAACCATCGCTCCACTGTTTGAAAATAAAGCCGGAGTTTGCTACAGCAGTAACTTCAGTTGAGGAAGAACCATGATCTACGGTCTGTGAAGTTGAGCCTGAAATAGTACCATTTTCATCGGTATTGAATGTTAGACTGTACTGATCTATTGCAAAATTTGCAGTTATAGTTTGGTCTTCTGTTACATTTGTCAGAGCCAGTGGGTTATTGGTCGATCCATTCGACCAACTTACAAAGTGATAATTAGGAGCAGGTACTGCTATTACGGTTGTCGCTGTGCCATTAAACTCAACAGTTTGAGATGTCTCCCCAGTTAGGGAACCATGGCTACCAGCGACAAAGTTAATTGTGAACTGTGTAACATTTCCTATAGTAAAAGAAAGGTTTGCTCCAGATTTGAGAATAGTCTCTGGTGTTAAATTGATTTTAGAGGTCGAAATGACTTGGCCTACTGCAGTCGATTCGAAAGTTGAGTTCGAAATATTGATGCTTTCAACAGTCTGTATATTTACGTCGTTACTATAAGTTTGCCCAGAAATCTCAAGGGCATATGATTGCCCTATTAAGATAAAGCCCCAAGCAAAAAGTAAATTTAGAAAGGTTTTCATTCTAAAAATCCCTGTTCAGGTTTTATTGTTGAGGCTGTTGATTTTTTTCGAGAGCCTGTAGGCGTTCAAGAATAGAATTTAGAGTCTGATCTTTGTCTTTGTTTTCTTTTTGAATGAGAATGTTTTGCTCCTGAATGAGAGTGTTTTGTTCTTTTAGCTTTTCATTCTCTTTCTTCATCTCGATGAGGTAAAGAGTCAGTTCCTCAATTTTTTGCATTTGTTTTGTTACAACTTTATCAAGTTCCAAGCCATTCTCTTCAATGTCTTTTGCAGATGGAATTCCCGGTAGGTGTTTCTTTTCTTCGATGTGCTTTTCAACTTCTTCAAGGCTTGCAAGTTTATAGTCTTTAGCAAATACATAGTCTGGCCAGTTTTCCTGAAGTTTTACTTTCACTGAAGTGGCTAAAAGCTCGCCGGTTACGCGTAGTGCGCCATTTACTTGAACTAGGTCATTATCAAATTCACCGTAAATAAGCGGTGAGGTAGAATTGGAATTTTCGATGTAAAGTTTATTCGAACCGAGTTCATTATAGCCGGATTGTTTTCCAAGAAAAACATTACTTGAGCCTTCTATATTGAGATAACCTGCTTTGTGACCCAATATTAAATTGTAATTCCCTGTAGTTATTTTATCACCAGACTGCATACCCAAAAAGTTATTAAAGTCTCCAGTCGTTAAGTTTTGGCCAGCTGACCTACCAATTGCAGTATTACCTCGTCCAACAGTATTATCTAACCCTGCATTGCGGCCAATAAAAGTATTGTAAAGGCCTCCGGTATTAAAATGACCTGCATTCCTGCCAATAAAAGTATTGTCATAGCCATTTGTATTGTCACGGCCAGAATTCGTGCCTATAAAAGTATTATTACTTCCGGAATTTGTGTAACGGCCAGAACTATACCCATTCATAACATTGTAGTCACCCGTAGTGATACTAACTCCAGCATTAGTGCCAGTCTTAGTATTGCCAGATTGGGCACCCACAAACTGAGTTGAAAAAGCAAGAGTTAAAGCAGTGATAAATTTTGTAAAAGATTTCATTTTATATTCCTTAAAAGTGATATTTCTAAAATTGTTATTCATGTAAGTTAAAAAGTTTGATTGAGAAAGCATATGATGTTTAATTTTTCCCTCCAGTTGCCCATTCCAGTCCGGTTGTTCTCATCAGTTTATCAAAGGCTCTTTTGCTGTGTAATTGAACTGTGCCATTTTGTTCAACTTCCAATACTTCAACAGTGTTGGGAGCTTGATCGAGATAGCTGTATTTGTACTTATTCTTACCATCATCGACTTCTTCCAGGAGACCGAACTTATTGTAGAGGTAAGTATTGGCTCTACTTACACCATTAATTGAGAAGCCAGATGTCTTCTGACGGCCGGTCAAATCATAAGTGTAGCTTTGCTCCAGACCGGAAAGGTCCCCGCTCAACCAGGTGTAACCGGTGAATTGGCCAAGAGTATTGTAGTTTAATTTTCTATCACCACCTGCATCGCTGATTGTATCCAGACGACCAAGATCATTGTAGGTAAATGAGTATCCAGGAGTTAGTCCATTATCTGAATAAGATATTGAATCAAGACGGCCACTGCTGTCATAAGTCCAGGTTTTGACGATACCTCGGGCATTGGTTTTTGTCTTGACCTGACCACTTGGATAGTAAGTGTAAGTTACTTCACGACCGCGAGCATCGGTCTTTTTGTAAAGCTGACCATTGTCGTAGTATTCCCAGCTAATGGCAGAGGAGCCAGCCTGTCCGGTAGTTGTCAAAGATGTCAGGTTACCTTTGTTATCGTAACCATAAGTTCTTGGGTAGACTTGTGAACCAGAGGCATTCTCAATAAGACCTTGATCATTGTAGCCAAAATTTATCTGGGTTCCATCTGGGTGAACGACATAATCGCGCTGTCCCATATCGGTATAGAAGGTTTTAAACTCCTGGAATGCTTTAGGTCCATTGCCATCAGGATCTGGAGTCTTGAGAACTTTTACTCGATCACTGTTATCGTAAGTATAAGTAGTTGTGCCATTACGAGAATCGATCTGTTCTTTGAGACGATTGAAGTTGTCATACTTATAGTCAACTCTTGAGACCTCAGCGCCATCTGCATTGTAGCTCTTTACCCAATCCTGTAAGCCTAATGTCACTTTACTTTCAGTTGATGTTCCATCCGGAGCCATACTGGTTGTGGTAATAGCACCTGTTGTGTCTATTTCTGTGATTACCTTCAAAGTAGATGTAATGCCATTGGCAACGCTGGTATTGACAAATAACAGGCCATCATTACTGACTTTGCGGGTATTGTCCGGAGTTCCAGGGGTAGCCAAACTATCTGGATTTAGCCAGTTTCTTGTTCTTTGGTAAACTACTGAATTTTCAGTGATGTACTCAGATTGACTGCGGGTGATGACATCGACTCCATAGTCAATAATATCATTCTGATTGACATCCAGTGCTTGAATATTCAGTTGCTGTGAAGCGTCAGTATAGAAAAGACTGACAGCTCCATTTGGAGCAACAGATTTAATGACATCACCAGCAGCATCATAGTAATCTCTTGTGACTGCTCCTGCGGAAGATTCGGTTTTGTAGGTACGACCAAGAGCGTTTGTGTAGGTCTTTGTCCAGTTATCGGCTTTACCGTATTGCCGGACGTGAACATGGTAACCAAGCTCAGCATCAAGCTCCACATATTCATTGTGAATATCTGCATCTTCATGGAAAACCCCAGTACCTGTTACGGAAACTATATCTCCTTCAGAATCAGTAGCTGTGATGCGGGTTTTACCATTTGGATAAGTAGTTGTTTCAACAGTCGTCCCATCTCCAGGATAAGAAGTTTCAAAACTGGTCTGCTTACCTTGTGCGTCTTTCGTCCAGGCAAGTTGTCCGGCACTATTGTAGTGTGATTCTGAAAGGGTTCGAACTGTGCCATCGGTACCAGTTTCGGTCACTTTGACAACATTGCCAAGAGCATCGTAGTGATTAGTGCGAGTCACACCATTAGTCGTAGAAGTTTTCTGGCGATCCAAGGCATCATATGTGTAAGTGGTTTCAACGCCATCGCGAGATGTAGAAGTATCTAGATTACAGCAAGTGTAGATGAAGGTTTCGAAAGTTCCATCGTGATAATCGACACGAGTTTCACGGTCACGGTCATCACGCGAAGTCACAGTGCGTGAAGAGATAAGTAGACCAGTAGCGATATCGGAAACTGTCGTTGAAACTTCCAGATCATTTTCAAAGATTTCAACAGTGCTTGTGCCGCTAATGATTGAGTTGGTATCACCATGGAGAAAACCGGTGTCTGTCGTCACTGTTAAAGAAGTTCCATCAGTGAATCGATCGATGATTATTCCGGTACCATCCGGGTTGATTTCTTTAGTGACTTCATCTTCGCCATTTGTAAAAGAGCGCGAGATAAGATTATTGGCATCATTAACTGCTGAAGTTGGAGTCGCGCCCTGAATGGTAACAGTTTCACCGGCAAGGTAGCCATAGTAAGTGACACTAACAGGATTCCCTAGGAGTGAAACAGAAACTGTTCTGGCTTCGTCTGGATCTACTGCGCCTGAATCACCCGCAACTACCGGAGTGTAAACATAAGTGGTAACTTTATGATCATTTTCATTTACTGTATACTCTGAGCCATTAAAGCTTTCGATCTTTTTGACGACCCGGTCACTACCATCGTATTTATACTTGGTAAAGTAACCTGATGAACGAGTAATCAGTTCTGGTTTGTCATTGACGTAGGTAGTTGTTTCGCTGGAACCATCGGGATATTTAACACTGGTTTGATTGCCTTCTTCATCGTATCCATAGGTGGTTGTTTGAGGATTTGTATCCGGGGATATAGTTTCTTCAAGCAGGTTGTAATCGACATCGTAAGTTCTTTGAACTTTGCTGACTAACTGACTGTTTCCATCGAAAGAATGTTCTGTGCGGATAATATTCGTCCCGTCAACAGTTTCTGTCGTATGTTCAAATGATTCAAAATTGCCATCGCCATCGTTATCGCGGCCCATTATCCAGTATTGACCGGATTCATCATATTCGTAGCTGGTATTTGCAATTACAGCTCCACCTTTCTCTTCGCGAATATTAACTTTATTTGGAGTTAAAGTATTTTTAGAGAAAGTCAGTTTTGTGTCGGGTAAACCTGTGACGGTGTAGTAACCAGTTGCATCTTTTGCGCCTACTTTAGCAAGGTCGTATAACTTGACTGTATAGGAGTCATCATCAATCACATCGATCTGAGTTAGGGAAACATCATTTTTTACTTGGCGAAGATTATCGTTCAAATCAAGTTCTTCTACACTATCTACCAATGACCTTAAGCTCAAAAAATGACTTGACGTAAAATTAACCTCCTCACCAATATCTGGATTTAGGAGTGTCATATTTAAAGACGGTCCATTACCAATACTTAGAGTGAAATTTGGCGTACCGCCAGAAGTTAACCCGGAATTAGCGACTCCTGCTGCAATATTACATCCTGTTGTACAAGATGAACAATCACCAATAGTGAAACTGTAACTACCACTACCATTGCCGAAAAAACTTTCTTGATAATTTGTCGTTTGGATTATTATTTCGAAAGGATTATCGCCATCTTCATAATCCTCATAAAGGTCAACATTAAAAGTATAATGACCCGGTTCCTCTGGGAAAGTAATTACTTCGATAGATCCACTAGAACCACCACCTATATTCTGGACTTCTGATAAATTAGCACCCATAGAATCATATGTATCTTCATACCAAATATGAGAACCCCAGGGTAAATGGCCATGCAAATCTAAATCAGAGGAGGTATTCATTTTTAGAGTCACTGTTCCGACTGTACCGGCAGTAACCTGAGCACTTTGTGAAATAGCTAAAGCTAGCAATAAAAAAACTCTTGTAAACATATAAGCCCTTGTAAATCTGAAATTATTTTTATAATCAACTAATTCAGTAACTAGGCTCATCAGGGAACCTTAACAGAATAAATAATTTAGTTGAAGAAACCCTTAAGTTTTTATTTTGATATAAGAAAAAGAATAGGTGTTGCACTCAAGTATCATTAAAAACGTATAAATCCGATAAATGGTAAGCGTCAAAATTTGGATTTGCCCTTTCTCACTTGCAAAGCGCTTATACCAATATGTTTACTAATTTCATTAATTAATGGTCAGGCAAAACCATGAGTCTATTCGAGCGCAACATACGCACGGTTAATTTACGAGTAAATGTAGGGGAATGGTCAACTAAAGGTGTGTTGAATACTATGAAAATACGATTGGCCTATTGTTACAAGGGCTTTAATACTCAATTCAAATATCAAAGCGTCAGTGCTAGAAGATTGATGACAAATAGTGCTTAGAACTATTATTAAATTAATCTAAAATAAATAGTAATTTCTGTAACTCTTATGAGTCCAGTGCCCCATGATAGAACGGCACTGAATTTTTATAGGGCCGGTGCCTTACATGGCGTTGATATAAGCTGTGAGATTGTCATAAGATCCACCAAGATACTTTATTTATACTTTTAAGAGCTTTCGTGTCGAGTAGAAGATAGCTTTGCTATTGTAGAGTAAATGGTTTTTATAAACACCGTCATCGAAAAAGCTTTCAGAGAAATCTACCGTTTTAAGAGCTGCATTGCCGTTAGCTTCAGCTGTATTATTGACTGTGTTAGCCGTTCTTGCTCCCGTATCTACTACTATGGCGGTTGCTACTGCATCTGCAAAAAACTAGCCTCACAGCTGCTAAAAAGTGTAATTGATAAGAGTAATGAAAGGTGAAGATGGTCTTTCATAAGAGTTCTCACGGAATTATTTAATCAAAACTCTAATTTAGAGGGCGCGATGTTGAAGCTGACTAAAGATTAATTCTGAAATGAATTATCGAAGTAAGTTTAAAAAGAACTTATTTGCAAGCAGGTCGTGAATATCCGGTGTTGTATATATGAATTTTTCAATCATATTGGCCTGAAAGATTAATATGTTTGAGGAAATTTCATGTTCGACTCGTCAAAGTGCGATCCAGAGCTGGGAAAAAAAGTTCACGAATACCTAAAAAGTAAAGGTCAGGAAACACCGACTTTTCCAGTTGATATGTCCCGTGAAGAAAAGGTCGCGAAGATAGGCGGATTATTTTCAGAAATAATGGAAACACTTGGCCTCGACCTGCAAGATGACAGTTTGATGGATACTCCCAGACGAGTAGCCAAAATGTATGTCAATGAAATTTTCTGGGGGATGCAACCTGAAAATTTTCCTAAGTGTACTGCCATTGAAAACAAGATGGATTATGATGAATTGATCACAGTGCGCGACGTGAAGGTAATGTCGAACTGTGAGCACCACTTTGTCGTAATTGATGGTGTCGCGAATATTGCTTACATTCCGAATAAGAAGGTACTCGGACTAAGTAAGATAAATAGGATTGTAGAGTACTTTAGTCGCCGGCCTCAAGTACAAGAGCGCTTGACTAATCAGATTTTTCATTGCTTGAGCTACATTTTGGAAACAGAAGATGTGGCAGTTGTTATAGACGCAACTCACTATTGTGTTAAGTCACGTGGTGTGCAGGACATCAACTCACATACTTTTACTTCTAAGCTTGGTGGTATTTTCAGAAAGAACCCAGCGACTCGTGCTGAGTTTTATGCTCTTGTGAAGAAAACTTCCTAATTTCATTTGAGAATTGTCAGTTCAATGCTTCTTTGCGGCTGATTTTTATGGATTCTGATTATGGGACTATTTGATTTTTTAAAGAGTAAACAGAAAGACGCAGAAGTACCGATAGAAGTGGAGGGTCAATTCTCTTCAGAGGCTTTGCTGGAATGGCCAAGTCTTCCGGAAGAAGGTAATAAAGTCCCTTCTTTGGAAGATATTATTGATCATTCCGGTCAAAATGCTAAGTACGCCAAAGCGGTAATTGCTAAGTGTGAAAAAGAAAAGCGACAGGATGATTTACTTGAGTATCAGGTAGTCATGCAATCTCAATATGGCTTGTTTACTATCCCAGCGATGATCCGTCGTGAAAAGAGTGGTGAGTTCCTGGCTTTTTACAGTTATACTGATGATTGGGATAATGAAGCGATTCAGCGTCTTTTGAACTGGGTTATCTGTATTCGAGGTTGTGACTTTATTCACACCTTTAAAATAGTCCTTTGTGATTCTCTTAAAGATGTTCCGCGTCGCGTGAATGAAATCATTTCCAAAAGAACAGTTGATCGAATGATGATCAGCATGGTTCCTCACTTGCGAAAGAGTGAACCCAGAGTGAATGCTAGAATTTTTGCGGAAGCCTATGGCTTCTACTACAATGATAAGAAGATCCTCAATTATGATTTGACGAGTTTAGAAGAAGTTGAGCGCTGGTATAAGGATGTTGTCCGCAGTTGCGCTAAAAACTCTTTCTACTATCCTTTTTACGTTCATTTTCTGTCGGCATTTTTCGGTCAAGTGCTTTGTGAAAGCTTTAAGGTAAAGTGGCAGTTTTATTCGGGAACGAATATTGTTGTTATTCCTCCAGCAAAGCTCAAGCCTCGAAAGCACGGGATGATGCCTGGCGAAATGAAAGTGAATATACTGCAGATCTGTTCTGATTTTGCTTGTAACCCAAGGCCCGAAAGTTCACTTGTGGTTAACTTCAACATGGTAAAAGCAGAAATACTTAAAGAAGCCTGAAAGGTCTTGCTTAATTTTTCGTATACTTGGAAAAATTAAGGAAATGTATGTTTAAATTTAGTTTCTATGTATCAATCTTTTTTCTCATTCTTACCGGCTATTCTACAGAAAAGCCAAACATTATTTACATTCTTGCAGATGACCTTGGATTTGCGGATGTTGGCTTTAATGGGCAAAAGTACATAAAGACTCCCTTTATTGACAAAATGCGCCAAGAGGGGATGAGTTTTAATCAGCACTACTCTGGTAGTACAGTTTGTGCTCCGTCTCGTTCCTGTTTGATGAGTGGCTTACACACAGGGAATACAAGAGTACGAGGTAATGGTCACGGAGCTCACCTTTTGGAGGATGATAAAACTGTTGCAATGCTTCTCAAAGCAGCGGGATATACGACGGGCTGCATAGGTAAATGGGGACTGGGGACCTATGAAAACGCTGGAGCTCCAGATAAAAAAGGTTTTGATCATTTCTTTGGATATATAGATCAGACTCGTGCACATCATTACTATCAGGATTACATGTGGCGAAATGGTGAAAAGGAGATGTATCCTGATAATCCAAAGAAAAGAAATAAATACAGTCACGATTTGTTCACAGAAGATGCCTTAAATTTTATTGAGACGAATCAAAAAAAGCCTTTCTTTCTTTATTTGGCTTACACTATTCCACATGTTGATTTAGATGTTCCTCAAGATTCTATCGATCCTTACCTTCATTTACCTGAAAAAGGACCTTATAAAGGAGGGCACTATATATCTTGTGAAAAGCCAAGAGCGACTTTTGCGGGTATGGTTTCAAGGCTGGATGCGCATGTGGGCATACTTTTAAGTAAATTGAGAGAACTTAAAATAGCGGAAAATACTTTAGTCATATTCACGAGTGACAATGGGCCTACTCCAGCAGGAGGTGCAGATCCGGACTTTTTTGATGGCAATGGTATTTATAAAGGCATTAAGAGGGACCTTTATGAAGGTGGAGTGCGCGTTCCTTTTGTAGCTTGGTGGCCAGGAAAAATTAAAGCGAATTCTACGACTGATCACGCATCGGCATTTTGGGATTTTATGCCAACTTGTGCCGACTTGGCTGGAGTTAAGTCTTATAAGACGGACGGTGTATCTTATCTGCCTACGTTGCTTGGCGAGAAATCTAAGCAGCAAGGTCACGAATATTTGTACTGGGAGTTCTATGAAAAGGGTGGGAAACAGGCTCTGCGTTCTGGTGATTGGAAGGTAGTTCGCTTGAATGTAAATAAAGATAGGAATGCTCCCCTTGAGCTTTATAATATCGCTCAAGACCCAAGCGAAAGTCAAAACCTTGCAAAGCAGTATCCTGAACTTGTTTCTAAATTAGCTAAAAAAATAAATGAAGTCCGATCAGAGTCAGAAATTTTTAAATTTCAGGCTAAGAAACGTAAAAAGAAAAAATAAGTTTGAATTTTTTCCCGCATAGTCTTCTTTCTAATAAATGGGATTTTGCGGGATTTTTATATGAAACGAATTCACTTTGTAGTTCATGGACGAGTTCAAGGTGTTGGCTTCCGGTATTTTACGCGCCAGTGTGGAATAGAGTTTAATTTAACTGGTTGGGTAAAGAATTTAGCAGATGGATCGGTTGAGTGCGAGGCGCAAGGAGAGGATTCTCTGTTAGATGTTTTTTATACAAAGCTTGGTCGAGGACCGGTATTATCCAGAGTATCTAGAATTGATAGAAATGAAATATCTTTAATAACTAAAGAGAATGGTTTTGAGATTAGTTATTGAGCCATTCATAAAATTCCCTCTTGTTTGCTTTTGTTGTCTCAATTATAATAAAGCGAATCTTAAATTTTCGGGAAGAGAGATTTCATGACTGACTTAAGTTTACAAACGGGTTTTGATGACTCTGGGTCACATACCGTGTTAGTTGCGGATGACCTTGAAGATAATGTCATGATTCTTCAGACATTTTTAATGCATCATAACTATAAAACAATTCCAGCTTATAGTGGGACAGAGGCTCTTCAGTTAATTGAGAAGCATAGGCCAAATTTAGTATTAGTTGATTTGAATATGCCGGATTTAAATGGGCTTGATGTAATCAAGAAGATTCGAAGTAATGATCAGTTTGCGAATTTGGGAATCATATTACTTACAGCCTCAGGTGATGTCGACAGACTTTTACAGTCTTTTATGGCAGGTGCAGATGATTATATTCAGAAGCCATATCACCATATAGAAATGTTGGCGCGTATTCAGTCTGTGCTCAAGATGAGAGAAGCACAGATGAAGTTGTTAGAGGTCAATAAGCGCTTAGATGAGTTTAATCGCGATTTAGAGGATACTGTTGCAAAACAGGTCGATGAACTTGAGAAGGCGAATCGACTCAGAAGGTATTTTTCACCTCAGGTAGCTGAAAAATTTATAAATGAAGAGGGCACTCCTTTTGCGAATAAACGCAATGAAGTGACAGTGGTCTTTTTGGATTTACGTGGATTTACGGCATTTGCAGAAAAGCATAGCCCTGAAGTGGTGATGTCTACCTTATCTGAATTTCACAGTGTAGTCGGACCGATTATTTTTGAGTTTGATGCCACTCTTGAACGTTTTACAGGAGATGGTTTAATGTGCTTTCTTGGGGCTCCCAGTCCTGAAGCTCGACATGCCTCGAAAGCTGTTGATATGGCAGTTACTATGCAACAAAATGTGGCAAAAATTGTTGATCGATGGCAAGAAGCAGGCTATGGGCTGGCTCTGGGGATTGGTATCTCAACAGGTATGGCATCAACAGGTACAATTGGTTTCGAGAAACGCCTTGATTATGCAGCTATTGGCAGTGTAACAAATCTTGCTGCAAGACTTTGTTCGAAAGCAGAAGGTGGAGAAATCCTCCTTTCTGAGTACACTAAAGAGCAGCTTGGCGGTGCTCAGAAGTTAAAGTCAAAAGGAGGTATTTCTCTTAAGGGCTTTAGCAAACAAATTCAGGTTTATTCTATAGTTTAATCAATTACTCGAATAGTTCCGTACGCATCTGACTCGGTGAAGTGAAAGACTGTACGGACTATTTTTGCCAGTAGTTCTTGTTCTTTTCCTGTTTCAGGAAGTTCATCAGGAAGTAATACAGGACCGGGTGATATGGCGTTTACTCTGATTTTAGGGTACCACGCTTCGGCACAGGCTTCAGTTGCGTCTCTAAGTGATTTTTTGGCAAGAGCATAAGGACCTGCTTCTGCTTCGACATAGTCTACTCTTTTATCGAGGAAATTAATAATATTACCAAAGCCACACTGGTTGTGAAATTCTCTCATGAGGATCAGTGGTGCAAAGAAGTTTATGGTATAATCCATAAGTAGCTCTTCGTTTGTAAATTTCTCAAAACCTCTGCGGAAATAGGTTGAAGCATTATTTATGAGTATTGCTGGCTTGCCCCATGCTTGGAGATTGTTAAAGATCTTTGACACTTCAGAAATATCATTTAAGTCACACTGGATAGTCGTATGTCCTGCGTCTTTGCCACCAATCTCTTGAAGTAATTTAAGGGCTTCTATCTCAGATGAATTGTAGTGAATGGCAATCTTATGGCCTTTAGCGGCCATCTCTTTTACTAAAAGACTACCAATGCGCTTAGCGCCACCTGTGATTAAAACTCTCATTTGTGCCCGGTATTTATATTTACGGAAACAGGACAGTGATCTGAGCCCATAACATCTGCCATGATGCCAGCTTCAGTAACTATACTTTTTGATTTAGATTCTACACAGAAGTAGTCAATTCTCCAGCCTACGTTTCTTTGTCTTGCTCCACCGCGATACGACCACCAAGTGTATTTCTCTGGACTCTGATCGAACATCCTGAGTGTATCTACAAATCCAGTTCCTATAAATTTATCCATCCAGTTTCTTTCTTCGATAGAGTATCCCGGCTTACCTTCATTTGGTTTAGGACGTGCGAGGTCTATTGGTTTGTGAGCGACGTTGTAGTCTCCACAGACTAAAACCGCTTTGTCATTATACTCAGATTTAATTTTTTCGATGAGAGCATCGCCAAATGCAAGTCTATAATCTATGCGTTTAATGTTTTCCTGAGCATTCGGGAAGTAGCAGTTGATCATGTAAAAGTCATCAAATTCACCAGTGATAACTCGTCCTTCTTTGTCAAATTCATCAATGCCTAAACCCATATGAACATTGACAGGTTCAAGTCTGCTATAGAAGGCGACACTTGAGTAGCCTTTTTTCTCACCGCTGTGCCAGTAGGATTTATAACCATTTATATTAAGTAAATTATCGCTTAGTTGTTCAGCATGTGCTTTGGTTTCTTGTAGACCGATGACATCGGCATCCCAAGAAAGCATTTCTTCGACAAAACCTTTTTTTTCGACAGCGCGTATACCGTTGACATTCCAAGAAACTAACTTAATGTTTTGCATGTTATCCTCATAATTATTGTCTCAAAATTGAGTCGTCTATTTTGGAATACAAGCTTAGAGGCAGGGCAATTTATTGATTCTTATCAAGAAAATCTTTTAGAACGACTTTTGAGCTTTCTGTGATGCTGATCAAGACGTCGAGTTCTGCAGTATAGTCAGAGAAACCGGATTGTTTTATAGTCTTGCTTAGATCTTTGGCTTTTTTGAAAACTTCAACAGCTCCGATGTTACCGGCAAGGCCTTGGATGGAGTGGATTACAAATTTTGAATTTTCTAAATCACTGCTATCTAGGAAGCCTTGTAGTTTTTCAAGTTCTTGATCCATAGCACTATCGTAAGAGTTGATGACCTGCATGACCAGTTGAGGGTCTTCCAGAGCTTTAAGGTTTGTGTCATCGAACTCAAAATCACTGGTTATTTTAGGCATTGTTGTTTTGGGGGTAGGTGCACTTTTGTTCGAAGTGAATTCTTGATAGACTTTTTTTAGTTGGTCTTCCTGAATAGGCTTGGTAAAGAATTCACTCATAACGGCACTTATGCACTCTTCGAGGGCAGTTGCCATAGCATTCGCCGTGATCGCAATGATTGGGGTATTTTTCTTGGGGGAGTCGAGTTGTCTAATCGCTCGCGTAGCTGCAAAACCATCCATGACTGGCATTTGGCAATCCATGAAAACAAGATCAAAGTTGCCTTTTTTGAATTTATCTAAACCAATTTGACCGTTATTCGCACAAGTTATTTTATTTTTTCCCAGCTTCTTTAGGAGGCCGCTCAGGACTAATTGATTGATGTCATTATCTTCTACAATAAGAATCTCTATATGCTGTTCGTCAGGATTTTGCTGTAGTAATGACTCAGTTATATTTATTGGTAAATCAATTTGTGTCGTCATTTGCCTATCGCTTAAACCTAAGGAAACCTGAAAGATGAATGATGTGCCTTTTTGGAAGTTACTCTTAACTGTGATTGAGCCGTTCATAAGCTCGATAAGCTTTTTACAAATACTAAGACCAAGTCCAGAGCCTCCGTACTGTCGGCTTATCGAATCAGTTGCCTGAGTGAAAGTATTGAAGATGGAATCAAGCTTATCTTTCGGAATCCCTATTCCGCTATCTTTAATCTCGAATTCAAGAACGCACTGATCAAAAGTGCTATCGACTTCATCGGCTTTGATAGAGATGTAGCCTTCTTTGGTGAATTTTAGGGCATTATTCACCAGGTTGCGAATGATCTGCCCCAGGTGTTTTGAGTCTCCTACAACTCGCAAAGGCAGGAGTCCAAGTTGGATGTCGAATCGCAGGCCCTTTTGTTTGGCTTGTACTTCCATGATTTCAAGAGTTTCATTCAAGAATTTGTGTAGATTGAACTCACGCATTTCAAGTTCAAGTTTGCCTGATTCTATTTTCGATATATCGAGTATATCATTGATAATTTCAAGAAGTGAAGACGCGCTTTTGTGAATGAGTTCAACGTAGTACTTTTGTTCTTCATTTAAGCAGGTTTTGAGTAGCAGGCTATTTAGCCCAAGTACGCCATTGATAGGGGTTCTTATCTCGTGACTCATATGAGCTAAGAATTCCGATTTAATTCTAGTTGCATCAATTGCGGTATTCTTTTCTGCCTCCATTTCTTTGGTTTCTGTTATATTGATACAGGAGCCAATGAGTTGTTGGTGGCCATCTTTGATTTCCAAAGTTGCATCATTTCTCAGCCAGATAGTATTTCCATCCTGTTTAAGATATGGATATTCTTTGCCAATTCTTAGAGGGCAGGAATCATGAGTTAGGTTCTTAAGATATTTATCAACCTTTGAGTCTAAACTGCAAAGTAGTAGGTAGGGGTCTTCAATAAACTCGGCTGAGCTGTAGCCTGTGAGCTTTTTAGAGTTAGGGCTAATATATGTGATATGTGGCTCTGGTGTAAGACTGAGATTGTAGATCATCATATCACTTCTGGAAATGATGTTTTCAAGTTCTTTTCTAACACGTTGCTCTTCTTTTTCAATAATGAGCAATTCATTATTCTTTTCCAGCTCAAGTTTTTGGCTGATATCTTCACAAATGCCGATAAACATAATCGGCTGTCCATCCTCAAGAAATGGAGTCTTGATGATTCTGATTGTTCTAGAAGTCTCATCATCCCCAAGAGTGATAGTACTTTCTACTTTTTTGTGCTCAAGTAACAGAAGATCATCAGAGTCAGTAATTTCTTTGACGGTTTCATTTGAAAAGATGTCAGAGGGTTTCTTTTTGATTACTTCGTCTGCGGGGTAACCAAACATTTCTTCACATTTTTGGCTCCAAAGAATGAATTGTCCGTTTGGTTCACGGCAAAAGATACCAACAGGAATGTGCTCGATCACTTTTGAGATAAAATCGCTTTGGTGTTGGTAGTCAGATTCCAGAAGTTTGAATTCATTGATATCAGTAATTAATAATCTGAAATTGTCTTCTTTTGAGCTATGAATGAACATGATTTGGAACCATTTATATTCATTGTGAACTTTGATAGGGCACTCAACTAATGCAGGGTGACTGTCAGTTGGCAGAGACTCGATAACTACATTTTTATTGTCGGGATGAATAAGGTTGAGGAAATTGATACGTGTCAAATTCTCACGTTCAAAGGCCATTACACGCATTGTGGCTTCTGACGCTTTGATTACATAGCCAGCTTTGTTTAGTGTTAGAGTAGGCTGTGAGGATTCGCTTTCAAATGCAAAGTGTCTTTCTGTATTTAGAGAGCTACAGATTTTATTGACAATAGATGTAGCAGCAGGGTCCACCTTGATTGAATCAAGAGACATAAGTTTGTCTAGATTCTTTTCTAGTTCGTCAAAATCCATCAGAGCCCTGTGAGAAAATTAATAAAACAGTAAGTGTGAATAATAAATAAAAAATACTGTTTAGTCAATAAGCAGTTGGTCAACTTTAGCCGCACATATGAAATCGTTTTCAGAAATACCATCTATTGCATGAGTCCAGTATTCTACTTTAACGTCTTTGAAACCAACAGTTATATATGGATGGTGGTTTTCTTGATGTGAGATCCAAGCAATAGCATTTACAAAAGAGATGGCTTGGTAATGGTTCTTTAAAATCCAGATTTTGGTCAGTTTACCATTTTTGTATTCCCAGGAATCTAAACTGTCGAGCATGATGTCGATGTCCTTATCAGACATGGGCTCAACACCGCCTTCACATGCTTTGCACTTTCTATCAGTTAAATTAGTCATAGCCGCCTCTGTTGTTATATATTAATTTTATCTCAGGCAATGAAGGGGGTCAAGAATTTGACTATAAAAAAAGCGCACCTTTACTGGTGCGCTTTGAGTATTTGCTAGCCGTGAGCTTAGACGATAGCTTTCATTGCAGTCATGTGACCACGTAGAGTTGCGCCGATAGCTTCAACTGGGTGGTTGCGAATTGCAGCATTAACTTCGATCAAACGAGCGTTGTTAACAGATGAGTCGCGACCTTCGTTGTAGTCTTTGCCGATGATCTCAGTAGAGATACCAGCCATGAAGTCTTTTAGTAGTGGTACACAAGCGTGTGAGAATAGGTAGCAACCGTACTCAGCTGTGTCAGAAATAACTTTATTCATTTCGTAAAGTTTCTTACGAGCAATTGTATTGGCAATTAGCGGAGTCTCGTGTAGAGATTCGTAGTATGCAGATTCAGCAATGATGCCAGAATCAGTCATTGCTTCGAAAGCAAGCTCAACACCAGCCTTAACCATAGCAACCATAACTAGGCCTTTGTCGAAGTATTCTTGCTCAGTGATTTCTTGGTCGCCGGCAGCAGTCTTCTCAAAGTTAGTTTCAGCTGTAGCTTCACGCCATGTTAGTAGATTAACATCGTCGTTTGCCCAGTCAGTCATCATTGTTTCAGAGAAGTGACCAGTGATAACGTCATCCATGTGCTTCTGGTAAAGGCTGCGCATAATGTCTTTAAGATCTTCAGCAACTTCAAAACATTTGATTTTTGCAGGATTGCTTAGGCGGTCCATCATGTTAGTGATACCACCGTATTTAAGAGCTTCAGTGATTGTTTCCCAGCCGTACTGAATTAGTTTTGACGCGTAAGAAGCTTCGCTACCTTCTTCAACCATTTTGTCGAAACAAAGGATGGAACCAGTTTGAAGCATACCACAAAGGATAGTTTGCTCACCAACTAGGTCAGATTTAACTTCAGCGATGAAAGAAGAAAGTAGAACTCCGGCTCTATCACCACCAGTACCACAGCAGTAAGCTTTAGCGATGTCAAGACCGTCGCCGTTTGGATCGTTTTCTCTGTGAACTGCGATTAGAGTCGGAACACCGAAACCACGCTTGTACTCTTCGCGAACTTCAGTACCAGGACACTTAGGTGCAACCATGATAACCGTAAGGTCTTTGCGAACTTGCATACCTTCTTCAACGATGTTGAAACCGTGAGAGTAAAGAAGTGTAGCACCTTCTTTCATTAGGGGAACTGTGCTGTTAACAACTCTTGTGTGCTGCTTGTCAGGAGAAGGTTGGCAACTAAATCAGCCTGAGGGATTAGTTCTTCAGGAGTGCCGATGTTAAAGCCGTTTTGAGTAGCATTTTGCCAAGAAGCTCTTTTTTCGTCGATAGCAGATTGTCTTAGAGCATATGATACATCAAGACCACTGTCACGAAGGTTAAGGCCCTGGTTAAGGCCTTGTGCACCACAGCCAATAATAACGACTTTTTTACCTGTAAGTTTGTCTACACCATTGAACTCAGATTTATCCATGAAGCGGCAGGTTTGTAGTTGCTCAAGTTGTAAACGTAGTGGTAATGAATTGAAGTAGTTCATCTCAAATTCCGATTATTTTTCTTAAAGTTTTCGTGCCCCCAAAAATAGCGTAGCTAGTGGCTATGTCAATGTGTTTTACATAACACTTTAGCATAAGGACTTAGGCTGAAGATACAGCGGGATGAGGAATGCAATTGTTAACGTATCAACTCGTTGATCATTACCATTCGTACATTACTTGGGATTTCGTTAATGAGCCAAATGATTCCGGCAAAATTAGCTGAAGACCATTTGTACGTCAAACCAGGAAGGCTTTTATCATCGCTGCATTTAATATTGTTTGAGGCAGGATTATAGTTGGCTTTTGCAATGACTTTGCTATTTCCATCGGTAAGCTTAGCTCCATTCCCGTTAATTCTGATAAAATAATTGTGGCCTTTGGGACTGGTGATTGTAAAGCGATTGATCTTTTTACTGATGCGGTAAAGTTGTTTGTTTTCAGGATGTGAATAGATCGAAATATGATTCAGTTTGACAGATGTACGTAGTTTTATGGTATTACTTTTATCCAGATATGTTTTGTTTCCGGGACGATTGGAGCAGTGTAGTTTAATATTTCCTGCGGTTAAGTCAGATCGTGCTCCTGTCATCTTGATAATAAACAGTGGTTCACTGTTCTGATTTTCAATTTCTAGTTTTTGAGCTGCTAAAGAAAAAATTGAAGCAAATAGAAAAGCTGTTGTAAAAATAAACTTGTTCATTAGTTTAGCCGCCAAATGATTTATGGATAACCTATTATAATGCCAAAAAAAGATTTCAAAAAACCAGATAAGAGGAAAGAGCAAATTACTAGAGGTAGTAAACATGTGAGCTCAGCCCGTGTAGAAGTTAAAAATGAGGAATTTCTGTCTAGTCTTTTAAGTGAGGAGAGAGATCTCTTTGTACTAGTTCTTGATTGTGTTCAGGATCCTCACAATTTGGGCGCTTGTTTAAGAAGTGCAGATGGTGCAGGTATAGACGCTGTCGTTATACCTAAAGATAAAGCTGTTTCTTTAACGCCTGCAGTTATTTCCGTTTCATGTGGAGGTGCCGAAAATGTTCCTGTAATTCAGGTGACAAATTTAGCTAGAGCGCTACAAAAACTGAAAGATAATGGTGTTTGGTTAGTAGGGACTACTGATCATGCGACGCAGTCTCTTTATGAAACTGACCTTACTGGTAGTCTGGCAATTGTTATGGGAGCTGAAGGAAAAGGTATGAGGCGGTTGACTGAAGAAGCCTGCGATTTTAAAATATACATTCCTATGGCAGGAAAGGTTGATTGTCTGAATGTTTCAGTTGCTGCAGGAGTCTGTATGTTTGAGGCAGTAAGACAAAGATCCTCTTTAAGCTCATAGTTTTGTTAAGAGAAACGATTGATTTTTTTTGACTATGTTTAATATTATCGGCGATTTTACACTTTATACAAAATATTCATAGGATTATTATGAGCTCAGATCAGAAGCCCGAGAAATGGGGATACGGATTAACTTGGTTGATTACTGCCGGTTTGGTTGTAATGGTTGCAATTGGTGTCGTTAAACTCAGAAAAACTGCTATTGATAGTGCAGCGCACCTAAGAGCTGAAAAAGCTAAAGCTATGGAAGCTGCTAAACAACAGTTTGAAGCAGAGACAAAAGCAACTGAAGCATTAGAAACAGCTGATAAAAAAGCTGCAGAAGAAAAAGCTAAACAGCTAGCTCTCGCTGCTGACCCTCCTGCTTCTGCAGAAGATATTGCTATGGGCAAAACTATCTATGCAACATGTGCTGCATGTCACGGCCCGGAAGGTTCTGGTAGCTTAAATCCTATGGCTATTAAAGCTCCAAACCTTGCAGGTATGCCAGCCTGGTACGCAGCAACTCAGATTAGAAATATGAAGAATGACATCCGTGGCGGCGCAGGCGACATGGAAGCTATGATGATGAAGCCAATGGTTATGAATCTTACAGATAAGCAGATCGATCAAGTATCAGCATACCTTGAGTCTCTTAAGCCAGTTGCTCCTAAGCACACGCTGAAAGGTGATGCTGCTAAAGGTAAAGCTTTATATGCAACTTGTTTGGCTTGCCATATGGATAAAGGCCAAGGTAACCCATTAGTGAAATCTCCACCAATTAATAATCTTCCGGACTGGTATATCGTAAGTTCACTTAAGAAATTTAAAAGCAAAGTTCGTGGTGGAAATCCTAAGGATCTGACTGGAATGCAGATGTCTGCTATGGCTGCAACTCTTGCAGATGAGCAGGCAATGAAAGATGTCGCAGAGTATATTAAGACTCTTGCTGAATAAGCATTTTTCAACTTAGTTCTTTCGGGTGCCATCGTAATTGATAGCACCCTTTTTTGTATATGGATACTTTGTTAATAAATATATTTGCTGTTACTGCTGAGTTAGCTCCATGGTTGTTCTTGGGGATAGTCTTATCTTCGGTTATTCATTCACTGGTTCCTGACTCTTTCTTTAGAAAACACTTAGGAGGAAGAGGAGTTAGTGCCGTAATAAAGTCGGTTCTAATTGGTGTGCCTATGCCTTTGTGTTCGTGTAGTGTTATACCTGTTGCTCTTTCTCTGAAGAAGCAAGGCGCAGGAAATCCAGCTTCTCTTAGTTTCCTCATAAGTACTCCACAGACCGGCCTTGATTCTGTTTTTGTAAGTGCGTCTCTTCTAGGTTGGCCTTTTGCAATTTTTAAATTAGTCTCAGCGTTAGTTCTTGGTCTTCTGGGCGGTGTTATTTCAATTTTTCTTCAAAGTCCGGAAGAAGAAGTTTTGCAATCTTCTCAAGACAAAACCTCTGGGAGGAAATTTAGTTGGCGTGAAGTTTATGATTATGCTATTGATGATTTACTTTACATGATCTGGAAGTGGCTTCTTCTTGGTATATTAATTTCTGCAGCTATAACAACATGGCTTCCTCAAGAAGTTTTAGCGTCTTTACATGGTCAAAGTATTTTGGTCGTTTTGCTAGGGGTGTTGTTGGCATCGATACCTCTATATATTTGTGCCACTAGCTCGGTTCCTATTGCAGCTGCCTTAGTGGCTAGTGGATTGCCCACGTCTGCAGCCTTAGTTTTCTTGATGGCTGGGCCCGCCACGAATATTGCAACAATCGGAGCTGTTTATAAAACTTTAGGATTTCGTCAATTAATAATTTATTTAGTCGTCATTATTACCGGAAGTCTTGGTTTGGCTTATGCATTTGATCATGTTGTTGTGACTTCTAATATTCATATGCATCATGAACACCTAGGTGTGTTAAGTCATGGAGCAGCAGTTCTTCTTGTTTTATTTTTTGGTAAATTCTTAATAAGTGATTTTAGTAAGTCGCTAAAACCACAAGACGTTTTTAATCATAAAAAAACTGTCACTTTTGATGTAGATGGTATGACTTGTCAGGGCTGTGTAAATAAGATCAATAAAGCTTTCGCAGAAACCTCTAGAATAAGCGTCAGTGTAAATTTTGAAAATAAGCAAATTTCATTTAGTGGTGATGTGGTGAATTCTACTGAAATTATCTCGAAATTAGAGAGTCTAGGATTTGTTGCGAATATTTCTGAATAGGCAATGATATGCGTAAATATATGGTAATTCATACTTTAAGTTTTCTTAGGTGAGATTCTTCCAAAAAACTTCCTAAAAAAGTAAAAAGTTGATTTGCTAAAACAGCGGCTGGCGATAATCTAATGGCCCG
>JAKVBD010000095.1 GCA_022446985.1 Lentisphaerales bacterium
TACGCAAGTCCAGAATACTGCGCTCAAGAGCCTTACTTATCCGATTACTCGCACTGGAAATAAATGGAATATTCTCCATCAGATATTTACCGCAATCATGACAGCGAAGGCGATGCATAGAAATTGAAATTGTGGTCTTCTTTGTCCCCATCGGCAATGTCCGGATTTGACGGGTGCCAACCGGAGTGGCTGTCACATTGGGACTACGGCAATTTGAACAGGTAAATTTGTTTTTTTGCGAGCGATGTGGATTATTAACTCTCCTTTGCAATATTCAAACTTACGATGCTCGTATCCGGTAATTCCTTGTGTATGTTGAAGTAAGCTGATTGACATAGTGACCTCTTTTTGTAGTGATTAAGAATTATACTATGCAATCAGCTTACTTATTTAAAAGGAAACGAAAGTTTATACCCACTGAAGAAGCACTCCGCAGGAGAACAACTGAAGAGCAAGGAAGGGCCCGTATAAATAACGAGCTGGCGAGTGGCTTTATGCCGGGAACATCCTTGAGCGAAGGCGATAGTATTTAGCTGCTGCTATCTGCTGTAAATTTACAGCAACACGCGAAGAACCATTTTTATACCCAAAATGTTCCAAAGCAACCTTATTCATGATCAGCTATAAAGCAGAGATCATACTCCATCACAGAACTTGAGACATTACCAATTATTTTTATAGAAACAGGTAATAAAAATCTCCAGTTGTGTGAAGCCATCAGGAACTCAAAGCCTTTGGGACTTAATAGTGTCGCAGACTCTTGCCAAGATAATCAAACTAGTTTTTTTTCTTCTTTTTCGTCTTTCTTGGCAAACCTTTAAGGGGTTCGGAAACATGACTTTTGGCCTTTGCAAGTTTTGCATTTCCATCATATTTTGAGATATCCCATTTATCTTCCCAAATGACATAGGGTTTTTCTCCATCCCAGATGACAGGACAGATAATGTGCTGTCCATTTTCAGGTGGATGCGAATCGGGTTCCTGGTAGGGATAGCGGTCTCCGCCATAGATCCATTGACCGTTGATGTTCATGATGTATCTGTGTTGCGAAGCATGTGAGCGATCTTCCTTATACTTTGGTTCTGGAATCATGCCGATCTTCTTTTCCTCAGACCATGGGCCTTCCAGTTGATCCGCCGTCCTGTAATAACAGTCAGACCCCATCCATCCACCAGGCCCATCATAGGTCATGTAATACTTCTTGTCTTTTTTGAAAAGCCAGAAAGCTTCCCGCTGGGGCTCTGTTGGCATCCAGAGGATCTCCTTCTCGAAGTTGAGAAAGTCTGGGCTTAGTTTGAGAATCAGGCAGAATATGTCACGCGGTGCGGGCATCTCGTGATTCTTCATTGAGATTATGACGTAGGCATCATCACCTTCCTGGTAGGCTGACATCCCCCCTGAGGCAAATTTTTTGTATTTGCTCAGCTTGTTAATGCTAATTTTTTTCACATACTCATAAGGTCCCTTAACATCGGATCCCTTACTCTGGTAAAAACCGATTCCTTTGCAGATGATGACATACTTCTTAGTTTTCGGACAGTAAATCATTGTGCAGTTACGTTTACCCAGACCACCTTTTCTCTTTTCAACGTAGCTTTCATATTTCCAGGTATTGCTTCCCAAAGTTTTTGACGAATACAGTCGATTCGAAGAGTCTTCCTTGCGTGGATCAGTGCCGACCCAATAGTAGGTATCATCAAACTTAGAAATGTGCCCTCCCAAGCTTGCCCATACGGTGTTACCATCTGTGTCTTTCCAAATGCTGTTGTTGACAATGACTGTGCTAGATTGATTCGTGTTTGCCATTGCCGCAGCATCCTTAGATTCAGCGATAGATTGAGTCCCGGGAACTAACACGATTAATAGGATAATGAATTTCTTCATGTTTAACATTTTGTAATACATCCTCATTTAGTATAGTTTAGAGAGCTGAGATGAGATCATATATCGCATTTCAAACCTCGATGTAATAGCAGCCAACGGCCAAGGAAGCTCTTGTCGTCCAGGTTTATGCTTAGCAGATATCTATGCCAATACGGCCAAGATATTGTAAGGTTATAGCAGCCTTAAAGCATGATATTTTGCTTCATTCATCAATTATAATTTTAGCCACTAGTACGGAGCTGATTAGGTAAGGTTAACAGAATGGTTAATTTACCTTCAAATGCAGTTCAAAAAGGAAGGATTACTTTTAAGGAAATCCCGATAGAGAATCTCCTTAATGTTTTGAAGATCTTCAGCGCAGATAATTTCTTTTAAAGAATTTATTGTTTCTTCAGTCAGCCATAAACTCATGTCGTCAGGAAGGTCTTCTTTAAGTTCTTTAAAATGCTTAGGCGTCATTTCTATATACATTTATTTTCCAAGTGATTTAATTTTCCTGGGATAAATAACTATAAAAAATTACTGTTTTTTATTCTTCTTAGCCATTTAAATCGAACAATAAGAAAGATGGCCATCACTATCCTTTGCATGCAGCATTAAAGCATGATATTTGCTTCAGTCATCAATGATAATTTTAGCAAATAGTACGGAGCTGATTTGGTAAGGTTAACAGAATAGCCGTTTTCATCTCTAACCCATTATCTGCTTGATTGAACCCAGCTGAGGAAGCTTCTTACGGGACATGGTAAGGTCAAGGTCACCATAGTGCTTCATCGGGTTGCCCCAGGCATTGAGTAAGGTTGTGTACCAGTTGCCCATAGTTTTATGACCTTCTTCACCATGGAATGGCAGGCGGATAAAACGTCCATTGATATCAAGCCTGGTATTGTCTCCAGACATAATCACCATTGGCATTTCATTTTGCGGTCCATGGTGACCAGCGCCGCTTTCAGGCATGTAAACGATCGTCGTATTGTCGAACATATTGCCATTGCCTTCCGGAACCGCTTTGAGCTTCTTGATTATCTTCTCAATCTGAGCAATGTGCCCGGCTTTAATAGTATCTCTGGTATCTTCAGGTGCATTACCTCCATAAGATTCATTGTGACCAATTGCATGGACAGAGATATTATCCCCTTCGTAGCCCGGTAAACCTCTATATGGAGTTGAAAGTTCATCGATAGTATAAGTTACGACATTCGTTAATCCTGAAATCAAAGCGGCAATCAAAACATCGGTCATGCCTTGCTGCTTTTGAGGCGTCGTTGCATTGCTGCCGCCATTCTCGTGAATTTTATCCAACGTCGGCAGGTGTTTCTTAATCACTCCCGACATTTTAGCGACTTCGATATTTCGTCTTTTTACTGCTTGGAGAGATTCAATGTGATTACTTAATTTGAGGCGTTCTGTGCCATCGAGGCCTTTGACGTTTTTAGTCTCCTGGTCTCTCAAGTAATCGAGAAGCATATTCTCGGAGTTCACAGCACCCGGATTAGTCACAGATTTGAAGAGCTCATTGTATGCAGTCATTGGATCGGCATAACAGTAATTGCGCTGTTGAGGCCCAGACGCTGAATAGCCGGAAACAATACCCTTTCTGAATGAGCTGTAGTTACCGGTTAAAGAAAGTTCAACATGACCGAATGGCGATGGAAACATCCTGGCAATTTCAAAATCAATCGTCGCTCTTTTGATATTTGTTAAGACATCTCTACCGCATTTGAAAGCCCCCATACAAGAAGAGTAAGAGAAATGGCCTCCCTGAGACATTTCAGCGGAAACTCCATGTAGGATAGACATATTGGCTTTGTACGGTTCCAGAGCTCTTAACCACTTAGGCAGTTCATGTTTATCGAGATCAGCCTCGAATGGCTTTTTTTTCTGATCCATAGTCTTCTGCTGTACAGAAAATGAAGGAAGTGAAAATTGCTTGGGCAGGTTACCATTTGATTTTCTTATAAAGATAAACCTGTGCGGAGCTTTATTTGCTTTTGAAGCAGCAAAGATATTGCTGAAAGAAGGTAGAATGGCCAGGCCGCCAGTGGTCATCATTGTATTCTTTAAAAAATTGCGTCTTGTAGTCATTTTTGCTCCTTAACTTCTTTGCGATAAATAAATGAATCGGAAGTTAGTAGTGAGACGATAACGGCATCGAAACTACCGCCATTTCTCAAGTAGGCTTGTTCGGCATCGATCAGAGTTTTTGAATCCGACAACACTTCATTTCTGCCGAGGAAGTAACGGAAAGCGTGACGAATAATCGACTGGCGTACACGTTTAGATTTTGCCAGGCGCTCAACCAGATCAAGGGCATTTTTAACTTTGCCATCCAGCTTGTCATCCCCGGTACCTTTGAGGTAGCCGGCAGTTTTACCCGGCAGCGTTTTATAAACTGCTCTCATATCTATATGTAAAGGTTTCTTTTCTGTTGCTTCCTTGATAAGATTATCAGGGTGCTCCAGTGATTCTTCAGTGCGGAAGCGACCAAAGTCATCGAACATTTCAAAAGCATAGCCAAGTGGGTTCATGTGTTGATGGCATTTCCAGCAGTATTTCTCTTCGGTAACGTCTGCCAGGCGAGTACGAAGGGTTTTATGATGATCTTCAGGTACAACCGCTTCGACAGTTATCGGCACATCGGGAATTGTCCCGGCCAAAAGCTTCTCGCGAATCCATTTACCGCGCAGAACCGGGTCTGTATCTGTATTCTGTGAATACGCCATCAACCAAGCCGGGTGAGAAAGGATGCCTTTACGGCTTGGCAATTTAAAGGGCTGAGTTGTCGGATAATTCCAATTGCCGTAATCGATATTAAAATACTTACCAAGTTCATAACCTAGCAGTCTGCTGCCGGCTCGGTTCCGGGCATAGCCATGGTCACCGAAGAATGCCGGATATGGAGCGGCAGCTTTTTGACCTTTCCCAAGACGAACCTCATAACTTTCCATTGTCGACTTAAAGTTTTTTAAAGGATTATAACGACCGCCTGCTTTAAGACGTTTAGGGTCAATACCGCTCATTTTCACTTTAGTAATGAAGCCAACATGAGGAGCCAGGTCTTCTGCGGTTTTAAAATTGCGCCAGTCTGTTTTTTTGAAGTAATTATAGATTTCGCGGATTTTGTCTGAAGCTTCTTTCATTTTGTCATTATCACCAGAGTGATAAACAAAGTACTCATCGGAAGTTAAGAGCTCCTCAAAGACATTTTTATCTTTGGAGATGATGAAATCGACCAACTGGTCACACTCCTGCAGAAGCCTGATTTTTGATTTATCGTAATTGGCTCCGAGGCGTTCGTTATCTTTAAAAATTTCCGGGAAATTGTGATAACCGAAAAACTCTCTGAAGAACCTCAATTTGCGAATAGGTGTGTTTGTCAGTCCGTAATCTTGATAACCCGTGCGCTTATCAATGAGGTAGTAAATATCTCTTCTTTTCAGCATGCGCTCAACTTCGCGCTTGTAGTCTTCCCGCGTACTTAACTTGCCTTTCTTCACAGCTTCTCGAAGTTCTTTATCCGGAGAGTTGTCTGTTATGGCGTAGGCAAGAGCGAAGCTTGCTACTTCCGGAGACATCATTTTGCGACCATGTGAGTCAATCTTTCCTGCACCGAACTCATTGCGGTAAACAAACTCAGAGCGCAGAAAGAGAGTTTCGACAAATTTAGTTAAAGCCTCTTTTCTACCCAATGCCTTAATATAGGATTTTATCAAAGACTGATGTTCCTGAATTTCTCCATCATTAGGCTCACGATCGAGGATCTTTACAAAGAGAAATTTAACGATTGCATTAATTTCAGCGTCTTTCAAACTCCCTAAGGCTTTGCGTTCGGCTTCAAAACCGCGCTTCCACTCATCAAGACATCTTTCAATAACGACATTATAAAAATCACCTTTCTTACGGTGCTTCAAAATCATTTCCTTATAGATTTTGAGATCTGCCTCTTTGATAACCTTAGGTTTGTATGTGTCAGGCTTGATTTTATGTCGCCGCGGGATTTCTTCAATGTAGTTGACCATAAAGCCTACTCGAGTGCCAAGCTTCATTTTGCTGACGCCAAACTCAAACCATTCTTTCTCGCAGAGGCGTATTAACTCGGCAGTGGACTGTTTTTTTGTGAGGTATTTCTTAACTGCAGTGGTAATAGCCGGGAGTTCCCCCGTAGGTTTGGCGGTGTCGTAAACCGGCTTTTTCACTTTTTTACCACTTGGAAGAATGTAACTCCTACCATCTGGAGTAACTGGATTAGCCTTCATGTTTAATGAAACAAATTTTGGCAGATAACTTTTGTTTTTATTGCCGTAGATTTCCTGCATCAGCTCATGAATATTCTCATTGAGAAATTTTTTGCGGCTTTCCAGTATTCTGTCGTGATCAAACTGCAGTTTCATAACTTTGTAGAGAGGAGCCAGGCCTCTCATATTGCGTTCATTCATAAGGTACTTTGACATTTCCTTGGCGTTGGTGATCATCGTTAGCAGATGACCGCCATTCAACATCGTGTTGTCATAGTAGCGAACGCCGCTTCCTGAAGAGAGTAAAAATGGATTGGTAAAGTTTGTTCTTGTAAAACCTCTGTGGCTGCTGCCCTTAATAAAGACTCGTTTAGCATCATTCATTCTGTGTTGCTTGAGATTCATAACCTGATTGATTTTCTCGGTGAATATGAACTCATTAATGAGCCAACGGCGGTCAGCAGTGAAACCTTTTAGGTCTTTGTACTTACCTGAGAAAAGATCTTCGTGGTTGACATAGTTGCCAAAAGCCGGAGTTTTGAGTTTAGCCCGGAACTTTGAACTTTCACCGAGTACTTTGTATTGGGAGTTTAGCCAGATCTTCAAGGTTTTAAGTTCATTTTTTGAAAGCTGATCCTCGTCATCCGGTGGCATTTTTTCAATGAAAAGCTGTTCTTCTATTTTGTTGAGAATATTACTCTGAAAATCTTTTTCGAGATTAGCAATATCGTGCAGGCGGATATCGCCTTTCTTTTTCTTAGCGCCGTGGCAATCAGTACAGTACTTCTCAAGGATTCCCTTAATATCTTTGGAAACTATCAGAGGACTCTTGCTTAGAGTGGCGGCAGGGACTACTGAAACCAATACAGTCTCTATAGATTTTTCACTATCATCCATGAATTTTGAGACTTTCGGACTATTCTTGCTGTTATCTCGTAATGTAACTGCTCGCTCTGCGACTTGAATGGCTTCAGATGGATTTGTATTTTCTACTTTTATAAATGAATTGAGGGCATGAGCCAGACTGCCAACCAGTAGAACAAATGCCACCATTGGTAATATACGTCTCTTTTTGAGCTGCTTAAAAGGCCCTTTAGGATTAGAGACTTTTAGCTTTGTAACATTGGGAGTTATTGCCGCTGAGACTTTCTCTTCAGGCTTCATAACTTCTTGTTTAACATTACAGGATTCACAGCGGATGTGCATACCGATAATATCTTCGGTAGCTAAAAGCTTGATTCCACAACCAACACACTGAAAAGTAAATCTTTTCATAAATACCGAAACTATATAGTTATCATATTTAAATAATCAGTACTTTAAAACGCTCATAGAATGATCTTTAAAGCTAACGATGACAAGAGCCAGTAAAGATCTATGATTAAACTGCTTTCATCAGCTGAAGAGTGTCATTTCCGGTTTCCCTTTGTGGGCGATTTTAAAGGGTCGGCCATGGGCCTGTATTTCCTTGCTGTAGTCTAGTCCCATAGCCGTGGCGATAGTGGCATTCAGGTCTGAAGGATCCATTTTTCCTTCAATCACTTTTGAGCATTTATCATCTGTTTTGCCATGCACATAACCGCGTTTGATTGGCCCACCTGCCAAAAGGCCGCTAAAAGCTGTTGGATAGTGAATGCGACCTTTGCGAATGTCAACTTCGGGGGCACGGCCAAATTCAGTAACGACACAAACCATAGTTCGATCGAGCATACCTCTTTGTGAAAGATCAGCGATAAGAGCTGATAATCCCTCGTCTAAAGTATTGGCAGAGCTTGGGAAAAATTCGTTGTCATAGATTCCATAATGATGATCCCAGCCTTTTAGGTTGATATCGATAAAGCGCACTTTCTTTTCAGCCAGGCGGCGTGCGAGAAGACAGGCTTTGCCGAATTGGCTCTTTCCATAAGAATCCAGGACTGATTTCTTTTCTTTAGTTATATCAAAAACTTCCAGATCAGAACTTTTCATAAGATTAACGGCACCTTCGTAGGACTCTGTGTAAGACTTTATATTATAAGTCTTATAGGTATTGCTAAAATTGTCGTTCATCTTGCGCAGTAGAGCCATGTTTTGCTGAAAGTCTTTTTCAGAAACTCTATTGAGCTTGGAATTCTGTAATCCCAGCGCCGGATCGCCAATGGGCAAGGCATTGTATTTGGCATCAAAGTAGCCTCTGCAAAGGCTGTGTCCCGGATTTATCTTTATAAATGGTGGAATGTCTTTGGATAAAGAGGGAAGATACTTACTGACCCAAGCGCCTAAATGCGGATGCTTGATAGTGCCTCTCATTTCATAACTGGTGTGCATCAGATATTGGGCCTGTTCATGGGCCGCAGTACCCGTAGACAAAGAGTTGATAACACACATCTTATCCATCTGTTTAGCCATTTTCGGAAAGTATTTGCTAACACGGTAACCATCCAGACTGGTTTTTAGAGCACCAGCATTTTTGCCGCCTTCAAAGTCGGGCTTTATATCAAAGCTGTCTACTTGACTGAGTCCTCCTGTTAAGAAAATATAGATGACGGAATCTACTATGGAGTCAAGAGATACTTGTTCTTTGCCTATTAGCTGATTGTTCAATCCGGAAATGGCATTTACACCGAGATAAGCAGCAGCTGTCTGAGCCATAAAGTGGCGTCTTGAGAGTTCGCCTTTTTTTAAGAAATCCATAGTAATCGGCTCCTAGTGTTTAAACTTAAATTCATTGCTGTTCATAAGTATCCAGGCCATATTTTTGGTTCCATTTGCCTTGCTTTGGGTAAGAATTCCTGAAAAGTCTCGAAGTTCTGTTGATGTTGGTTTTCTCGAAAGAATGGCCAGGAAAGCATTAGTTATTTTCTCATGGCTGCTTTTCCCTGAGTTAATATCTTTCATCAGCTGAGAACCTCGTTTATGACTAATGTCGCTGACAATGTTATTCATTAGCAGCATGGCTTGCGGTGCAGACGCCTCGAGGCTTTTAGAGTCGATGAGTTCACGAGAGGATTGCCCTAATTCTCGCAAAGGTGTCCCAGGCTTCATCGGTTGAAGCATTTCTGAGGCTCTGAATGATCTAGGCTGCCTTGCAGCTCTCCCTGTATGCTTCTTGTCAATTTCTGTATTGGCCGATGGTTTTGCCGTAGATTTTTCTGAAATTTTTTGACTAAATTTATCTGCGTCTCCCTGAAGATCCTTAAAGTAATCTCTCCACATCGTGAGGTTTTCTGGAATTAAGTCAATAACTTGTTGCGCTGTTTTATCTTTGTGTAACTCATAAAAGTACTGGTAGTAATTTAGCTTTATCGGGAAGTTCAAGTCCTTATCGATATTTCCATATTTGAGAACTGCGTAAGAATCCCAAATTTGTTCTGCACTCAAGCGTCTGACAATCGGAGCCTGATTATAATTTTTTTCCTTTTTGACATAATTGATGTCGGTAGCACGGCTCTTAGTCTGGTAGAGTTTGGTCAGATAGAGAACTTTTTCAAACTTCTTCAGATCAAAATTCAGATACTGCATTTGTTTGATCAATTCTATGGTCAAAGACTTATTTGTTCCTCCTGACTTCAAACCTATTGATAAGAGTGAGTCACCAATTAATGGTGCTCCCATGATTTTATCCCACAATCTATTAACGATAGTTTTGGTGAACATTGGGTTTTCTTTGGAAGTGACCCATTTAGCAAAGGCTTCTCGAGATTTAATATCCTCTAACCTCTTCGCTGGCCGCCCATTAGATCTAAGCTTTGGGATTTCCTGCTGCTTTTTCAGTGTAACTTTGGGACCAAAAGGGACAGCTGCCCGAACGAAATCGAATGGCTTGTGGTCATCATAACTATAGTCAGAAGGCAGTTGAATTATACCTGTACCCATATGGCTCACTTTGTATCTGGTATCCAGCATAAATTTGGAGAGGGTATTTTTTTGTCTGTCTTGCTCGTTCTTTAGATACTTCACAAAGGCAGTTTGAGCTTCTCTGTCCCGGCCGCCGGTTTTCAGGCCATCCAAAAAGGCGGCCAATTGATAGAAATCTTTTTGTGTCCAGCGATCAAATGGGTGGTCGTGACATTGAGCACAAGACATGTCTGTTCCGAGGAAAAGACTCATAGTATTTGATAGATTGTCCAGTGGCATACCTCTGTCGCGCATATAATAATTCACGGCGCCGTTTTTATAGTCGTAGAGACTGCCTTGTGAGCTGAGCATCTCTCTGACAAAAACATCATACGGGGTGTTTTTCTTAAGACTTTCTTTGATAAAGATAGCATAACTTTGAGTGATGGTTGGTCGTCTATCTAATACTCGAAGCGCATCGGCCCAATAATTGAAATTGTGACTGACATAGCCTGGAGAGCGCTGCAGAAAATCGATTAATTTCTCTCGCTTATTTTTACCTTTATAGTTGAGGAACTTTCTGGCTTCATCGAGTGTCGGAATGCGACCAGCTATATCAAGATAAATTTTCCTAAGAAAAGTTTCATCGCTTATCGGCTTAGCTTTGGGCAGCTTCATTTTAGTGAGCATATCATCTATATTATTGTCGATGCGAGCTGCGAGGGCTACTTCAGAGAGCTTCTTTTTCTGTGCTATCAATGGCACAGAAAAGCTGCAGATAAGAATAAAGCTGAATAAGGTTTTTATCATAAATAGCCTTCTTTTTGTTCTGAGAACAACTCCCAATTATAGTATTAGTATGTTGGGCACAGGATTATAGTTTGGGTTGGGGAATCAGCGCGGTGAGAGGAAATGTTGAGTTTCCATTATTGGCTAGTCTTAAAGTTATTCTAAAAGCATATCTCTTAGATTGGCAGTTTTTTCCCAATTACTGTAGAAGTCTGAATTATCTTCCATATAAACCTGGGCACTTTTACTGCGAGTGAACTTCAGGGACATATCGACTTTCATGACATTCCAACCGTAGACATTATCCAACCTGTGATGGGTTTGCCATACTACATCTGACTGTAACATCTCATCTGAGTTGATTTTTGTGAGATTCCATCGCCTGGCTTCTATTTCATCTACGGTATCACCATGTAGGCCATTATTACCTTCATCGAGATAATAAGGATAAATGATGTAACTGGCCTTACCCGGGACATCTGTTTTTTTTAGCGCTTTTGGCGGATCCCATTCCCCGTTTTTAATGTACCAGTTATAGGATTGCTTTGTACCGGCTTTACTTATACTTGTTTGAGGACAGAATATGGTTTCTCCGGACGATAGGTAGTTGTTTTCATATAGTTTGCCCAGAGCTTGGTACTCGTCGTTCTTACTATTATAAAAATATCGATGGTACTGAGGTAGCTCAAAGCTTGAAGGATAAGGAAGGCGGCCATTATTATCCTTCGAATGCAGAAATAAAGCCGTGGCATTCTGCTTTTGTGCTGATGCACAAACGGCAACACGTGCCATATATTTTGACTTGGTTAAGGATGGAACTAGGATAGTCACCAAAATACCGATTACGGCGATCACGATAAGTAATTCAATAAGAGTAAACTTTTTGTATTTGTATTTGTAATTAATCATACTGCTCAACCTTGTTATAGACTTCAGCGAAAATCTGGTCACTGGTCAACTATAAATTCATTCATTTACCCATAGTACGGAGCAGATCAGGCAAGGTTAATAGATTTGGTTAATTTTCCAAAATTATTTTTATAGAAGCAGGTAATTGCTCCTTCGCTGTTGCAAATTGCTTTCGATCTACAACTAACTCTTGAAGGCTGGGAATTATTTCAATAAGGGGGGCGAAATCCTTTACCGCAGTATGGCTCAAATTCAATTTGATTAAGGATAAGTTCACCAGTTGTTGGAGATTACTGAAGTTAGTTTTTCTGAGGCTTAAAGATTTTAACCCGAGTGTCTTTAAAAGGCTGACTTTGTGAGAATCACCTTGTAAAGTGAATCTACGGGCTCTAATAACGAAGTTTTTCACCTCGAAACTTAGACGGTTGAATCTGCGGCCAGAAATGGTTAACGCCGATGTTTCAGAATCAAAAAAAACTTCAGCGTTTAACCAATTCGGGTTAAATACCAGCAAGGCAGCTTTCACGGCTTTGCTGTGTTCTTTGAGTGATTGGCGCAGGAAGACATCGTAATACATCATTAGAACTACCTGCCCGTGATTAACTCTGTCTTTGCCCAACTCTTTTATTAAGGTAGTAAGAGAGTTGATAACCAGAGGCTTTCCAGGCTCAGATTTATCAACAAAACGACGCGCCAGATTGGCAAATTTCGTATCTTTAAAATCTCGCTTGTAATCGTCCAAAGCTTTTTTCATATTTTGTCTGAGAAATTGGACGTAGCCCCGTTGTTCATAGGCCCATTCAAGGCCTTCTTTATTGTCGATCATTTTATTGAGGTAGAGAAATGCATGATCCAGAGAAATGCGTGTGGCGATATAACTTTCGTTATCGGTCAAATTATAGATTTTTCTCTTTAAAACTTCTGCACTTCCATGAACTAAAAATGCGGTTGTCTCTTTTTCTTTTTCATAAAGGTTTAAGAGGAGTTCAGCCCTGTTTTTTTCCTCCTCTGATTTCTTTCTGCTTATATCAGCTATTCTTGAAGCCTCTTGCGCTGCATTTTTTGCAAGTTCTGCCTGATGAATGCTTTGTCTGAGACCTCTTATGAAGAGGGTGGTCGCTGCCGCAAGTATAATCAAGGCTGCTATAACCACTATACACACTCGTCTATTTCTTCTGTAAAAAAGAGAAATTTCCTTAATTAAACCGGCGTTTTCAGCCATTGTGGAGTAGCCGTTGATAAATTTATAGACATCTGCTCTCAAGGACTCAACATTTTCATACCTGTCTTCAGGTTTTAAAGCGACAGCTTTTACAACAACGGCATTCAAACTTTGAGGAATTTCTTTATCGGGGAATAGCTTTGCCGGAGAATTAAGGCCTTGAAGAGTTTTATCTAGAATATCATCTTGAGAACAAGAAGAAAATGGCTTGTCGTCGGTCAGGACTGAGTAGAGAATACACCCTAGTGAATACACATCTGTTGCAAAACTTTTTTCCCCATTTTCCTCTACCTGTTCAGGCGCCATGTAACCGGGGGTTCCTTTAATTCTTCCGGCCAATGTCATATTATTGAGCAAGTCAGGGTTGAAGAGCTGTTGGTCAAAGTCTACGCCTTCTTCACTGCCAATTACTTTGCCCAGCCCCCAGTCACAAACCAAAACCTCACCAAACTGGCCGACTTGAATGTTTTCCGGTTTTAGATCAAGGTGAATAACATTTTTGGAATGGGCATAGGACATGGCATCACAGATCTTGATGAAGATTTCGAGTAATATCTCCAGGGGGTAGCGTTCAATATAATGCCTATCTCGCGCATTTCTTTTTTCCAGAATATGGGCCAGAGAATCTCCTTCTTTAAGAGCCATCGTAAAGTAAGGCTTTTCAGAGGAATCTACCCCTATATCGTAAATGGGCATAATATTGGGGTGTTCCAATAATGCCGTCAGCCTGGCCTCCCTTATAAAAGAGTCGTAAAATTCTGGAGGAGCCTCTTCGTGCAGCATCGCCAAAGCAACGAGTCTGTTCGCTTTGGTGTCTTGAACTCGCAGTATTTTCTTCATTCCTCCTTGGGCTAAAGGCTGAAAGTATTGGTAAGGTTCGTTATTTTCTTGCAGCTCTGTAAACAAAGGGTGAAGTAAAGAGTTATCAGCTTCTGTATCGCTTTCCGCTAAATTAAAAAGTTCATCCAGGTTTTGATTAAACTCTAAATCGCCAGGACTCACTTAAAGTTCCTCAAGTTCACGAATAAGACGTTTCAGTTCTTCCAGATAACGGGCTTTAACTCGGCTCTTAAGTACTTTTACAGAGCCTCTTTTTATATCTACTTGCTGACAAATATCATCAACGGATTTATCCTGCAGGCTGAGTTTAAAGACCTCGAAAGCCTTATCGGAAAACAACTCCTGGATGTTTTTTAAAGCCATTTCGGAAATATATGCCTTCCACTGTTGATCAATAATTAAACTTATATCGGATTCTTGAAAAGCATCCACTGCGCGATCATTCAATTCTTCATCTTCTCTCTTACGACGACTTGTATTTGATCTGATGTAATCGATGACGATGTTGCGAATGACAGAACTTAGCCAGGGGCGGAAACGGGCCTTTTGTGGATCGTAAAGAGGGAGCTTTTTCCACAGTTTTATCAAGACCTCCTGAGAAAGGTCATCGATTTCAGCAACTGACATTTTCATTTGCTGTAATACATGGCAGATAAAATTTTTGTAAATCGAGACAAACTCCTCCCAGGCATTGTTATCCTGCTGGTTGCGAGCTCTCATAAGCAGGGTCTGTCTTGTTGTGTAATCTTTTGCCATTAAAGTCCTATCTGCTTAGTTTACTATGTAAATTCTATGAATTGCTTAAGTTTGTGACAAGAATCAACCCTTTAAAATCATCAAGTTGTAAAAGATTAGGAGTACGTAGAGCAGAGAGGGATGGTTAACAAAAACCTAGATTAATCTGCAAAGGTGATATTTATCCTGGTAAAATTTCACCCCGTCAAGACGCCAATAGTCCGCCATTAACATCAAGTTACTTGATTTCAGTAACTTTCACGTTTCGGATCTTTACTTCGCCTTCAGTAAAATTAAAGGCAAACGATTTTTTATGGCGGCCAAAACCTATGTCCTCTACAGTGGTGTTGTAATCACCGATTTGTAGTTGCAAAGTATTTCCTTTTGTCGTCATTTTTACATCAGTCCATTCATTCTGTTTGAAAGCCTTAACTGACGGGATGTCCTTAGTTGTGTATTTATTTGGTTTTTTAACCCACCCTTTAACTTTATCAGTGGGAAAAACGGTAGCTTTAAATGAATCCTCATTGAACGTTAAATAGCAAATGTGTCCTTTGCCATCTATACCCATAAGTATGCTTTTTATGTCTTTGGTGTGGATCTGCATTTCTATACTGCCATTATCAAATTCAGCATTCCAGGCAATTTTATGCGATCTTTTAAACCCTTTCGGGCTCTTGACCGCAGACTCTTTTGACCAAATACTCGATGCCATATTTTCTTTAATGGACCACTCTCCTCTTGAAATGCTTCGACTCTCTAAAACATCCTGTGAGAAATTATCTTCAAAAACAATTTCAGGGCTCTCTTTTGAATATGAAAAGTTTGCCAAAATGAAAAGTAAAGAAAACATACTTGTATAAGAAATTTTGAACTTCATTTTTATTTATACTCCACAAATTATTTTGCTTTATTAACGTTCATGTTCAGGACCTTTATTTCAGTAAAACCAGTCATTTATAAAGGTTCTATTACCATCCTCTAGAATATATGGGCGTATCCATCAATATTGTCTCTACTGATACGCTAGATATCCACCCCAGCGGACGTGAGTTTTACTTCTTCTTTCTTTTTTTAGATGGAGGTTTAGGATAGACTTTATCTTTAAGAGCCCAGGCATGCCAGGCCTTTGCCATTTCCTTTAACCGTTCACTTTTTTCAGGAGCCAAGTTCTTGAGTTCTGACCGGTCATTCTTGAGGTCGTATAGTTCCCATTTCTTTATATTCGGACCTTTAGCTGCGGCAACTCCTTTGCCAACCAGCTTCCAATTCCCATCAATCATAAAGGCATTATTTTCATGTTCGGAAAACATCGGCTTAGTACGCTTAAGTGGCTTTGCTGTAAATGAGTCTGTCAAAGAAATTCCATTCAAAGCATGAAGCTTGTTGCCATGTAAGTTTTCTGGATAATTTGCCTGACAGACTTCCAACAAAGTCGGAACTATATCAATCAATTGTGCCGAAGAACGATACCAGTCTTTTTGAGCTTTTATTTCTTTGGGCCAATGCATGAAAAATGGTGTAGCTGAACCACCTTCATGAGTCCAGTGCTTATAAAGACGAAATGGCGTACTGGAGACATTGGCCCAGGCCGCGCCGTAGTTATTATTCGTTTCAAGATTGCGCTTATTAATATCGATAATATTGCCATGTCCAAGGGTTGCCCCTTCAGCACAGGCACCATTGTCAGTCATAAACATAATCATGGTATTTTCGTAAAGCCCCTGCTTTTTAAGCGATGTAACAAGTTTTCCAATATTCTGATCAATGCAATCAATCATGGCTGCATAAACAGCCATACGCAGGTCAAGCTCGTCTATTTTATCCGCTTCTATAGTGCTCCATGCGGGTACTTTCTCATCGCGTGGTGACAGCTTCAATTCTTGATCAAAAAGACCCAGTTCCTTCTGTCTTTGCAAACGTTGTTGGCGCAACTTATCCCAACCCATTTTATATTTACCGCGATACTTATCTATATCTTCTTCATGAGCCTGATGTGGCCAATGTGGAGCGGTATAAGCCAAATAGAGGAAGAAAGGTTTATCTTTATCCCCTTCTTCGATAAACTTTATGCCGTAATCCGTAAAGGCATCAGTCGTGTAGTAAGCGCGATCAGTGGTGCTTTTGACTTTAGTTACCGGCTCATTGCCGTAAGTTATGCCTCTGCCTTGTCTTTCATCTGTGTCCGGCGAAAAGAATCGAGTCGATCCTGCCAGACAACCATAAAATTTATCGAACCCTCGTTGTAAAGGCCATTGCGATTTTTCTTTTTGGCCAAGGTGCCATTTACCCGCCAGATAAGTAGAGTAACCAGCAGGCTTCAAAAGCTCAGCCAAAGTAGCACAATGGCGATTTAGAAAGCCGCGATAGTTGGGGAACTCTTCACCTTTATCATGCTTGTTACTGTCTGGTGAAGCCGTCATGTGACCGATGCCTGTCAAATGCGGATGCAGCCCGGTCATTAAGGAGGCTCTTGTCGGACAGCAACGCGAAGCATTGTAAAACTGTGAATAACGCACGCCGCCATAGGCCAGAGCATCAATGTTCGGCGTCTCAATTTCCCCTCCATAGGAGCCGATGTCAGAAAAGCCCATATCATCGACAAGTATGATAATGACATTCGGCTTTTCAGCAGCTTGCAGAGAGGTTAGAAATAATAAAAAGCAAATGGATATAAATTTCATTTTTCGACTCTAATTAGATATTACTGACCTATAAATAAATTAAGATAGTTTTTCCAATCGTTAACTGAGTGGATCTCGCCGGCTTTTTTCCAACCATACCCGGCATAAAACTCTACCTGGCCATTGGCATCGGTATGGGTAATGATCAGGCCGTGACCGGTCTTTTTCTTACTACTGGCTTGGTCTTCAATTGATGTGATGCGTTTGGGATCTATCAAAATACCAGTCCCTAGTTCAGTACCACTAAACTTATCCCAAAGAGCAATCCACCCCTTCTGCTGATTTTTGACCAGCGTGCTCGATTTTGATTGTTTGGCCAGTCCAATGGCGATTGGCTGATTTTTTGCAACTTCGCCATTTTTGCGGAAGCTTGAAACTGTCTTGAACAAACGCTCTCCCGTTTTTATCGAAATTCTTTTAATTTCCTGATATTTATCGCCGGCATGCTCCCACTCGTAGGTCAATTCAAAGGCCGACTCATGACCACTGTTTTTAAGTACGTTTGATTTTGTAAAAACATTGGAGGTAATCATCTGGCCATCGAGCCACAGGGCTGTGCCACCACAACCGCGAGAGTCGCCGACTTTGTAAGGGTCATAACCTTCGCCATGATCTTTGTGGTATGACTTGCCTTCGGCACTTTCTTTATACCATTTATTGATTATCGGGTAATCGACGCGCTTTAGCCAGCAGTCAATACCGCTATTTTCTTTGGAGTTTTGCAAAGCCGGTCCATAGGCGCGAAAGGCGATCTTGTCATTTTCCCAGGCAAAGTCATCTTTGCGTTCTGGTACCAGTCGACAAAACGTGCTTGATTTTGCTTCACTCTTCGCCTGTTCGGCATTTTCAGATGATATATAAAGCGGTTGATTAAAGGCACCGTTCTCTGCGATATCCCAGACTTCTAAGCGAAACCACTTTACGCCGGATTTTGGTTTGAAACTGTAGCGAATTGTTTGAGTGCCAAAATCACTGGTGCCAGTCAGATCTATACGATCTCGATAAATGCTTTTGCCATCGCTACTGATTATTTCCGCAAAATTCAGCGGGAAAGTCCAACGGATGTCTGCTTCAATGTTAATATTCCCATCTGCATCCGTTTTTACAGAAGCAGCGAATTCCTGGCCATTTACTTTAATAGATGGAAGTAGAACTTCACCAGTGCTGGTAAAATACTGTGACTTTCTTAAAGCATTCAGAATCGGCGCCCAACCATCTTCAAAACGAGGTAATTTATCTAGCTTGATGTAGTTGACATTCATATGCCCATAGAGTTCTGATTCTGCGTTCAAATCAAAAAGGTCCGCTTCTGCAATAATTCGCTTGCTCTGTCCCCAGTTATTCATATCATCAAGTAAATTGAGAACGCGTTCGCCAAGCCTATCTTGCGAATAATCCGCAGGCATTTGCTTCCATGCTGCTCCAAAGTAGTGAGGGGATTGGTAGAAGTCTTCATGGCGGTATTTATCGGGGTATCCAGTCGACGCCTTGATACGGGCATGAGCTGTCCACATAAGGCCATTTTCTGCTTCCATCAGTTTAAGAATATCCTTATACGACTTGAGAAAATAAACCGGACCTAATTTGGGATCGTTGTGGATAAAGGGAATTTCTCCTTTAATCCCCAATTCTTTGGCAACTCTCTCATGGCCATTAAAAATCCAGTTTACCGGTCTCGGAAAGAATGAGATCCAATGCCCACCTATAAAACAATTGGGTTCCTCTCCTGGCAAAACTAATAATTCATCGTCAGATAAACGGGCACATTCACTGTGAAGCTTCTGAAGTTCAAATAGACGGGACTTCCCTGTTTTAGGGCCACCGTGAAATTCGGCCAGATGAATCATATCTATACCGATTTCTTTCATCTTACTGATAAATGTCGGAGTCTTAAAGGATTCAGGGATATCGTTGTTATTTTTCTTTTTCTGAGCATTGATCAATTTACGTGTATGATAAAAATGAAAGTGTGAAGTAAAACTCTTATAACCCGGTAACGATGGAAATTGATCACTGTTGGTGAAGCTCTTTACTTCCTCTAATGCGCTATCCGCGCCTTTATCTGAAACCACAAAAAATAAATCCAGATGCTGACGGGTTTTAGGTGGTGCATTAACCCATGGGCGGTAACGGCCATCGCCGAGTGGAGGTTGACGTATGCCTATCTCTATTCGGCCATCCCTTTTCCATGCATAATTAGCACCAAAATTTTCAGCGTAGTCCAGAGGATAAATAAACTTATGAGGAGGAGGAAACACAGCCAGTGAACCTTCTGCTAATTCTGCTCCGAGAATTCTGTATTTGGCTTTTACAATGCCTGTCCCTTTATCGTTATGCAATGGCGATTTTTCTCCTTCAAACTTACGGCCAACTCCCTGAGACCTTTTAATGTCTACATGTTTCCAAGGCTGATATTTAACAAAGTCCTCTTGCTGTATGCTTTTGAGTTCTGCTCCGGCACGGTGATACCTGACTGAAGAAATGGCTTCATTGGGCATGGATATTCCACCGCCATAGAGAATGGCCCGGGAATCTACTTCTGTTTGAATGACCGCTTCGACATTAACCAGTGGAGAACCATTGTAAACGGTAAACCAAAGCTCTCCGGAAAGTCCTGAAAAGAGATCGTTCCAAACTTTACAGTTGCGCGCTGCTTTTGCTGGCTGATTGAAATAGACTTTAAATCTAAATCCAAACTTCCATTGCTATAGGGACGTGTATCGGGACTGTCAAAAAACACCATCCATTTAGCCCTTTTGGATTCGCGAGTTCCTATAAACAGTTGGAATTCAGGATTGACATCGCGCAAAATTGTTTTCTCTTCAGAGCTCGACTTCAGAACTAAAGAATTGATTAGAGTTTTAGAGGGCTGAAGGTTGAAAGTAATTTTAGAACTTTTTTGTTCATTAACTTTCCAGGACATACTCAGTGCCTTATCACTGTGTTCAAACTTAATGGCAGATTCAGCTACAGTGTTTTCGCGAATAACTTCCAAGGCCTGGAGAGAGCTTGCTGACATTGCCAAGAGGCAAATAAATAAAAGTTTAATCATGTTCCGCACCTACCTTAAATTCAGTTCGCTTGGACGTCTTATTTAACAAGCCCGATTGTTTTCCGATATTAATTATTTTATACATAAATTTAACCACACTTTTAAGTTTCAAAAATTAATATATGGCTTTCAAATCAACCATATCCATATCCGAGAAATCTTGATTCTCGCCTCCCATGCCCCAGCAGAAAGTATACGCCTGCAATCCGGCTCCAATGTGAATCGACCACATAGATGAGATTACTGCCTGTTGGTCGCGGACTGCAATATGACGGGTTTCATCCGGCGTTCCCATAAAGTGAAAAACAGGCGTTTCTTTAGCAATGTTGAAGTATATATATACTTCGGAACTAAACTAAAATCTGCATTCCGAAACCTGGTTTTTCTGAAGGGCTGAGTTTGCCATTTTTTATTTTATAGTCCCCATAATCAATGTCATTAGATTCAGATGTAACGCCCTCAACTGTTGCAACATTTCCTAATCCTGCTGCGAAATGTGATACATAATGAGTTCTCAGCATAGAGCCCCAAGTGTGTGGACTGGCAAGCATCTTATTCTTTTTTAGCTCTGGCTGAAGTTTACGCCATCGAGTAAAACCAAATCCTTTTATGTCGGGAAGATAAAGGTTCATTATTTTTTCTTTACCCATTCGCATACAAAGATCATGTTTAGGTTTGTATTCACCATCAGCATATAGTGTTTTTTTAAAACCGTTTTGGTCCATCCATTGACGAAGTTTTTTACCATCCTGGTAATTTTCGATGAAAGGTTCTTCTATCCAAAAGAGTGGTATTCCTTCTACTCCTTTTAGAAATTGTATTGTATCGTTTAAAGTATATTGATCATTAGCATCAACCAGAATTTCTATATCAGGAAAGTTTTTGTGAATTAATTTAACGATTTCTATATCTTTTTTGATACCTTGTTCTTTTGGATACCATCTTCCATTTCGGCCAATTTTCACTTTCAATTGACGGTAACCATAATCGATATCCCACTGACAGTTTTCAATAATTTTATCAATACCGGCAGGGTTATCATCTGGGTAAAGCTCATCAAAATAAATCATGCCACTGTAAATTTTCGATTCTTTAGGTCCATTTGCTCCAAGAAGCTTATAAACCGG
>JAKVBD010000096.1 GCA_022446985.1 Lentisphaerales bacterium
AGTAAAGATTAGATACTAACAATCCGCTTTGAGCGGTTCCAATTCCAAGCCTCCGGTTTTACCGGAGGTTATTGACTAACATATGTCCAATAATTTGGGGTAATTCCAGTATTAACATTTATAATTGTTAATATAGTCAGTAATAAAATTTAAAACAACATCTCAAAGTTATTCATTATTTTAAAAGAGAGCGCATTCATTGAATATAACTACTAACTCTAATTCTAGTATAGTTAATTTTTCTTACAATGAAATGAAAGAATTAATGACTGATGCTTCTAAAACGATGGTTCCCTTTAAGAGTTTCTTTATAAATCCTACTATGAATACTAAAAGAGATTACCCTAGGCAACGACATCCCAAAAATACACAATGGTTTGGAAGGGGTTGGGGTAGTCACGGTGGTGGAAGACAAAAGATAGATGTACCAGAAGATAGTGCAGCAGGGCATTTAATTCAAAAGCTATCGGATTCAAATCATATTCATATTCCTCTAAAAGATTTAGCTATTTTAGCAAAAGTCAGTTTAGTAGAAAAAACTCTATCATTGATTAACGCTAAGCCTTTTAGTTACTTCACAATTTTAAATCAAAATTGTAATCCGTTACCTAAAAACTTAAATGAATACATGCAATACCCGATGTTAATCATATTAGCAAAAGGAAATTTCCCAATTAAAATAAATTGGACTGTTATACAAGCTATCTTTACTGCTGAATTAACAGTTGCTTTAAGAAGAGAAAAATTAGCTTTTGAGGTTGTAGGTAGAGAAGGTTTTGGCTCACTTTTCCCTACCTTGTCATGTCTTGATCCTGGTTTACGGTTAGATCCTGGACTTCTCGATGCAGACAGAGGAGCAATATGTATATTCAACACGCTTTTACGAATTGAAAATTTTTTTAAAAATACAACACTAATATCCAGGTTTAAAGCTTTAACAAATGTTAAACAATTAGCTGATAAATTATCTAAGTCTAATTTAGATAATCTGACTATGAGCTTGCTTGCCATTTATAGACGTGGGGAGGATGTTCTTGATACTGAAACTAGTGGCGATAGACTTCCAAATATCTTTAAAGAATCACTTTTTGACAAAATATCTATCAACATAAATCATGATGTTTATAAACTTTCAAATCGAACTCATCGTAATTCAAACGATGATGATGGCTCGGATTCAGATGATGATGGCTCGGATTCAGATGATAGTGGCTCGGACTCAGACCATCATCCTGCTTCAAATTTAATTATCAATAAAATATCATTAGAAAGTGGAATGGCTGCATTATGCATGGCAACAGAAGCAGCTATTCACTATGGAAGTCTTTGGTCCAAAGATCCAAGTGTACCATCCTCGATAGATTCAAAATATAGTTATTTTGAGTTAACAGAGGTTGGTGGTACAGATAATATTATAGATACTGCTCGAAAATATAATAATGCAATACACGGTGGTCATTTACTCATAATGGATGCAGCACCAAACCCTGTAAATATTAAGGCACCCAAAAGTATCGATATCACAAAGAAATATACAGCAATAATAATTGATTCAACAAATATAACAGCACATCAGACTGCAATATACATAAAGCAACTTAACCGTTATCTTGTTAAGAATTCTTTCGGGGGAATAGGTGGTGTAATTCTTCTAGTTGAAAGTGGTAGCAAGCATCCAACTGGGGGAGCTTTAATTTATGGAACTGTGAGAATAGTTGGAACTAGAGCATCAGTAAAAACATTTATGGCAGTTATTTCTGCTAGGCAACATGCTACAGGGACTAACAGACTGGTTTCAAATGAACACACCTTGCGAAGGCAGATGCGAATGGAGCAGCTTACTGTTAGTTCAGCTGATCTAATTAGTTTTATATTGAAGCCTGCCTAAAACATTTAGAAGCAACAGAAGAATCTGTAGATGACCTCTTTAGTATTGAATCAGCTATTTGGTTTCATGATGTTATCTATGATCCAACAAGATCAGATAACGAAGAGTCCAGCGCGAAATTTGCTAAAGATTTTTTAGAAGCCAGAGATGTTGAAAAGACCACTATTAGTAAAGTTGAGCATTTAATTTTATTGACTAAACATCCATCAAAACCAGTGACTGAAGATGAAAAGGCCTTAATCGACATTGATCTGTCCATATTGGGTTCATCTGAAGAATTGTATGATGAATACACTAAACAAATCAGGAAGGAATACTCCTTTGTAACTAAGGGTTTATATACGAAGGGACGCGGAGCAATGCTCAAAGAATTTCTATCTAAAGAGTACATATACGAAACCGATTATTTTAAAGACCTTTTTGAAGAAAGAGCCAGAGAAAACATAGCCAGAGAATATTACGCTTTGATGTCGTAAGAGGTTTCACGCCGCCCATCCAACTACGAATTTCGTAGGCCACAGGAAAGGGGGAGTTGTATAGTTGTATTTGTGCTTGACGGATTATACATACGGGATCTTATGCGACAAAGTGAATTATGTTTAATGCACTGCCAAATTGAGGTTTATTATTATTTGAATCAAACTATTTTCATGTGAAGTCAATTTTGAAAGCTATTGTTGAATTGCAAGCTCTCCCCGCCTACTTAATTCTTCTAACACTGCCTTTGCTATTTTATCTTCCCCAGCAGCTGCCTTTGTAATCTTTGGTTTTAAAGAAGGGTCCTTAATTGCATTTGCGACTATTTCAGCAATTCTTTCAGAAGATACTCCCTTTAGTTCCTAAGGCTTTTGTTGTGCTAAGAGCCGTTCTTCTATCGCAGCTAGTACAACTTTAGCCATAGGATGACCTTTATCTGCAGATTCTTTTAATTTAGGTAACAGTGTTTGTACATATTGTAGCACTCTTTGAACGCGTCCATCTAGCTCTTGTGAAGAGATCATTGTTGGAGTGTCTTTTACAGGTGGGTAATACCTCTCAATTTCAACAGGTGCAGAACGATTTATGAAAATCCCTGATTCCTTAGTGTCACCCTCAACTTCAGTTATATATTTGGTATCTATATTTATTACTATGACACCGCCTCTATTCTCACCAAATTGCTTTGCTATTGACAGATCCCTAGTATATTCGACCCAAGGTGTAAAAATTTGTACATTTACAGTTCGATAACCAATTCGTGCAAATTCACCTCCTGTACCCTTCTGATGTTTTATTTGTTCTGGTGTAGGTTTCGAAGGTTCTTCAATTTTCTTAGTGTATCCACCGGCTGTTTTGTATTATTGAATTGCCTCAGCCTCTTAAATACAATTTGTTCCTCTAATTAATACTATCGTTGGCATTAGCGGTTCCTGCTTTGTTAATTTCTTAGCAGAGCCTGAGAACACTCAGAGATGGGAATGATTCTCTTACATCAAGTATGGTCTCATATAAAATTCTCAAGGACCAAAAATATTAAATAAAACCACAAAGAATACTGAGTTCACAAAGAGAAGAATTAAGCATCGAAATTGATGTTAAAAGATTCTGATTTTATGGGATTGCTGTGAAAATAAATTGAAAGTTTAAGAATCTGAATGGACTTGATTCACTTTGCAGTTCTATTGCGGTAAAAATTGCTATGGAGCCCAGGTGAAGAAAAAACAAAATAGAAAAGATTTTCCTTCTTTTGAGAAGAGTGTTAAGGCTTGTGCTGATTTTCCCTGGGATAGTCAATCTCCAGAACCTTTGGCTGCTTTAGATTATAAGAAAGAATGTGCCCTGAAGGATAAAGCTTTTTGTCAATTTTTGAGTGAAAGTGGTATTCGACTTAAGCCAAAGAAAATTATTCCTTCTCCTAAGCCCAGGAATTATAGGACGACAACTAAGCGTCGAGTTTTTCTATCACAAAATGGCATAGGTTTGGGCTTCGCAGAGCCTGTAGCTGCTGGAGTCGTAGCGAAGTCAGCGCTAGAGCCGGAAGAGCATCAGGAAATTTACGAGTACCTGCAAGAAGTCCTTTCGAGTAAAAAGTATTCACCGCTCGCCCAGGCTTTAAACTGGTTGATCATTCGCGGCAATTATGACCGCCAGTTTTTGATTATTAATATCTTTAAAATGAATTCTGGAGTCGTCAAAAAGCTCAAGCAATTGAGTGAAGAACTGCAAAAAAATAAGCTTGTCATTGGTGCTATGTCTTACTTCGATCCATCGCGTTCAGAGTACTACCTTGAAGCAGAGAAGCCGAATGGTTTACAAGTGAAGCATCTCTTTGGCCAGAAGCTTCTTGGTTTAAAAGTTGGTGAGACCCTTATGCGTTACAGTCCAACTGGTTTCTCCCAGGTGAATGAGTCTATGGTTCCACATATGGTAAACCTGGCTGAAGAAATATTGGCGCCAGAACAAGAAGACCATTTACTCGACCTTTATTGCGGTTACGGTCTGTTTAGTCATACAGTTGGTAGTCATTGCCAAAAAGTGACTGGTGTCGAGTTGAGTAGCGATGCCATTCAATCGGCCCGGGAAATTGCCAAGCGTTTAAAAACTGGCCGGCACATGAAGTTCTATTCTGAGATGATCAACGCTCATTTGGTACGCGATAAATTTGATTTTCCGTCGCAGCAAGAATTGATGCTTCTTGATCCACCCAGGAATGGCTGTGAGCCCGGTGTGATAGCGGCTCTAGCTGAACGTAAACCAAAAAGAGTCCTGCAAATTTTTTGTGGAACAGATGTAGTTCCGAAAGAAATTAAGCTTTGGCAAAAAAATGGTTATACTCCTAAAACTATTCAACCAATTGATATGTTCCCAGGGACGCCCAATCTCGAAACTATGGTTTTGTTTGGGAAGTAGGTAAGTACTTTTTTAGACATGATGACATGATTTTCTCTTGATTGACACGAAGGGTTTTGGGAAGAGGATTTCTTTAGACATGATAACATGATTTTTCATGATTGACATGAGGGCGGCTTTATGACGGATGCCCGAATTCCTCTTTACTTATTTATCTTTCTCTCATCTAGTTAATCCTGTCTAATGAATTTTCTTTCAATATCCGTGTTTCCTAAACTTTCTTTCCCTCACTTGTAGTTTCTTTAATGGGTGTGATCCTGTCTAATGAATTTTCTTTCAATATCCGTGTTTCCTAAACCTTCTTTCCCTCATCGTGTAACCCTGTCTAAAATATTCTCCTGAATTTAGTTAAAATTCGCTTTTCTCAAAAATAAACTTCCATGTTCTTGGACTCAGAAAGTATATTAAAACATATGGGCAACCAACCTAAGGAGTCTTATCATGGAAGCCGTAATGGAAGAGATCATGGAAGAAGCTGAGTTTATCCCGTTCGTGGATGAACATACCCTGAATACCAATTCGCGAATTTATCTGTGGATGAAAGCTGTCTCGAGCAGTCGGGCAATTGCTGAGTATGAGGTGATTGATGGTCATCCTTACCTTGTACTTCAACGGGATTATAAAAATGAACTTACACACACTTGTTCATTTTGTGGCAAGAAGCACAAACACGATTGGCTGGATGGTTTAAAAGAAGCAGCCTGCAGTCATGCCTTTGGTGATGTTTTTGAAAATCTCTTAGGTCAAAAAGCTATGTTCATGACCGAAGATGGGACTCTCCTAAGAGCTTCTGATGGCTACATCGTAAAAAGTCGCAGTAATATTTGAGAAATCTTATAAAAAACACCTCATATTTCATTGATATGTGAAGATAAATATCATTCATCCTATTCATGCAATAATTCGTGAGGTATGTATGATGTATGTGTGCTTATATGTTCTGTTCTTACTCTTTGGCTGTAGAGCACAGGAAACAGGACAAATTAAAAATTCTTACTCAACTGTGTAGATGACTTAAGACCTTAACTAAAGTCTTTTGGAGAATTTCTCCGAACATCAATGGACTGGCTTCTAAAGGCCGGGCTTTTCATCGACACTATGTTAATTCTCCAAGTTGTGGACCTTCCAGGTATACGCTTTTGACAGGTCAGTACGGACATAGTAGTAATGCTGCCCTGTTTATGAGAGCAAAAAAGCTAAAAGCTGATCCGAAAATACTTCCGCCAAGTATGCCGGAGTGGTTTAAGTCTCATGGTTTCACTACGGTTTCAGTTGGCAAGGTATCGCATCATCCTGGTGGTATGGGAGGTCCAGACTGGAATGATCCAAACGATCTCGAAATGCCAGGAGCTTGGGATCGACACTTAATTCCTTCAGGTAAGTGGCAACATCCACGCGGTTTTATGCACGGTTTGGCTCATGGCGAAATTCGCGTCGTCAGAAATGAAATGGCAGTTTTACAGGCAGTTGAAGGTGCAGATGATATTTACCCGGACGGTTCAACAACAGATATAACTTTACAGCAGTTAGATGACCTGACATCTTCAGATAAACCTTTCTTTTTAGCCATTGGTATCATTCGTTCACACTTACCGTTTGGAGCACCTAAGAAGTATCTCTCAAAATTCCCGCGATTAAGATAATGCCGTTCCGGAAGGCAAAACGACTTGGCATAAGTCTGGTGAATTTATGGCATATAACACATTTAAAAAAGATCCAGGAAAAGATGCCGGGTTTGCTCAAAAGGCCCGACTTTACCATGCCGCTTGTGTAACTTACGCCGACGCCCAAATTGGTAAGATCATTAATAAATTGAAAGAGAATGGAGCCGATAAAAATAACGCTGTTTTGCTTTGGGGAGATCACGGTTGGTATCTTGGCGAACAGAAGATTTGGGGTAAGCATTGTCCTTGCATGGACCGCTTGTTGTTTCTTACCCTGGAATGCCTCAGTCAGGCTCTAAGTCGACTGCTATTTTAGAGACGGCCGACATCTTTCCGACTTTATGTGACTTGACAGGAATACCAGTTCCAGAGTTGAAACACCGGAACTCTCTCAAAGGCATTTTACATAATGCTGCAGTGAAAAGTAGTGGAGTCGCCTATGCTTACAGGAAAGGTCATGCTTTAATCCGCAATGATCGCTACCGACTGATTCTAAATAAGAATGTCAATGTGGAACTTTATGATCATCAAAGTCCCGAAAAAGAAATGAAAAACATTGCCAAAGAAAAGCCACAACTAGTCAAAGAGTTGACCGCTGCATTGAAGGCCAGGCAAGTTGTCTGTGGAGATATGTGGGACTAGACAATAACAATCTTTTTTCAAAGAAAATTTCTCAAAAACGGGTGAGAATGAATTTTGTGTGGACAATAAAAAGTAGACACACAAACACACTTAACGCTCAGTTTTGACGCAGACCTGAGATTTTTTTAGTCTTTCAAAAGTCAGGTCCTGTGGGCCTGTTCATATTCTTTAAGCTTTGCCGTTTAGACTATTTAAGCTCGTGAGTTTTTCTCTGCAATTCTCTCTGTTTTCAGCGTGATGTAGGAAAAGATATTTTCACGCAGAGACAAGTCGTTTATGAAAGATTCCTTTAAGGAAGTAATTCAAAGTCAGGTCCTATGGGCGCGGTTCTTTACTTATCTAATTTTTCCATTTTGTCCGATGAATTATGCCTTCATCAATCAATAACAGATTCTGCGTGTGTTATTAGAGAATGTGTTAATTATGAAAGGACAAAAAATGAAAAACGCAAGTTTTATCTTATCCCTCTTCTTAGTAGTATCTTCATTCGGTGGAGAATGGACAGACCTCTTCAATGGTAAAAATCTCGATGGTTGGACTAAAAAGGGTGGTGCTGCTACTTATGCCGTAGAAAATGGTGTGATTGTCGGCACGACTAAACCGAATACACCAAACACCTTTATTTGCCCGGATAAACAATTTGGCGATTTTGAACTTACTTTTGAAGTGAAGTGTGATCCGGCATTAAACTCAGGCGTTCAAATTCGTTCTACTGGCAGTGCTGAAGGCATTCCGGCAGGTACTTCAGAGAAAGGCCGCAAGAAGGCAATGGACAGAGTTAAAGGCGGTTCTCTTTATGGGCCTCAAGTAGAAATCGCAGCGAATGGAAATGCCGGAGGTGTTTGGTTTGAAGCCGTTGGCGGTTGGCTGCTTGAGCCTAAACCGGAATTAACCAAGACTGTCTACAAAAATAATGATTGGAACTCTTATCGTATTTTGGTAAATGGGACTCAAATTCAGGTTTGGATAAACGGCGTAAAGATTTCCGACGGCCAGGAAACTATGACTAAAATGACAAGAGGCTTTCTGGGTTTTCAGGTTCATGGAATTGGTAAGCGTACAGATACTTACCAGGTTCGTTGGAAGAATATCAAAATTCGCGAGCTCAATTAATAGATCTTTAGGATTTTGTGTGGGATCATTTTTGATATAACAATATTATCATTATCTTTCAGTCTTCTCAGATACCTCTGTAGTTTATAGAGTGATTGAACCACGGAGGCCACAAAATCAGGGGGGGATTAACAATTCTTAGTTGAAGATATATTTCTCTCACCAGTATTTTATTTTAATAATGGCTTCTTTTGAGCTATTGATTAGAATCACTAAGGCTGAAATCTATAAAGTTCCAAGTAACGCAAAATGAATTTTCAGTCTTCGATGTAAGACAGGCTTCACTATGAGTTTGTTCATTAATGACAAACTCATATTACCGAAGGATTACTACCTAATTAATTCAGGTGGGTGTCTTCCATAATACCACCTTATCAGGGGGTGGTTTTTTAGTTTAAATAGTGTGATAATTGATGTCTGATTCCTACTCCTCTCAAGAATGTCCTCTAAGTACAAGAAGGACTCATAAAAATACAATATTTCATGCTGTACTAAGCTTATAGTTTGCCTGTATTTAAGGTGTCTATAATAAAAATTGTATTAAGGAGAAAATGTGAAGTATTTATCTGTGCTAATAATGCTTCTTCTGGTTGGTTGTAGTAGTTCAACTTCAGAGTGGAAAGAATTGTTTGACGGAAAGTCCCTAAGTGGCTGGGATGGAGATCCGAAATTCTGGAGTGTTAAAAATGGCGTCATTCACGGAGAGACAACCAAAGATAAAGTGACTAAAGGCAATACCTTTGCCATTTATACTGGAGAGAATAAGGACAAGAGTCCTGTTGAGTTCAGCGATTTTGAAGTCAAGGTTCAATACAAAATTCTAGCCCATAACAGTGGCTTCCAGTATCGGAGTTTTAAATTGCCTGGTGATAATGATGGCTGGCGAGTTGGCGGCTACCAAGCTGATTTTGACTATAAAAACAATTGGGCCGGCACAAACTATGGAGAAAAATTCCGTGGTATTTTAGCCAAGCGTGGAGAGAAAGCTGAGATTACAGGCACTGAAAAAGTTAAGAAAGGTAAAAGAGTTCGTGAAGTCGCTGCCAGAAATGTTGAGGCCATAGGTGATCCAGCAGAGTTAGCCAAGGCTATTATGAAAGATGAATGGAATGAGATGCATATAATTGCCAAGGGTAATCACATGGTTCAGAAAATTAATGGCGTTGTTATGTCTGAGATCATCGACAATGACATGAAAGGCCGTCGTATGTCCGGTCTATTTGCTATTCAAATACACCAGGGGCCGCCAATGGTGATTCAGGTGAGAAGTGTCAAAGTAAAAGAGCTTTAAGAGTAGAATGAGGACTGTTTTCAAATAACAGTCTTCTATCTATTGGCTTAGACAATTGAATCCTAACGGCTTCATTTTTAACGATCTCTTTAAGATCATCGCTATGATTGAACTCGTTACGTTCCAGAATCCAGCGCTGACCTATACGTAAAGCAGAAGCTTCTATCAGCGATCTTTGTTTTTCATCTTCTACACTGGAGATATCCCAGACACTGACGCCCCCCATCATACGGTGTAGAAATTTGGTTCCACCATGACCGGCCATGTCTTTTAGAGGGCGATCTATGAAACGCTGTCGGTATAGGGTAAAAGCCTTGTCTCCTTCAGAGAATTGCCAATATTTGTCAGGTACTAGGTCACCACGATTGTTGTCGGCTCAGACTTTGTTGAACTTAGTTGAGAACTTATGCCAGATATCCGCAATCGTTTGGAGAACATAGTTTTGGTATTCCTGGCGTTTTACGGTATCTTTTGTATGGGCAAAGTGAGTCAGATAATTAGGCACCAGGTTTTGGATTAAAGCCACTAAATCGTAAGCCATAGGCCCAATAAAAGAAAATTCTGGATCAATTACACGCGTATCTTGTTCATTGATCATGATACTACCGGTGTGTAAATCTCCATGAATCAGATCCTGCCCATGGGTCATATAGTCTTCTTTAATCTCAGCTATCGCAATTTTTAGTTCGGCATTTTAACGAATGACTTCGACTTCTATATTAAGCAGTGGATTCCAATTGTTTTCCTCCGACTCCATTTAGGGGTTGGTGTAGACAAAGTCTTCCTGAAGCTTACATAGGTGTGGGTTGATTGACTTAATTTGCAGTTCTTTTTTCTCAAGGCCGCTGAGGTACAAGTCTGAAGTATAGAAAAGAGAATTGACGAGGTAGTCGGTTATTTGGTCGACAAATTTTGGGAAGTACCTGCCTTCGACAAGTGGCTTGCGCATAACTTCGTGAGTTTCGAGGCATTCCATAATGACCAGAGATATCTCATCATGATGATCCAGGACTTTGGGAGCCAGACCCGGAGAGATGTCATTTTGTTTCAATAAGGCTTGAACCTCAAAGCGCATGCGATCGCGTGTAAGGACCAGGATTCACCGGCAACACGCAAGTAGTTGAGAGCTTGTTTTAAAATAACTTTGTCTGCCGGAGCTGCGGAGTTGGTCACTATAAAGACCATATTCAGGTTGCCGTCCCTAACTTCTTCCACCTGTAACTCAGGCTTATCAGAGAAAAAACTCTGCATGGCTGTTCTTTGTAGGACATAATTGAAAACACCTTGTTCATCAAGAGCTTTGAATGTCATCAGATTCCCTTTAAAATTTTTCTGGATAAAGTGTTTTTACTGCTTATTCATTGGCCTGGCAGATACCACGTTCGGTGATCAGTCCAGTTACCAGGCGTGCTGGAGTTACATCTAAGGCGTAATTGGCCGCCGGAGAATCTTTGGGTGTCAGTAAAGCTTGTTTGATTTGCTTGTTTTGAAGCCCTTGGATTTTACTGACTTCAGTTGCATCTCTTTGCTCAATAGGAATTTCTTTTACGCGATCTTTCATTTCCCAATTAAATGTAGATGAGGGCAGGGCAACATAGAAGGGGACATTGTTGTCTTTCGCAGCCAGAGCTTTCAAATAGGTTCCAATTTTAATGCAAATTTCGGCGGTATAGATCGTTTGGTCACTGCTGGTTATAACGAGTTCTACCTCTCCGTGTTGCATGAGGAGCCCACCAACATTATCGGCGATTATTGTTTGTGGGACACCGTGTTATCCGATTTCCCAGGCTGTGAGGCGTGCGCCTTGATTTCTGGAGCGGGTTTCATCGACCCGGACGTGAACTTTTATGCCTTTATTGTGAGCTTTATAGATGGGGGCTGCAGCAGAAGCATAATCCACGAAAGCAAGCCATCCGGCATTGCAATGAGTGAAGATATTTACCGTGTCGCCATTTTTCCGGGAACTTATTTCTTCAATAATTGAGATTCCATATTTGCCAATTTTTTTACAAAAGGCGGCATCTTCATCGGCGATTTCTTGAGCAAGTTTTTTAATGGCTGAAAATTTTGCTTTTATCAATAGCTCTTTGTCATCTACTATTTGTAATTGTTTGTCGACTGCCCAGGCTAAATTAACTGTCGTTGGTCTTGTGGCTTTTAGTTTCTTAGCGGCATCTTGCATGAAACTCTAAAAGTTTCCTTTCGAGTCTTGAGGAGATTCTAAAGAGGCTAAATACATCCCGAAATCGGCGGCTGCCCTAACAGGCCCGGCATCATTTATGGCAATGACCATGTCAGTGACTGAAGTAATATCTTGGACGATAAATTCATGAGGAACAGATCTTTGATCGATAATCTGGATGACAGCATCACTGTCTTCAGAAATCCAAATCGTTCGGTAGTGTTTGGCTGAGATATTCACGTAAAGTCTATTGTTTTTTATGTAGACTTACGCTGATAATCTCTATTTTGTTAACAAGTAGCTAAAAGGCGCAGTTGTTATTTTGCTCTACTATTCTCGAAGTACTGTTTCATTTCCTCTTCAGAATAGGGCCTGTCAGCAATCAAAATTTCATCCATTTTCCCCTTAAATTGAAAGGGCTGACGCTTAACTCTGTCATTGTCCGGGTGGGTCAGGTTACCTATCTCCATAAAATTCATATCCACTGGGTGAGTATTGTCGATTGGAATTTTATTTTTTGGCTGGCCATTTAGGTAGTGAATGACTTCCTTTTTATTGTAATCATAAGTTACGCCGAGGCATAGCCACTTGCCAAAGTCTTTTGGGCTAATGACTGCCGGTTTAGTTTTGAAAGTATGGACTTTAAGAGTGCCTGGAACTTTGGATTTTCCCCAGTAAAAGGCATTTAGAGAAATCTCGCCACGCTTATTAATTGTCCAACGCAGAGCATGGAAGTCATTTTCTTTATAATCGGGAGCGGACTGCCGCAGGTTGGCACCTGGAGTATTCTGTGTCCATCGGTCTATCAATTCAAAGGTCATAATGGCGTGTTCATTTTGAGAAAAGCGGTCAAGGTTAATCCACGAAATGAGAGTGAAGTTGTGGCCTTTATATGGAATACGAGCCATGACACGGTCTTCAAAATCTGAGAATTGCAAAGCACCGTTATTTTGAGGCCAGCGACCAATAGTATTTGTAACACCTACAGGGTGAACTTGTCTCTGATTTTTGTTATGGAGATCCTGATTGATCAGTCTAATGGGTTTTTGACTCTTGATCAGGTGAAAAAGAGTACTAGGATCATTTTTAAGTTTGATGTTTTGTTCTCTCCAGGACTGGTACCTTTGCAGCCTGGTCTTTTCAATTTTTATTTCGAAATCCTGAATGGTTGAGGTAAGTGGTTTTTCTTTCTGAGCTTTAGTGACTTTGCCGTTGAGTACTTTGACAGAATGCTTTTCTGATAAGTGTGTAAATGTCTTAGAATTAATTGGTCGGACTTTTACTTCGCCATCAAGAACATGTACCATTGTCTTTTTAGGAGACTTCTCAACCTGAAAAGAAGTGCCTATATCGACGACGACAGCATCGTCCGTTTTTGCAGTGAAGCCTTTACCGAATTCATTGACCAGACAACTGATTATTCCCTTTGATAAAAAGATTTCTTTACTGCCGGTTATTTTGAGTTTTGTCCCCGGAGTTATAAGCATGCTGACGCCGGTTAGGAAGTCCAACCTTGCAGAACCTTCGATAAGTTCCACTTCTTCTTTTTTAACTGTATCCATATAGTTAAATTTATCATTTGACCAAACGGCATTTGAGGTTGCACTTATGATGGCCATGACATCGCTACTGTTTTGCTGCTCTTCAGGGTTAAGGTTTTGCTGAACAACTTTATCTTTGATCGGGTTTTTAGGGGCAAATACAATGGGGCGATCAGATGTTGATTTTGTCTCAGGCCTGAAGATAATAAAAGCAACAATCAGCATAGCGGCGATCATTGCGGCAAATTGAATGATCTTTTTTTGCTTTTCTTCTTTCTCAAGTGAGTTAAAGATACCTTCATCGAAGTTAATAGCGTTTTCTGTTCTGCTATTAAGAATTTCTTCAAGCATGGCAAAGCGCGGTTCACCAGCAGTTACAGCTTTGATTTTTCCCATCATTATGACTTCATCTGTAAAGGCACTGCGGAACTCATCGTCATTTTGCAATCTTTCTACGAGGCGATCCATTTCGGTATGTTCTTCTTCAGAGAGCCATATTTCTATAAAGAGCTTTAAGTCATCTTTCATGTAGAGATTTCCTTTTTGACACAGTCGCGAAGTAAGCCATTTGCTCTGTACTGCAAGTTGTATATAGCACCAGGAGTGGAATTTATTTCTTCTGCGAGGTTTTGTGCTTTTATACCATTCAAGCCAGACTTAACGATAAGTCTCATGTTTTGCGGAAGCTTTGCTATACAGGTGAGTAAGGCTTTGATACTGTGGTCACTCTCGACTTGTAGTTTGTGTTCAATTTCAGGCGAGATAATGTCGATAACTTTCTCTTTAAAATTTCCCATAAGGTTACTGCGGCGTTTTGTCGCTCGCATATAATTGGTCATTTTAAAACGGGCAATACCTCTGATCCAGCTGCCAAAGTCTTTCGAAGAATCAAATTCAGAAAGTTTCTTATAAGCAGTGATAAATGTTTCCTGCGTCAAATCATCTATATCACTTTGATTGAAGAGGATGCTGGCGACATAAGAGCGTACCATCAATTTATATTGATTGACAATAGTCCAGTAGGCATCGCGATCACCATTTGTGACCTTCTCAATCGTCTTCTTTAATTCTTCATCCATTATTCACCTCTGCCTACTTATTGTCTTCAATCAGAGCATTCTCACAAACATTATAGAAAAATTTTCAAAAAGCTTCTAAGAATTTCATTTGGCGGGACAATTAAGCTGAAACGTGGAATAAATCTGTAATGAATTTAAGGAATACTTAATGAGGTTTCTTCAAAGAATTTTCATATTTCTGTGTCTCTCTTTGAGTGTAGAGGCAGAAATGGTCAGCCTATCAAAAATGGCTCAGTCTATCGATCAAATTATATCTAAGAAGGTGAGTGAAATCAGACAAGCTCCCCGGAAAGGGATAGATGATTACACTTTCGCTCGCAGAATTTACCTGAATGCAATTGGTCGTATTCCGACATTGAATGAATTAGAGGCTTTTATAAAAGATCGATCGCCTAATAAACGGGCAAAACTGATTGAAAAGCTTTTGGGCTCGAAAGGCCACCACAGCCATATGTATACTTACTGGGCTGATTTACTGCGCGTTAAGCATATCGGTGACAAACTTCACTTTACGGGAAACCTTTCAGAGGCAATTAAGTCGTCAATCCGCGAAAATAAGCCGTACGATCAATTTGTTAAGGATATAGTTGCTGCTAAAGGTGATCTTTATAAACCAGGAAACGGTTTTGCCGGCTATAAAGCTCGTGAACCTATGCAACTGGATCGCTTGGCAAACACCATAAAGACTTTTACTGGAATAGCTGTTGAGTGTGCACAGTGTCACGATCATCCATTTGATGACTGGACCCAGAAACAGTTTTATGAAATGGCAGCCTTTACATCCGAAATCAAACTACGGGTTGACCCTCCGCCAGCATTAGAGAAGGCAAATTATGCACAGATTCGCAAGAAGTTAAAAGGCGAAAGTTTTGATAAATGGATTGTCTACCGTGAGTCTCTGCGTATGAAGTACGCTACAATTCAGGGCTCTGGAACAGGCTATATGAAGCTTCCACATGACTACCAATATGACGATGGCAAGCCACACGACCTCATACAGGCTAAGACGATTTTTGGCGCGACCCCAACGATGAATTTAAAAAATAGTCCACAACAAGGTCAAAACCAGAAAAAAAGTAAGAAGAAAAAGAAGAGCTCTAAAAAGAGTCTCGGTGCATCAATAAATGCTCAAGAGAAATTAGCAGAGTGGATGACTTCTCGTCAGAATTCTATGTTCACTAAAACTACAGTCAAGCGTTTATGGATATGGGTCATGGGGACTGAAGTGATTGGGCCAGTTGCAAATCTCGAACTTGGAGATGAAGGGGGACACCCTGAACTGACGAATAAATTAACTGAAATTATGAAAGCGGTGAATTACGATACCAGAAAATTCTTTACTGTTTTGTTTAATACTAAAGCCTATCAAAGTAAGGCTTTGCCGCTTCAAGAGAAAAAGCCAGAATACTTGCTGGATGGTCCAGTCGTTCAGAGAATGTCAGCCCAGCAGGTTTGGGACTCTATGCTCACCATAAGAACAGGTAAGCCAGAGCAGTGGGTGCCAACAAAATTTATGTATGATGCAGCTACCCATTTTTATGAGAAATCTCAAAAATGGACTGCGAAAGATTTTGAAAAGTATTCACGTAAATGCGGACATACCAGAGCAAAATTTACCAAGGCTATGCACCAGGAAGCACAAGACATAAACGGTAAGATGGGCCCTAGAGCTGAGATGCGTGCTTCTGAGGCTACAGATGAAGTATGGGGGCATAACTACGGCTATCTTGAAGTTGCTGGACTTTATGGCGCTTCCACGAGAGAACTCATCGATGGAGCAAATACAGAACCGAACATTCCGCAGATCCTTTATATGATGAATGGTAAGCCGGAAGATGCACTTATTCGCGCCAAAACTTACCTTAATAAAGTTTTAGCGAAAGTTAAGGGTAGGAAAAAATACGAGCTTCTTTGGTTGGCCACTTTAAACCGTCCGATGAATTCTATGGAGAGCCGATTGACTTCAAGAAACTCGAGGGATCCAGATACTTTCGGTAATGTTATGTGGGCTCTTTTAAACTCAAATGAATTTCGTTTTGTGAGGTAATGAAGATGATGAATAGAAGACAGTTTTTAGGTGGTTTAAGTTTACTGGGAAGTTCTATGCCATTGGCGCATTCTAGAAGTAGAGCAAACGAAAGAGCTAAGTCCGTTATCTATATTTGGCTCCCAGGTGGTTTGAGCCAATACGAAACTTTCAATGTAGAGTTTAAAAAAGATGTTCTTGGTAAATCGACACCAATTAAGACGAATGTTGATGGCTTACGCATAAGTCATTTCATGCCGAATATGGCTAAGCAGATGGATAAGGTTCAGGTGTTGACGACGCTAAAAACAAATCAGGGAGCGCACCCGTCTGGTATTTATAAAGCGCTGACAGGTTACAATCCACGTTCTTCCATTACCCATCCTGAACTTGGTGCATGGGCCAGTAAATTTAAAACCCAGAAAACAGACACTTTGCCAAACTTTGTTTCTATCAATTCAACTCGTAGCGGAACCGCTGGATTTTTGCCTGGAATGTATGCCGCACTACCGGTATTAAATCCTAATGATGGAATAAAATACAGTGCTGTTCACCAGAAAGTGAGTCAAAAACAGTTTGATGAACGCCTCAAGTTGTTGAGTGCTCTTAATGCGGATTTTGAAAGAGACCATGGGACGAAGGAAACAAAAGCTTATTCAGATATTTACCGAAACTCAATGAAGTTTATGAATAGTAAGGATATAAAAACTTTCGATTTAAGTCTTGAAAATAAAAAAATCTCAAAGCTTTATGCGAAAGATTCCTTCAGCCAGGGTTGTATGTTGGCGGCTCGACTAGCCGAAAAGGGTGTGAAATTCACTAAGGTTGAACTGGGAGGTTGGGACTATCACGATTCTATATATACCAATCTTCCGGCTAAAGCGGCCATGTTGGATAAAGGCTTAAGTGCCTTACTTCAGCATCTTACTTTGAAAGGCTTACTGGACTCAACTCTTGTAGTTGTGGCTACAGAGTTTGGTCGCTCTCCTGTATTTAACCCAAATGCCGGTCGTGACCACCATCCGAATGGATTTACTTGTCTTTTGGCTGGTGCCGGAGTTAAAGCTGGTGAAGTCTATGGAAAGATGAGCGCTGATGGCAAAGAACCAATAGCAAATGATATTGATATCACGGATTTCAACGCAACGATTGGCTGGGCTATGGGAATAAACCCGGCAGAACAAGTTAAATCACCAACAGGTAGACCTTTTACACTCGGTAACAAAGGGAAACCTCAGACGCAGTTATTTGGAATTTAGAATAGTAAGAGATACATCGAGGGTAAGTAATCTTCACTTACCTGATTTTCTTCTTGCTTTTCTTTAGACTCTTCTTTTACAGGAGCTTCAATTTTCTGAGGCTTCTGAATTTTCTCAACAAGCTTTGGATCGACTTTATTCACTTTTAAATCTCCGTTTCAAAACAGAATAGGTGAATTGTATTGACGATTCAAGAGTGAATTGAACGATATTATCTAACTTGAGACCAATTTGGAATGTGCTTTTCCAGATCTTTGATGATTGAGCGGTATTCGCTGTTTTTAATTAAGTTTTGTCATTCGTTGGGATCTCTCAGGCGATTATAAAGTTCTTTCGAAACGTCGGCATACTGAATCAATCGCCACTGTTTATTAATCACTGCAGTATTATCTTTATCGAAATACGAATAGACAGTTCTGTTTAGTTCTGCTTGCGGATTATGAACAAGTGACTTCATAGATGAAGCATCCATTTCCTTTGCTGGCAGGCCGGTCATATCAATGAGAGTAGGATAGATGTCAATCAGACTTACAGGCTCGAAACAAGGCTTCCCTGCTTTTTGACCCGCTTTTACAATGATGAATGGAACGCGTGTTGAGCGATCCCAGCCGGTCCATTTTCCCCAATGATCTTTTTCTCCCGGGTGCCAGCAGTGGTCACTGAAAAGGACGATGATGGTGTTGTCAGCAAATGGACTTTTCTCAAGGTAATCGACAACTTTGCCAATCTGCGCATCCATAAAACTGACACAGGCGAGGTAAGCTTGCACAGCTTTTTTTCATTCTCCAAACTTGACTGTCGTTGCGTGCGAGCCGGCAGTTACAGCTACCATAGCCCATTTTTTGCCAGAATCAGAAAGGTCATCGAGATCATCTGCTTTGTAAGGGTGCATTTGAAGTTTTTCTAGAGGATAAAAATCAAAGTACTTTTGAGGAGCATAAAGAGGAACATGTGGACGGTAAAGACCAAAGCTCATAAAAAAGGGTGTAGTTGAGTCATGCTGAGAAAGTTGTTCAATGACCCACTCTGCAGACATACCATCAGCAAAGGCATTATCGGGTAAATCAAAGGCTCCTCAATCATGTGATTCTCTGACATTTTTCTCAGGATACCTGTCACTTGGCTTACGATTCAATGGAAGAATATAGTCTTTCTCTCCAGGCCCGTTTTTTATCAGGTGTTGAGGATCATCTGTGCCTTTTGAGGGAAGTTCTTCCTTGGTATATTTAACTCTCTGAGATTCTTGAAATGGGCTCCAGCGCTGTTCCAGATTTTTTGAAACTTGAAAGATCGATGAGTTGATTTTTTTTATGGTGAATTTTACCTGCGCCATAGGTCTCATATCCATGCTTTGCAAACTATTGCGGCATAGTTTAAAACTTGTTATGTTGGAAACCCTGCTTGTTATTGAATACACCTGTACTAGGCGAATAAAGACCGGTAAGTAAAGAGGTGCGGGATGTTGCTGAAGGTGGCCTCAAGAAGGTGACCTTGGAAAAAGATGAAGTGACTAATCGTGAAGTAGCAGTGTCTTTTTTGAAATGTGAGCAACCCGAAGAAGAAGTTTTACGGTTCATAAATGAAGCTTATCTAAATGCTCGTTTGGAGCACAGTAACATTGTTCCTTTCTACGATTTTGGATATTGCGATGATCAGTTTTTCTTTGTCACAAAATATTTGGACGGTAGTGATTTCAGCACAGTCCTAAAAGGCGATATAGATCTGCGTCGTAAGCTGGAAATATTTGTTGATATATGTGACGCTGTGAGTTTTGCACACTCTCGTGGAATTGTTCATTTAGATTTTATACCGGCGAATATTCAGATATCTGAGCACGGTGAAGTCAGTGTTTTTGACTGGGGGCTGGCGAGAGATCTGGTTTCAGAAGATACGCTGGACAGTTATTTCGATGAGAAGTTTGCCGGGAGCCCGGGTTTTACAGCACCAGAACAGATTAAGTGTGATAATGAAAATATCTCAGAAGCGACCGATATTTACTATTAAGGAGCAGTTTTACTTCAGATTCTGACTGGCAAGGTTCCGTGGCAGGATAAGGATCCTCAGAAAATGATCACTGCGGCTTTAGAAGGTAATGAAAGTGTTTTATCGCAGGACCTGCAAAATGCTCTTGTAGCGCAGTCGTTGATTCCGGTTTGCTTGAAGGCTTTAGCCAGGGACAAAGATGACCGCTATGAAAGTGTCGAGGAGTTGAAGAGTGAAGTCGTATCTTTTTTAAACGGTTTTGCCACTTAGGCAGAAGATGCTTCTTACTTTAAAATGCTTTATCTGCTGGTTCGTCGTCACAAAGTCCTTTTTGCTCTGTCTTTACTCTTTCTGTTCACCATGGGAGTGACCTTTTCAGTTTTTCAGGAGCGCCTCATTGAAGAGCAGCGCAAGATCGTTCAGCTCAATAAATCAAAAGCCAGGGTTCTTTATAATCAGGCCGATAATGCCTATAAGGATTTCCGTATTGAAGAGGCCTAGAAAGATGTAGTTAGATCTTTGGAATTAAATGAATCTACTAGAGCCAAGATACTCCTGGGAAGAATTCATCTGGTAAAGGGGAACTACCAGAAAGCTAAAGATGTTATGCTGACTTTGGATAAAGAAGATCATTTGAGTAACCGGGTTATTCCAATTTTACAGAAAATGGATTTTAGTCAGGATTCAGACTTCTTTGTCCGTATGACTGATGAGATTTAAAGAACACCTGCCTGGACTTGTTTTGTTTATGCTGCGTTACCGCCAGGAGAAATTAGAGAATCTTGATGACCGTCTAGCTTCTGCAGAAGAGTTAATCAAAGTATTTAACGGAGATAGGGCCTCTTATACCTTAAAGTACGACGGAGATGATCTGATTTTTAAGGGCAGCCCCAGTATAAGCCGTCTTATGCCTGGGCTTCCAATGACCAAAATAGATTAAACGGATACCGTACTTTATGACATAAGCGGATTGCGCGGAATGAAGACTTAGAAGTCTTTTAATTTGTCTAACACCTATGTCGAAAAACTTGAGCCACTTGAAGGGCTTCATCTGGATTCCCTAAATGTAAGTAAAACCTGTGTCGTTGATTTAAGTGTCTTGAAATCGACCCATGTTAAGAAGTTAGACATGCGTGGCCAAAAGGTGAGAAACTTGACGAGTTTGTTAAAAAATGACCAATATTGAGAAGATACTGATCGATGAAAATAGGTATAATTCTCACAAAGACAGGCGTGAACTTAAAGAGCTAAAAAGGCACGACCGGATTATTAATGAGTGAAGATTATACAACCAGCATTACCTTT
>JAKVBD010000097.1 GCA_022446985.1 Lentisphaerales bacterium
TACTCATATCACACATTCCTAATTTTGAGTATATCCAGCATTAAACTATGATACTCCCAAAATGACAGTTTCTTGACAAATAGTTAATATTTAATTCCCGATGTGCCCAATTTTACATTTTATCTATAACAACCACTTGTTTTTTTATTTTATTGCATGCATCTTTATATATTATTCTATGCAACAACAATGCAACTTAACTTGAGAATGGGTAATACTAAGGTAATGTCGATAAATAGAACAATAGCACAGGACTTCTTCATGAAAGTTACTATTTACGATGTTGCCAAAGAAGCACAAACTTCTCCAAGTACTGTTTCTCGTGTACTGAACAGTTCATCTCTTATAAGTGATACTAAAAGCGAAAAAATTCTCCAAGCAGCCGAAAAGCTCGGTTATCAAAAGCGATCAATACGCAAACAACGTGGCCGTGCTGTTCTCAGTATAAAACTAGTTCTTGGTCGTTTTAAAGATAAAAAACTGCCGATGTTTTACTCCATTCCCGATCTTATCCAGGGTATTCAGTACGGTGTCCCCGACAACAAGTTGAATATTATCTGCGAAACCTCTACGGAGCCGGACCAGCTATTTGCCAATAAAAAGTCAGGTCATACAGATGCAGTTATCTTCGCTTTTACGAATGTTCCTAAAAAGACGATTAAACACCTCGAAGAAAACAACATCCCTTTCCTAGTTTTAAACAGAGCTCCTCTGAGTCATGATTTTATCGCTTTCAACAATGAAGAAGGCATATTCGAAGTTGCTAAAGCTGCTTTCGCAAATAAAAAAGATTTAAAACCCTGTTTACTCGAAATGAATCCCAAACAGGAAGTTACAATTGAGCGCCGCCGTGGATACGAACGAGCGTGCGAAGAATTTAACATTAAAATTCCAATTGTTAAAACAATTAAGGATATCGCTGCTATTGATGGCAAACTAATCAAAGACTTCAAGAAGAAAGGCATTAATTGTATTATATGCATGAATGATACAATTGCATCTAAATTTATGATTTTTGCTTTAGATGCCGGCTTCAACATCCCAACGGACTTTTCTTTAACTGGTTTTGACGGTTCCACTTTCAATAGCATGCTTCCTAGAAAACTGGATACGATAAGTCTGGAAATTCACGATCTCGGCCAAAAAAGTGGCGAGTGGAAAATAAACGTGTGATAAGCCGTGAAGACCAGAAATATCAAATCCGTATAAATGGTAAGCATCTTAAGGGCGATACCCTTTAGTCTGTATCCATATACCTTTTTTATATGGATAAGTGCATGTGTGAAAAATGAATAAGGTATATGTGTATATGAGTACTGATATAAAGATTAAAGATGCAGCCCTGTATTTCATCCCCGCTGAATTACGAGTACCGTTGCGTTTTGGCTCACAAACTTTAACAGAAGTCCACTGTGCCCGAGTACAAGTTAAAGTAGAGAACTCGTCTGGAAAAGTAGAAACCGGCTGGGGCGAAACTCCCTTGAGTGCACCCTGGGTCTGGCCCTCATATCTCGACTATAAAACAAGAAAGGACGCTCTCCAAGAGTTTAGTGTAGAGATCTGTAAATCACTTAAAAACTTTGAAGAAAGTGGTCATGCATTTGAAATTTCTCATAGTTTTATTTCTAAGGAACTAGATACTTTAAACCAACTAGCGAACTCCAAACTGCCTGAAGGACTACCGCACTTAGCAGCCTTGGTGTGTTTCTCTGCTTTTGATATAGCCTTGCATGACGCTTACGGAAAAATCAATAATATAGAAGTCTTTAAAACATACAACAGTAAGTATTTGAATAAAGATTTGAGTCACTACCTCGATTCTCTAAATAAGTACGACTTTTCCGGTAAATTCCCAGAAGACTTTCTCGAAGAGGCTCCATCTCAATTACCAGTATGGCACCTCGTCGGTGGTCTAGATTTAATTGATGATTCAGAAAGAACCGGACAAGAGCCAGATGATGGTTACCCAGTAACTCTCAATGAGTGGATCAACCGCGATGGTCTGAAATGTCTAAAGATTAAACTAAAAGGTAATAATGCCGAATGGGATTACGATCGCATAGTGAAAATTGGTAAGCTCTCTATTCAAAAAAGCGTGGAGTGGCTCACAACCGATTTTAACTGTACCGTCACTGACCCTAAATATGTTGACGATATTTTAGATAAGCTTCGTGATACAGAACCACAAATTTATGGTATGCTCCTATATGTTGAGCAACCATTTCCTTATGACCTTAAAAACAATCAAATCCATGTACACTCTTGCAGTGCTCGCAAACCATTATTCATGGATGAATCGGCCCACGATTGGACCTATGTCAAACTTGGCTACAGCCTTGGTTGGAATGGTGTTGCTCTTAAAACCTGTAAAACTTTGACCGGTGCTTTACTCAGTTTATGCTGGGCGAAAGCACATGGCATGACGCTTACGGTCCAAGACCTGACTAACCCGATGCTCGCTCAAATCCCACACGTACTACTTGTGGCCCATGCCGGAACAATCAAAGGAGTAGAAAGCAATGGTATGCAATTCTATCCTGAAGTTTCTAAACCCGAACTGGAACTTCACCCTGGTCTTTACCAGAGAAGAAATGGTATATTGGACTTATCAACATTATCCGGCCCAGGGTTCGGTTATAGAGTTGACGAAATCAGCCGTGATCTACCTGCACCGGCAATCAGCTTTTCAAGAGAGAATGCCTTAACATGAATTATGTAATTATATTTTTGCTTCTGTGCTTAACAGCCACTGCACAAAAGAAACAGCTCTACATTATAAATGGCGATAATGAGTACAACACTAAGACCTCTCTTCCAAGGTTTGCTCAACAGGTTTTAGATAAGGACTTTGACGTTCATTTAATTTCTTCGCACCCTAAAGACATGCATTATTTACAAGGCTTAGAAAATATTCGCAAAGCCGACCTGGTTATCCTGAGTACCTGGCGGCTTGCCTTGGAGAAAAGTCAACTAAATCTAATAAAAGGTTACATCAACTCCGGTAAGCCAATAATCGCAATCCGAACCGTAACTCACGGGTTTTCACTTCGCAAAAATACTGAAGGCCCTAAAGGTACTGAGCAATGGCCAAATTTTGACCAAGAAATTCTAGGCTGTAAATACTCTGGCCATGAACCTGCCGACTTATTGACTAATGTCACCATAAATTCAACCAATAAAAAAAGCCTATTATTAAATAAAGTTAGAAACTTCACTTGTCGTTCATGGCTTTACAATGTCAAACCACTTTCGCCAAAAGCACAAGTATTACTTTGGGGTGAAACACAGAATAATGCTAAAGAGCCTGTTGCCTGGACTATAAAAAGTCCGGCTGGAGGCAAAGTATTCACAACCACTCTCGGACATTTTGAGGACTTCATAAACCCTTCTTTTTTACAATTGTTGGCAAATGCTGCTTATTGGTCAGTAAATCGGCAAGTGCCTAAATCACTCAATTTAGAATTCTATAATTCATACATTGAAGAACACTTTCCATTTTTTCACTCCTCTTTAGGTAAACTGGGAAAGACCAAAGCTGAACTTCCAAAAGATGTAACTGCCAGGGGAATCATTCTTAAAGCAGGACAAAATCACTTTACTTGTTTTGATACTGACCTTCTGAGATATTCACAAATATGGAAAGATGGTCAAGTTGCAATGAATGCCATGGCTACAAGATCTTACAGTAATCTTAGTCCAAATAGAAAATCCAAACCAGGAGAACTGCTACCACCATTCCATAATGGTACTGAAATCATCTCGATTAGAGCTATACCAGGTGTTGAAAAAGGCTCTTCTTCATGGAAAGACCCAAGACCTGAAAAGCTTGATTCAAAGTCTTTAAATAATGGACCATTGCCTGTTGAGAATGGTAAGTGGAACGGCACCTTCTTAACTGAAGAAGGACCGGTACTATCTTACTCTCTGGGACAGACCGAGGTTTTTGAACATATCATAAGCCAAAACTATAAAGACACCAACTTCCTGCAGCGTAAGATTCATGCAGTAAATGTGAACGAAAAGCTCTACTTCCATATAGGTGAGTTCGATGCAGCATCTATAGCAACTACTGATGATTTTGTCTTTATAAAAAACGGTCAAGATAAAGCCATTGCTCTTAAAGTCTTTTCCAACCAGCCATGCCGCTTCATCAATCGCGGGGAAAGGATCGATTTGGAAGTCGCCAAAACGGACAATGTAAATATCAATTTATTCTATTGGGAAGGTGAAAAAGATCGTATGGAGATCTTCAAAAATTACACCAATAACATATTCCGCTTCCCGGACATTAATCGCACCCCTCCTCTTTTCTGGCCAGATACTACAAACACATCTATAAAAAAAGGTGAAAAACAGCCCCTTGGGGACTTTGCAGTCGACAATATAGAATTGCCTTATGCCAATAAAATGAAGCGAAATGTACGGTTATCTGCTATAGACTTCTTCAAAGACGGTAAAGCTGCAGCAACTACATTTGATGGTGATGTCTGGCTTATAAACGGTTTAAACTCTAAAGCAGTAACCTGGAAACGTTTTGCCTCAGGCATGAATGAGCTACAAAGTATCGTCATTAAAAATGAACAGATCTATGTCTTTGGTAGAAACGGTATCATTCGCTTGCACGATAGAGACAAAAATAATGAAGCGGATTACTACGAAAACTTCTGTAATCTACCTATTCAAAGTCACGAGTCCCGTGAATTTCCAATGTCCATGAAACTTCATCCGGACGGTAGTTTTATCATTGCCAAAGGTGGACAAAGAAGCCAAACTCTCAATCCGCATGCCGGTGCTATTTTAAAAGTCGCTGCAAATGGTAAAAGCGTTGAAGTTATTGCGACACATTTAAGAGAACCTTATGCTGGTGTTGATACACTTACTGGGGACATCTACTCCTCCGATCAACAAGGTCCATGGACTCCATCAACTCCCTTCTACTTCATTCAAAAAGGTCATAAGTATGGCTTCCGCTCTAAGTTGAATCAAAATATAAAACAAACCGTTAACAAACCTACTAGCTGGATCCCCCACAAAACGAGTCAAAGTGGAGCTGACATACTAAGAATTCATAATTCGAACCTGCCTGCTTTAGAAGGCAAATTACTTTATGTCGACTACAACAGCCCAAGCCTAGGCTTAATATATTTCAATAATACTAAGCCAAACAGCGCTCCATTTGTTAGACTACCGACAAAATTCATCAGCCCGCTTCTAAAAGCGACTCTCAACAAACACGACAAAAGTCTTTATTTAACTGGTTTTGGAATCTGGGATACAAAATCAAAACGCATTAGTGGTTTGGCAAGATTGCGACAGAACAACAAAAAAACAACCCTGCCTAAGGACATCAAAATATTCAAACAAGGAGTCTATCTTAGCTTTCATAACAAAATTCAAGCAGACTCTATTAACCCACACCTTTTCAAAATCGAACGCTGGAACTACCTGAGAAGTCATAAGTATGGCTCTGGTCATTACCTCTTCTCAGGAAAGCCCGGCCAGGAAAGTCTTGGCTTAAGTAGCGTTACTTTATCCAAAGACGGCAAAGCTGTATTCATCGCTATTCCAGATATGAAGCAAGTCGAGCAAATGGCAGTTTCCTGGCAGTTATTTGACGAACACAAACAAGCCCTGGATAATTCCACATACTTTTCAGTAAATGAACTCTATGAGTTCAATAGCAAGTATGAAACTCAATTCCCAGTCATTAACTTTTCTGCTCCAGCAATGAAGTTGGAATCATCCTCAACAACGATAGCCTCCATCGAATTAGGTAAGTCAACAGTCACTAAACTGGGCTGTACAGGCTGTCATTCCCTTGGTTCAGAAACAGCAGGTAAATCAGGCCCTCCCTGGAAAGGTCTTTTTAACTCGACAAAAGCCCTTGTCAACGGCTCTCAGATCGAAGTAACAGAAGAGTACCTTGAAGAGTCCATTCTCTCACCTGCCGCAAAAATTGTCAAAGGCTATCAACCTGCTATGCCCTCTTACCTTGGGATACTGAAAGCCCATGAGCTGGAAAGTATTATCTTATATATCAAATCCTTGAAATAGGCACAAAAAAAGCCGCTCGACAAAAGAGCGGCTTTAATAAATCTATGTAAGAAGCTTACTTCTTAGGAGACTTGTCTTTAAGAACTAGACCAGCAGGGAATTTAGCACCTTCAGCGATCCATGCTTTAATCTTAGCGACTTCGTCTTTAGTTAATGTTCCGCCTTTTGGAGGCATTACATCATCATCATCTTCACTCATTGAAACAAGTTTTAGTAGGTAGCTTGCTTCTGGCTTACCAGCAACGATTGGAGCCTCTTCAGAGTCACCGGCTTTAACGATGTCTTTAGCATTCTCAAGACGGTATTCGCCTTTCTGCTTCCTTTCACCATGACACTTAACACAACGGCTTTCGAAAATTGGTGCGATATCTTTTTTGAAGTCAACACCAGCTTGTAGAGATAAAGCAGTCAATGTAGCTGCAGTACCAAAGATGAACTTTCTCATGTTCAGTCCTTTTGTTTTATTCACATTGTTCCTAGGGGTTCAGCGATTCATAGTATAAACCTTTTGTACTTGAAGTCAACATATGAGCAAAAGCCAAGCTCAAGCAAATTTTTGGCCTATATTTAAGAATCATCGAAAATAACATTCTCTCACATGTAAATGACGCTTTTACATGTCAAAGAGTGACATTCAAAGTAAAAATTTGTTGCATTTAAAATAAAAAAAGCCCGAATCCATAAGATGAATTCGAGCTTGAAGTGGCAGGACCGGGACTTGAACCCGGGACACAAGGATTTTCAGTCCTCTGCTCTACCAACTGAGCTATCCCGCCATGGTGTCTTATAGGAAACACGTGCAGAAAGTAGCCGTTTTTGGCACCTTGTCAATCGGCTATTTTAAGTTTTTTAAGGAAATATTTTTGTTTTATTAACCGAAGTAGGATTCCGAACCTTTCCAGACAAATCTGACTGCATCCAGGCGCAATGTCGCCTTACTTAACACCTCTGCCAGCTTATTCTTTTGATCCTCAAGAGTTTGAATTTCCTGAAGCGATACTGCCGGGTTGATTTTAGCCAGTTCTTTAAGTCTCAAAATGCCTTTTTCTTCGCTTTCATACATGCTTTGAATAGACTCTTCTAAAATCTCTTTTTTTCGCTGCTCTGCCATTTCTCTACTGGCTTCAAGCATTGCCGGGATCAACTGTTCAACAACCATAGGTACATCAAGAACTTTGTGTGGCTCTCCATCCTCAAGCTTTTCTAGTAAATGCTCAAAGCTGAAATCTTCAGAAAGGTCTTCTGTTTTATGATTGACTAAAAAGCGGATAGGTGTTGCCGGCAAATAGCGAAATACCTGTAAATCTGCCGCAGCGGCACACTCAAGAACAAAAACTGTCTCCAATAAAAGAGTTCGTGAATCTTCATCTTTATAGAGAGCAAAAGAAGCATTGCCTTTTTCACTGCTAAGCAACTGATCAATCATGCCAGAGACTAAAGGGTGCTCCCAGTTCAAGAACATCATCTGTTCATCATGTAAGGCTTTCTGGCGGCGGAGACTCATCATTTGCCCTTCTGGCAAAATGGCCGGCAGAGCATCAGTAATCATATTGGGACCCGGAGCAATTTTCCAAATAGAAGGGCTCATTTCTTCATAAAGAATTCCAAAGTAGTCAAAAGCATCTTCCAAATAGGACTCTAACTGGTGATCATCATCCCCCTCCGCGACTTCTTTAACAAGCTCTGTAGCCGATTCTTCTCTAAATGAGTTATACTCCAAAAGAGCATCCCTTCCTTCAAGAATCTTTGTACGCACTTCAGCCGATTGCTTAGACAGATCTTTTAGAAAGTTTTCAAAAGTCGCATCAAAGAGCTTACCTGCAGAAGTATTTTTCTTCAGTAACTCAAGAAACTCATTTTCAAGCATTGCTCTAAAGATGACCTCCCCCTGTAAAGACAGTTCAAATGCATTGAGACCTTCATGATAGAATCGCAGTAAAGCTTCCTGCACTGTATCTTTAAAATAAGGCACATGAATTTTAATTGTCTCAGTCTGGCCTATACGATCCAAACGACCTATACGCTGCTCAAGAAGTCCCGGCTGTATAGGTAAATCCCAGAGAATCAGGTTGTGAGCGAACTGAAAGTTACGACCTTCACTACCGATTTCAGAACAGAACATTATCTGAGCGCCGTTTTCATCCGCAAAGTAAACAGCATTTTTGTCTCTCTGCATAAGATTCATGCCTTCATGAAATAGCACAGTCCTACGACCGCTGTGCTTTTGGAAAGCAGCTTCAATGGCTTCAGCCTTTTCTCTAGTGGAACAAATAAAGAGAACTTTCTCATCATTATTTTTCTTTAGGAAATCAATCACCCAGGCAATACGCGAATCGTCCTCTAACCCGACCTCCAGAGCTGCTGTATCGACAAACTCTTTTATATCCTGAAGTGTTTCAAAGTTTTTATCCTCTAAAGCTTTTTGATAAGCGGCATCGAGATTGAACTCATGAGTAATTAACTTCCTTTCTGGAAAGTTTTTCATTATCCTGCGAGTATTTCTGAAAATCATTCGACCCGGACCATGTCGGTCAACCAGTGCATCTAGTAAATTGTCGCGATACTTCTCAACGTCACCCAACCACAGGTTCAACTCTTGTTCACCATCAAGCACTGATTTTAGAAGAGCTTCTTCATTTTTTGCCAGTTTACTATGTGACATTAAGGATCTCACTGCTGCTGCTGTCTGACGATCATCTTCAACTTCATTTAAGAATTTCTGTAGATCATAAAACTTATCCGGATCAAGTAGACGCAGTCTTGCAAAGTGACTTTCTTCTCCCAATTGTTCTGGAGTTGCAGTTAAAAGCATAACTCCTTTCGAAGCGCCACAAATACCGCTGGCTAACTCATACTCAGGAGAACTTTTCTCAGGGTGCCACTGAATATGGTGAGCTTCATCAATAACCGTTAAATCCCATTCTCCCTGGATCGCCTTCATTCCCCATTGAGGTTTTTCCAGTAACAGCTCCTGACTGGCAATAATCAACTGGTCTTGCAAAAATGGATTCACTGTCTCATCGAGGTGAGTCACTGCTTGGCAGCGATCCTCGTCCATAATCGTAAACCAAAGATTAAACTTGCGGAACATCTCCACGAACCACTGGTGAACTAATGACTCAGGTACTATGACCAAAACTCTCGTCACTGCTCCAGTTAAGATTTTGCGGTGAAGAACCAAACCGGCTTCAATCGTTTTACCAAGTCCCACTTCGTCTGATAATAAAACTCGTGGGTTCTTTCTTTGCGTTACTTGTGAAGCCACATACAACTGGTGAGGAATCAAATCAATTCGAGCTCCAGAATATCCATAAACGGAACTGCTTTTGATTCTATTCTGATGTAAATAGCTAGAGTACCTTAGATCAAATAAACGATGATCATCAAGGTGCTGTTTAAGCAAACGGTCATGAGGCTCACTAAAACTTAAAGTATCTGATAACTCAGTCTCAACCAATTCTCCGCCGGAATGAATGTAGAAAAGTAAGTCAGACTCTTCACGGACTTCTAGAATCTTCAGTTCTGTTTCTTCACGATCTTTGACTTTGTCTCCAGCTCTAAAAATGGCTCTTTTAAGGGGCGCACTCTCAGGTGAATAAACTCTGGTCGTTTGAGAAGCTCCAAACAATATGTGAACTTCACGATTGTCAATTTTTAAGATGGTACCCAGTCCTAATTCAGGTTCTGCTTCACTGATCCACCTTTGACCGATTGCATACATAAACTATTTCTCTTTAAAAACTTTTAATTGAATTATCCACTCACCATCCAGGAGGCGGTCATTTATAAGAGACCTGCCAAAATCTCGTTGAGGGGTGTAGAAAATGGCTGCAGGAACATTTGATGCAAGCCTTATTTTAAAATCTTTTTGAGGATTGACTTCTTCAACATCAACCTCAATCCAACGGGAATGAAACATTAATCGTTTACGGTAAGTTTTACCGGCATGTTCAACAACTACAACTGTTGGACTTGGTTGTTTGGCATCTACTGCTGCATAAAGGCGGATGACGCCTTTCCCACCTTCAAAACTTTCACTGACTGCAAAATTTTTAGTTATCGTTTCGTTTGGCTTCAACATATAATTAATCCAACCACCTCTAAGACTGTTATTGTGGTCTTTTACATGTCTGCTCTTTTCTGTCTGAAACTGATTTCCCTCAGAACGTGCCATTCGGTTAACGGCTGCTTCAATATTTTCCTGATAAAAACTAAACGAACGTACTACTGTAAACACAGCAATTAGAAAACTGACTGCTAAAAACGTCTTCTTCCTCGAATCATTTTCTTTTAATAATAAGTACCAACGCCTGAATTCATATGCTGCAATAACCGACATCAAAGGAATAATCGGAAGCTTATAGCGACTTAAAACATAAAAGAGAACTGTTGAGCCTATATAAACGAGCGAAACCCAACTCAAAAGAGTCTTGCCGCTCTTTCTAAAATTAAACAGATAATACAGCAGAAAAACTATGAACGGAATACCGACTAACCAATAATCAATTAGTACCGGACTGTACAACCAAGGCACCTGCCTGGCAGCTTGATGCAGACTGATATTATTATAACATTCTTCGTTACTGAAATAGAGGAGTAAGACCTGTAACTTCAAATCCAGCCATTGCAGTGGATAATCCATGATCCAACTTTTCATTGAAGATTTAATGGGCACTTCAGACTTAATTGCTGACCAATGAGAATACTCATCGCCCCCATCAAAGTGTAAATAGTGGCTTGCCTCCATATCCATAGTTCCCGGTGCGCCATCTGGGTTATTACCAATCCCTAAAACAACACCTCCAGCAATACTAGGCCCTGTCCATTTACCTTCTATTTGATAGTTCTTAATTGATGACTTCAATGAGGTCTCTAATTTAGTTTTTTGCCATTGATTCACTTCATCGCCCGAGTCATATGCAAAAAAGTGACTTGCCTCCATATCCATAGTTCCCGGTGCCCCATCCGGATTATTACCGTATGCTAATACCACACCTCCAGCAATACTAGGCCCTGTCCATTTACCTTCTATTTGATAGTTTTTAATTGAAAAAGGCATCTGTGGTAAATAAACCATGAGTATAAATAAAGTACATTTGATAAAAGCCTGCTTTTTCTCCGACCGATACTTCCAGGCTATCATTAAAATTATTAAAGGAATAATCAAAAGGAAGTTGCCACGACAAAGAATTGAACAAGCAGTAGTTAATCCTGCTAGAATCCAAAAACGATTATGGCCTTTCTTAAATCCCAGTATTAGCAGATACATGGTTAAAGCAATGAGAAATGTCTGCAAAACTGCAATTAAAGCAAAAGGTGTGTAAAGAATATGATTCCGGAATAAAGCCAAAATAACAGCTGCTCCAACACCAACTTTTCTTCCACCAACTAAACTGCCAATCAGACCAGTCAATAAAACCGTCAATGCTCCAATAACTGCCTGGATCATTACCAAGGCAAAGATACTGTCATCAAACAAAGTAAATACCCCACGTAAGAAAACCGCAGAGTAAAATGGCTGGTAATAGTAAGCGCCATCAAAGTCTGTGTAAGTCCCATCCTTAAACTGCTTACCATACTTTATATAGGTATCCATATCTGTAGCAGATATAGGCTGTTGAACCCCGGAAACAGAATCATACATCTGCCAAGCAGCCAGAACTCGAACAGCTAATGCTAAAACAGTTATTCCAAGAAGAATAATCCAGAATTTCTTTTGATGACCCTTCATCTGCTTAGCCTTCTATACGACGAGGTTTTTGACCAGAAGAAGAAGTTCCCACCCCGTGATGAATTCTCATTTTTTTACCTTCTGAGATTCCATCATTATAAATTTTAGGATCAACACTTTGCCTTACAGTTCGTCTTCTGACAGATGGATTTAAATGAGCGAAAAATTCATCCAGCTTTACATCATGAATCTTCTTAAGGGCAAACTTATTTAGAATTTCATCGCGTTCATGACGAAGTTTTTTGTAAAATCCATCATACAAACCTGTAAGAAAAAAGCGCTTTTTACGAGAAACTTCACGACCATGTTTCTTCTTATAACTCAACCAAAGATCATCCCCTTGATTGATTAAAAAATAGTAAACATACTCCGCAGTTGTCAGATTCTCTAAATCGCCATAAAGCTCAAACTGCCAACCGACTTTCTCCCCGACATCATTTAACCGGTAATTTTGAAGAACTTTAACAAAATAAAATTCATTGAGAATGCCTATCACAGTATGCTCGTATCTTGGAATCTTTTTGCGTATTCCACCAATAGGAAGAATATTAAAATTTCCTTGTTCATCTTCGCTAAGATTAAGGTTATGCTTGCAGGATAATTCATGGGCTTTGGCCAAAGCTGCGGCTGCTTCATTTTCATTAGACGAATTTGATAACGCTAATAACTTAGTAATTCTCTTCTTCAAGGTACTTTCTTTTAATGTCTGTGTATCCACTCTGGCTTCACTGCTTATACCAAGCAATGAGCATGCTTTTTTGAAACTCTTTCCATGAGGCGCCTCTTGTGCAGAATAAACTTCATCTACCAATTGGTGAGCCATTTCATGCTTTAGGGTATGCTCTATATCAACCCAGGAAAAATTAAAAATTAACTCTTCTGAGATCTCAATAGTGCGCGACTGTGCATGCCATAAGCCTAAGGTTGAAGTTCCGAGGTCACTTATAAGAACTCTTGCAGGCTTTAAATTCAGGCCCAAACTTTCAATGAGTTTTTGATGGTGAGACTGCAGTATAAAACTCCAACCTCGAATTTTTTCTTGAGCCATGTTATTTTCAACTATTTTTAGCTACTACGGGCTTTGGAGCATTATCGGAAAGCGTATTATATATTTTCGGAATCAAATACTTTATGATCGAAGCTGCTGGAACTGCAAAAATCACACCTGTAAGCCCAGCCATTAAACCACCTAAAAGAACAACCGCAATTGTTTCCAGCGTATTAAGTCCCAAAGCCTCTCCAACAAAAGCCGGATACAAAAACAACTGTTCAATTACCATATTCATAATGCCATAAAAAATAACTATCGTTACCAGTAAAGCAGGCGAAGCGCCTCCAGTCACGACACAGACACCAAGAGTGATCACAGCACTGGCCATAGGGCCTAAGAAAGGCAGCAAAACCGTCAAACCGGCAATACCGCCAAGAATTAAAGCGTAAGGAACTCCAAGCATTAAAAATACCGAGATATATACGATGCTTTCAATAATTATTATCCATAGATAGCCTCTCACCCAAGTTTGCAACTTGAGAGTAATGACATCAATAATACCAGCAGCAGTCTTTCTGGTTTCTTTCGCAGTTTTAGGCATCCAACCACTTTCAAAAATACTTTCAACCAGGTAATCTCCCATTGACTTCTGCTGCTCACTCTCTAGCTGAAATTCTGCCATTTTATCGAGGAAAAATGAAAAGAAAAATAACGTCAACAGAGCATTTAAAAGGAAGCTGACCATACCTCCCAGAATATTTGTAATAACACCAAAAATACCACCAAAGTTTTCGTTAACTTTAGCCTTTATCTCATTCATCTGTTCTTCATTTGCTAAAAAATCTTCAATGGCCTTAACCGTTTTGGCCACAACTGGAATATTCATCAAATCAGGATTCAAGCGATCCAGTAGATTCTCCACAAAGTGCGATTTCCCAGGTTGATCGCTTTTTGATTCTTCATTCACTTCACTGATTGTGGCCTTGGCTGCGGTGTAGTAATTAGAGGATACCCAAGTGGCTATAATCACAATAGCTACAGCGCTCAAAGCGACTGTCAGAACCGTCGCATGACAAGACCTTTTCAAGAGTGCCAGTTTCTTCTTTTCCATACATTCTTCTTCAGTAGCATCTTCTTGTTCTGGAATTTCCTTCGAGAAAATATGTCTTATCTTAGCACTGGTCATCTCGAAGGGTTTGAAACAAGACTCGATTAAATTTACAATCCTGGCAACCATACCATTGTGAAAAAAACTGTCAGCATACCATTTCTGAAGTGGCAAAAAGAAATAAGCCAGAATTATTCCGAAAAGAACAGACTTCAGAAAAGTTGCCGTCAGTATAAAAATGAATATAATGACCAAAGCTGCCAGAACACCAGCACCAGAACGAACTAAAGAAGAGTGAGTACGAAGTGACTTAGCCGCCTCTTCTTCTGCCAGTGTCATGACTTCTCTCTCAACTTCCAGAGATTCACAAATCTCACCAACAACCTTCTTCTCTTCTTCAAGATACTGTCCATCGGAATAAGCCAGGTTTATTAAGGCTTCAACAATTTTCTCTTTTTCCCCAGCAGTGAATTCACTCAGCTTTTCACATGCTTCCGAAATAGGTTGTGATTCTTTTGATGCAAGCACAGAACGAAAACGACTTACGGCATTTTGTCCATATTTTTCTTTAAAGTAACCGGAAACCATTTCCACTTCAGAATCGTTTACTTCTCCATCTGCAGTCATAACATAGATAAATAACTGCATGAGAGCTTCTTTGACGACAACTAAACGATCTTCGTCATAATTCCTGGAATTCAGAGAATCAATAACATTAGTTAATGCCTGCTTAACAGGATTAGCCATCCGGGAGGCGGCCTTACTTAAAATGGAGTTGGAATCTTTTTTCTTCATATCCAGTATAGAGATAAATAAAAAGCCCCGTTCTCGCGAGGCTGTTTCAAAGGTATTCTAACCTCTACTGTCAAATAGCGAGTGTCAAGCCCTCTCGAGCCCAGAATATGTCCATCCTTGGCTCTGAATCCTGATATTTTTTCAAAAAATCAGTACTGATTCCATCTATAAAGTTGTCAGTATGCATTGGATCATGGTGGTGAACAGCAAGTTGTTTAACTCCAGCCTTTTGAGATGTGTTTATTAATACGGGCATAGACGAATGCCCCCAACCAACTTTGGTTTCATATTCGTCCTGAGTATATTCACCGTCTGCGATTAACAAATCTGCATCTTTAATAAATTCAAAGAATTTTTTACCCATAACATCTTCATTCATCAGATTACCTTCTAAATCAAACTGGCTATTTAGTTCATTGTCTGTGGCATAGATAACTGATTTACCATCAACGGACAATTTAAAGGCAGTAGCTCCACCAGGATGATTTAACTCAGTAGTTGAGATTTTCACTTCACCAATAGTCAACTCGTTTTCATCAATCTCGACAATACTTAAGTCCGATCCTAAAGCTGACATAGGTACAGGAAAGTAATTTGAATGCATTTGGCCAATCAAAAGATTTTCAAGATTATCATCTTTTTGTTTAGCTCCATAAATAGTCAAACCAAAGCTTGGATGGTACGCTGGTTGAAAGAATGGCAAACCCTGAATGTGATCCCAGTGAGTATGACTCAAGAACAAACTTATATCATACTTACCTTCTTCAAGCATATGGTCGCGCATAATTTCAATACCTAAAGGACGAATACCTGTACCGGCATCCATTATAAAATATTGATCCTTATACTGAACAGAGATACAAGAAGTGTTCCCCCCATACTTTTCAGTAGATCGCCCTGGAGTGGCTATTGAACCGCGTGTTCCCCAGAAAGTTACAAGGAGTGAATTTGACATTTAAAGACAGAGCTCTTCTCTTTCAGAGTAATAAACTTTTGTTTCACCGATTTGGATTAAATCATTTGGTCGCAAAACACATTTGGCTACTTTTACACCATTCACATAAGTGCCATTGGTGCTCCCCATGTCTTCTACGTAATAATCTTCTCCGCTAACGAAAACACAGGCGTGATGTCGTGATACATTTGTATATGGTAATGAGATTTGATTATCAGCCGTTCTTCCCATTACAACTTTTGTATCCGCCAACTTAAAGTTAAGCCTCGGTCTTTCAGGAGAGTTAACTTCTAGGTAACTAACGCGACGACGACTCATGCCGGTCAGAACTTCCGTTCTCGACATAGCTATCGTTCTGCTGTCACTTTGACTTTGATCTTCATTCATATTTCTTTTTACCCGTACCGTACCTTTTGTCCCTGTTATGAAACTTTCCTATGAGCGGTGAAAGTCTTAACTTTTTACTAAAGGTTTCTGCGATCTATTAACCAATTATATACGTCTTGAATTATGTCTTCAATATTTAATTCACTTTTCCATTCACAGAGCTGATTTATCTTAGTCGTATCAGATAGATAAACTGGAATATCTGCATAACGTTCAGTTAATTCTCCAGCAATATCTAATTTATTACCTGTGATCTCACGACATAAATTTGTCAGTTCTAATAATGAAAAACTTGACTTAAGTCCTCCACCTACGTTAAAAACGTCTTTTTTAAATTTCTCAGGCTTCGTCATCTGTAAAATCACCAAACGCACCAAATCATCTATATGAGTAGCATCTCGAACCTGCTTCCCTGAACCACCGAACCCAATGTACTTAAGACTATTTTTCTCAAGATGAGAGTTTAACCAAAAAGAAATAATACCCTGATCAGCCTTTCCGAACTGCCCCGGACCTGCAATCAAGCCACAACGGTTTATGATGACCGGCCAATCAAAAAGGTACCGGTACTCCTCCAGCATAAATTCAGCGGCGATCTTACTGGCACCATAAAAAGACTTAAAGCCCTGAACTGAGCACTCCTCAGAAACACCTTTAATTGAAAGGCCATCAACAGATTGCTCTCCAGATAACTCAAAACGAGTCTTGCCTTCCGATATTTTCATATCCTTCAAAGAGTCTATTGAGTAAACTCGACTTGTTGAAAGAAATAAAAGCCCGTCATTATGCTGACGACAGTATTCGGCGCAATTTACAGCGCCATTTAAGTTTGTCTGAATGACATACCCCGGACTTCCATCCGATCCGGCTAAAACAGATGGTTCTGCAGAGCATTCAACGAGAAAGTCAATCTTACCAGCACGTTGTAGATCATCTGCAATTCTAACATCACCATGTATAAACTCTATGCCATACTTCTCAAGAGTGAAGAGGTTCCCCTCAGTACCTCTACGAAGAAGATTATCCAACACGACAACTCTGATATTCTCTTTATGCTTTTTAAGCGCGATGGCTATATTTGACCCGACAAATCCAGCTCCACCAGTAACTAAAACACTTTTCATACCTGACTTTCGCTTTCATTAGCGTGATAAATCTGCTCAAAAATATCATTAATTCCATACTTGTATTGCCATTCAGGATAATGCTCCTGAAATTTGCGAACGTCTGAAATATACCAAATATGATCGCCAATGCGGTTATCATCCTTGTAAGTCACATTCATCTTCTTACCGCAAAGAGCTTCACACTTGGTAATCGCCTCTTGCATTGAACAATTACTGTGCCGACTACCACCAATATTATAGACTTCACCTACCCGCGGATTTTTATAAAAATGATAAAAGGCATTCACCAAATCATAAGAGTGTATATTATCTCTGACCTGCTTCCCTTTATATCCAAAAATGCTGTACTCTTTGCCGGTAACTGCACACTTCATTAAGTAAGCCAGGAAACCATGCAGTTCTGCACCAGAATGGGTAGGCCCGGTCAAGCAGCCACCTCTAAAACTCGCGGTAAGCATACCAAAATATAGGCCGTACTCTTGCACCAAAACATCAGCAGCAACTTTAGAAGCACCAAACAAAGAATGCTTTGTTTGGTCAATAGACATAGACTCATCGATTCCATATTTACCAAAAGTATGTTCCTCTGAACATTCCCAGCGACTTTGCTGCTCAATCAACGGCAATGCGTTTGGAGTATCGCCATATACCTTATTTGTACTGGTGAAAATAAATGGCGCTTTCAAACAGTATTTGCGAGCTGCTTCTAATAAATTCAAGGTGCCATTTGCATTGACTGTAAAATCAGTAAATGGTTCTTTCGCGGCCCAATCATGTGAAGGCTGCGCCGCCGTATGAACAGTTAATTTAATGTCACTTGAGAATTCTTTATAAACTGCTTCAACAGCATCGGCATCACGTATATCTAAAGCTCGGTGAATGTAGTTTGTGTACTTTTCCTGAATCGCTCGACGATTCCAATCAGTAGATGCACCCTCTCCAAAGAAATAACTGCGCATATCGTTATCTATACCGACACAGGTAAAACCTTTTTCGACAAAAAAGCGCACAGTCTCGCCGCCAATCAATCCCCCTGAACCCGTGATAACTACAACATCTGCCATAAAAATCTTCTTATTTGATAACTTTTAGGACATTCTACACAAAACAGCTAAAGGGTCAATGGCTCAGCATAATTAAAGCCCAAAAAGAGACAATCAGGATTCTACAAATATTGACCTATGTAGATGATTCTCAATTATTAAATTCAATTCATTAACCATCAGCCAAAATATTTGTTCTATGCTTTCTAAATTGTCAGGTAAGGCCTTGTTACTCAAAATCGCCGAACTAGTATCTGCTTCATCTGGATGATAGCCATGCATTCCTTTACAACCTTTCTGCCCCATAAAACTCGGCACAATCTGAACTCCACCATTCATGAGAAATACGCATTCAGCAAATTGTCCACCTTCAAAATAAGTCCCTTCATTGCGCAGTTCTTCATCAGACATAATTCGACCTTTATCATGCGCACTTAGCATTACAGTGATTTTTTCTTTTGCGGTATCATTAAAAAACCCAAAGCGTGCCATCGTCGAATCGTAAACTGCTACATAATCCTTTTCAAAGCCCAAGCCTAAAGACTCTATTTCCTTGATCAAATTGCATTCTTCGTTAATATCATGCATACCGTGATCACTGAATACATAGAGAAACCTCTTCGTACTTTTCCTCAGCACATGCATAAAGCTCTCGAATCTGACCATCATACCAATCCATCAATTCATCAACTTTTTGGCCAGTCTTACCGATGTGGTGCATCAATCCATCCAGCTTACCTAAGGTTATATAGGCCAATTCTGGAGAGTGCCATATGCACTCTTACCAAGGCGGTCACATATCTAACGATCAAGAATATAAAAACATTACTAACAACGGAAAAAAGATTCATCACAAACCTTTCGATATGATTCGCGCAACAGCAATAGATAGCAAACTACCAACTTTCGGTGCCTGGCACGATGCTGCATGAAGAATTCGTCTCTGGAATAACACCATACCTGTTGACCTATGGAGTTTACTACAATACTAAAAATCTGGCATTCAACCTAAAAGTTAAACCAAGGCCTGATCATGCATTCAAAGGACTTGATACAGACATTTTGGGAGACGTCGACAAGATCCAACCGATCTATCGCCGCTTTGGCAATTTGGAAGGTCTCAGTGTACCTCAAGACGAATACACCGTTCACGAAACCATAGGACCAGCTGCTGGAGTAACTGCATACCTTCTCGAAAAAGGCTTCATGCCATCCGAAGAATCAAAGAATAAAAAGCCCAAGAGATTTAAAGAACTTAAAGGCCTCCTCCCAACCCCTTAACTGGCTTGACTATTACCATCACCGAAATCAACAGAAGTAAGTAACTGAACGGCATTAAAAGGCTTTTGCAGGATAATATCATCGCTATGCAGCCCTTCCAAATTTTGGTCTTCATCCACTATCGCAATTATCTGAGTTTCTTTATGAGTGCGGCGCAACGCATCTACCGATTGATTAACTCTGCGATTATGATGACTAAAATCACACACAGCAAAATCAATTACCGTCTTGGGGATCAACTTTTCCATACAGTGAGAATTCTTAACTTCTATCCCAATGTCATGTAGGACATCTGTCACATAACTCTCCATCTTATCGTCATCATCCTCAAAGAGAATAACCGTCTTCATACACACCTCACCACACATTCCACAAAAGACATCTTCAGGCCTTATCCTTAAATATAACACCATTAAAAAATTACAGTAGATTTCGTTAGATATTTAACAGGCACTTCATTCGTCAGCCAGACACCATTTTCTGAATGATAGAACTTAAAACCGTCTTGATACATTCTTTCTGATGCAACTTCCAATATAACCGGCTTGCCATAACGGCTGCCAACATTTCTCGCCGTCTCAACTTCTTCTGATAAATGAACATGGTGCCGATTCATCTTTTTCAGACCTTCTTTGAAAATGACATCCATATTCCTTGTAGCTGTGCCATGGCAAAGAATTTCAGGTGGCTGCCTTTCTTCCAGTCCGAGATCTAGATCTAACGAGTGTCCTTGATTGGCACGAATGCGCTTGCCATCATCAGAAAATGAAAAGCGCTTCTTATCATTCGTCATCACAATCTCTTCAAGCAGAGCCTGGTTTATATCTTTTCCGCGAGCCTGCATTTTTGAGAGTAAATCCCCGACATCGGCCCAGCCTTATTCATCAAGCACAAGCCCGATTTCCTCGGGCTTATGCCGTAGTAAAAGACTCATAAATTTGCTATATCTTTTAATATTTTTTATTCATTTGATTTTTCTTTTTTATTTATGTATTTCGATTCAAACAAAATCGTAAACGTAAACACTTATAACATTTTTAAGCAGTGTATTGGTAATACACTTTTCAATCTCATCCCACTCTCCCCCAGCTAAACCACATCCTATTCTGGGCATATGCACGCTTGCCTTCAATTCTGACGCCTTTTCAGCAACTTCCTGTAAACATCCCTCAACAGCTTCATAGCGAATAGGCGGAACGCCATCAATCTTCTTTACATGCCTTTGTGCTACCATATTGGCGACATACAAACCATCTTCCACTTCAACAATTTGTGTTTCTCCAAGTTTCCCCGGATCTCCTGAAGTCATCCAAGCTCTATACTCTGCTTCAGGTTGCGGCCATCTTTTGC
>JAKVBD010000098.1 GCA_022446985.1 Lentisphaerales bacterium
ATGTCTTTAGCCTCGATAAGCTCTTTGTTGTCTTGAAAGTATTTCTCAGTCGCTAAGATACTGCGAACTTCTATGTCAGTTTCCAAGAGCATGTTGACAACTTTGGGGCTGTCGGCAATGAAGCTGTTGTCTTTGGTGACAGCATTGTCTCTCAAATGGCGATAAATTTGCAGTTCTGGAATATCGAGGTTTGTTATGGGAGTTAAGTTCATTGGCCATGTGTAAATTTTTTCATACAGGTAGCTCAAAGTCGGCAAGCGTCAACGTGAGATCTTATTCTTCTAGGATTCAGAATCAATCTGAAGCTAACTGCTTTCCAGTTGATTGATGGTATTTACTATTTCACTTAAGTCTGGAATTATGCCTGCATCTTGAATGAGAATCAATTCAGCCAGGAGAGAGGCTTTTTAGGGAAGCAAGATTCAAAAAAGTGCCAGTATAATTTTGAATTTATGCTGGCTGTTTATTAAGCTTAATTTTGCGGGCTACCAGTGTTTTTGTTTAAGCCCGTTTTTGCTCTTTTTCTTCGGCAAATTTCTTCAGGACATCTTTGCGTTCATAACCTCGCGCTCCTGCCTCTTTAGACGCTTGGACTAATGCTTCGGCCGGGTCGATATAAGGTTTGTCTTTTGAAGAGACTTCGAGGCTTTCGAGATCGAGCTCAGCTAGTTCATCTGCATTGACCGCAGAAAAATCCTCTTTTTCCTGATTGAGGACATCCGCGATAAACTTACCATTTAGATCAAATTCAAGAATGGCACCATATTCTATTTCGACATTCATGGTGACCATATCCGCTTCGAGGACTGTGGACGTTAATACGTATATTTTTTCTGTTTGGCGTATTTCACCGATAATATGAAAGTAATCTTTCAATTTTTCCAGAGTTTCACCTACATCGCGATTGATGATTAGAAAGTCTTTGACGTAATCATACTCAAGTAAGTAGATGTGCTCGCCACCTTTATATTCTGAGGTTACTTTAGTCAGAGCTGATTTTTCTAATTCAAAAATCAGTTCACCATTTTTGTTTTTAAATTCTAAATTTTCTTTCATAGTTTTTCTCCCATAATGCTAATAAATATGACCAGCGACTCGACTTCAAATTTATCGGCATTTAATGGAAAATATTTATTTGAAAATAGCCTGAATTCTTATGACAAGTTGAGTTATTTAAAGTTTAGACCTGATGATTTTTTTGAATAAAATGAGTAATTCGTCTAGCAAAAAATAATTGTATGATTCAATCGACGGATCCACATTTTTTTGTAAAAAATACAAGGAGATTCATTACGTTTGCATGGCGATTTATGGATTAGTAGCTAAAGAAATGTGATAAAATCGCCAAAATTTGTCATGAATTAAAATTCTTTGTCGTAACAGATGTCGTTGTTATAAATGTGTAGTCGTGTGGTCTTTAAATTAGGGCTTAGAAATTAGCCCGAGAACCCTGTGCAGAGAGTTAAGACCATCGCAATAGATGTGTAAACTTATGTGTAATGAGGTTCGTAATGAACAGACGCTCCTTCCTGAAAGGGTCAGGTGCTGGCTTAATTGCTTCTGGTGTTGTTAATCAGGCAACAGCAGCAACAAAAATCCCTCCTGTAAAACTAAAGAAAAATCTCGTATTGATCACTTGCGATCTTGGCTTGTATGAAGGTTACTATCGAAATGGCAAAAACGAGAGCCGGTACTTCAATAAATACTTTAAAGACTTCAAAGGTAAAGTGACCTATTTTAACGGGATGGAGCAACCTGGAGTTAATAATGCTCACCACAGTGAACATGCAACTTTTACCGGGATGGATTTCCAGGATCGTCAGTTTTACCCGAACCGTCAGTTTGTCAGTCTGGATCAATATGCCGCTGAGTATTCGATTCAGGAAACCAGGCATAAAAACATTTACCATAAAGTTTCAGGTGGGCGAAACATGTCGTGGAACACCCAGGCTCAGGCGGCACCGGCTTATACTGGTATTAATTCCCTGCATGAAGGTATCTTTGGAAATGTCGACACAGGTAAAGTAAAAGCTTTTATATCCAAGCAGAGACTGATTCTTAAAGAGCTTAAAACTAACATCAAGCGACGCTGGAAAGGGACTCCTCAAGAGAAAAACCTTGTCTCATCTATTGATTACCAGCTAAAAGATCTCGACACTCAGGAAAAGTGGCTGAAAGTTCGCCGCCCTCGAAAGTCTGCCAAACACCCTGACGATGCAGAAAGACAACCGCTTATAAATTGTGAACACAACTTCAATACTATTTTCGAAGCTCTTAAAGAAAAGCAGACTAAGATTGCCTTGATGCAGTTTGGCGGTGGTCGTTTACCTTCTGGTGTACCGGGAGTTTCTCATGGTTATCATACTCTAAGTCACCACAGTAATTACTCTGAAAGAATTGAAGAGCTAAGCAGTATAGATGATCACTTACTTCAAGGGATGACTGACTTTATGGCCAAGCTTGAAGTTGAGAACATGTTGGATGACACCATCGTTCTATATACAAGTGCGTTGTCAGATGCCAATAAACACTCATGTAGAGATATCCCAGCTTTCTTATTTGGTGGTGGTTTCAAACACAAAGACGTCATTGAGTGCAAAGACAGCAGCGGCAAAGTTCAAAAGCCAACTATTCAGCTGTTCTCAAGTATCCTCAAACAGATGGGTTTCAGCAATCCGGAGTTTTCAGGCAACAAGCAAGTTATCAATGAACTTTTTAGGGCGTAAATCATGAATAAGAAGAGACCCCTAAGGACAAATGTTAAGTTGAAAAAGGCTGTCGATAAATCAGGTGGCATAGACAAACGCAGCATAAATAAAGCTAAGCGAGCATCGACGCGCAAGAAAAAACAGTTTAATCCAACTCCACTTATTTTTGCCGCGATCGTTATTATTGGCGGTGGCTTGGCGTATGGACCGATTATGCGATTCATCGAAGAGTCTAACCGTCCTGAAGAAGTTAAAGTCGTTAAGAAGGAAGCTCCTAAGAAAAAGAAAGAAGTCGTTAAGAAAGAAGTCGTTAAGAAAGAAGCTCCTAAGCCAGTGGTCCAAGAGATCAAGGAGATCGAAGCGCCTAAGGAGGTTCTCTTTACTGGTGAGCTCAAGCACTACACTTTTGCCGGGATTGTTAATGATCGTTGTATTTCATGTCATGGTCAGGAAGGCAAAGAAGTCGAAGGTAAGTTTGACTTCGTAAAAGTTCTGGCGTCAGGAACGACTAATCCGAAGCTTTGGAGAATTATTCACGACGAAATCGCTGAAGGAAATATGCCACCAGAGGACGAAGAGCCACTTTCGTCTGAAGAAAAAGAGGTTCTTCTGGCTGAAATTAAGAAAATTACCGCAAACACAATCACTGCAAATAAGACAAGAGCTCTGACTCCAAATGAAATTGAGAATACACTGTCTGACCTCTTTCAGGTTGACAAAAGCATCTACAATCCATTTGGTAAGCTCTATTCAAATTACTCTCACACTGACTTCTATACAGTTCAGGAAAACATCATAACTCCATATTACCTAAACGATCTTTATACCTCATTAGAAGATGCCGTTAAGAGTTATGTTTCTTTGCGCATTAGAACTAAGCCTCTAAATGTTGGAGTTAAATTTCCAACTCAGACTCACCGTAGTTTCAATAATGGATCTATGACTGACTTGCGTTGGTATCATGGTGATCTTATGAATGAAATTCATTTCAATAACCATGAATCTAAAGAAGATGCAAAGAAAAAATCTTCTCGTTCTAAGAAATCAAATAGAAATGAAAAGAGTGAAGGTCCTGATACAGAAACTGAAGAGCTCTTAGCCAAACTGACTCTTCCTGCCGGTACATATAAGCTGAGTTTCACCGGTGAAGCGCAGAATATGAATCCGGACAAGTACAATAAGAAAAAGTATGGTCAATCAGTCATTGACTACTACAAGAACCTGCTTCCTAAAGATGGTTATGGATTGCCTGTAGACTTTTTCATTGTTCCACCAGGTAAGGCCGATGCTTACTCAAAAGTTCAGCAGATCACCAGTATTAAAGTTTCTGAAGGCAAAGAACGCTACACTGTTCAGTTTACTCTTAATCGAAAAGGCGCCATTGCTTACCGTATGGGGATGAAACAGTTCCCGACAGATACAAAGGTAGCTGCGATGGTAGCATCTCACAGATTTAAAAGCACTGAGCGCAAAGCTATTGAGAAGTCACTAGCTCAAGATATGCGTATTCCGAAGTATCCTTTTGCCCAGATTCGTTTTAGTGACATCAGTATAAAAGGTCCATTGAACGTTAAAGTAAATGGTTACTCATTGAAAGACGATGAAAGACTGACAGATAGAGCAATTCGTGAAAAATTTAAGAATCTTCATGAAGATGCTGCTATTAAAAACAACACAGTTTACTCGTATATCTTTAGTAAATTGAAACAGAGTAAAATGGATGAGGAAGAGTCTTACCGTACAGCGATGATGTCCTTCTTCCTTTCCCCAGACTTCCTGACAGTTGGCAACGATAAAAAAGACAAACAGGCTTATGCCCGTTATGTTTCTTACGCACTTCATAAGTCACACCCGTCACCAGATTTTATAACTCAGTTTGAAAGTGCTCAAAGAGCAAAGAGTCCTGAGAAATTGACCGATTGGATTGTCAATCACTCCAACTTCAGACGTTTCCTGGAAAACTTTAGTTACCAGTGGTTGGAAATGGAAGAGATTCTTGCTGCAACACCTGAAGCTGACAAGTTTGGGACATTCCACAAGAAGAACTTTTTCGATGCGTACCAAGAAGAAATTTCGAAATTCTTACTTCACCTTTTTACGCAGAACCGTCCGATCAAAGAGTTGGTGACTGCTGACTACTCTATTGTTAATGATGACTTGAGAGACTTCTATGAAAATGGCGGCGGCAATTCTTACTTCCGATATCAGGGTACAGTTCCTGAGAAGTATGACATTCAGAAAGATACATTTAAGAAGCATACTTTCTCAGATAAACGTCGTGGCGGTTTACTCTCATCAGGTGCTTTCCTGACAGCAACAGGCAATGGAGTTGATGGCTTGGCCATTAAACGTTCTACATGGATTTTGGAGAACTTACTGGATTCACCTCTTCCACCTCCACCAGATGAGATTGACTTGACAAACTTTGAGTCGAAGCATTCTGAAGATCTAAAAACTAAACTTGAAGCTCACAGTAAAGACCCTTCTTGCTACAATTGTCACAAACGCATAGATCCATTTGCGATCATCATGGATTACTATGATACCATGGGGGGGATTCATCAGAATCACTCAAGAGATGCGGTTATGATAAATACTCATAAAATCAAAAACGTTGGAGATTTGAAAGAGTACATCGGTAGTCAGGAAGAAGTTTTGGCACGTTCTTTCACGAAGCAGCTTTTGCGTTATACACTGGGGCGTGACCTCTACATTCAGGACGGCCCAAAGATCGACAAAATCGTTGAAGAGAATCGCGATAAGGGTTTTAAAACCAGAGAGCTTTTGAATTCGGTAATCAAGAACTTTTTTTTATAAAATTTCGTCTACGCTAAGCATGAGCCGGCCCGAGAAATCGGGTCGGCTTTTTTCTTATCTTTAAATTCTCGTGAAGAAATTGTCCTCAATGTTAAGGGTTATGTAACATGTCGGGTTTATGTGTAGTAACAGGCCGGAATTCAAAAGATTTCCAGTCTTTTGTTGGTGTTTGATGAATTAGAAGGGCAGCCTGCCAGATTGCCCCTTTAATTGGTTTTTGTGTATGAAATAATAAGTGTGAGATACATATGTCTGAATACGTCTATGACGAAGAAGAATATGAAGAGAATTTTGATGACTCAGTGCTGTCAGATGAAGATCTACTTGAAATCCTGGAAGAGTACCGCCGTAAGCGTTTTATTGAATCTCTTATTGGTCCGGTTATGTCAACATTTTTCCATGTTGCTTTGATTATTGCTTTATCTATTTTGATTAAAGATAAGTACAAAGTAGAACCTGCAGAAATCGAAGTAAAGATGGCAGAGGTAGGAGAGGTTAAAATTGAAGAGCCGCCACCAATCGAGGAACCGGCTCCAGATGAAGTAGAACCTGAAGAGACCACGAGTCCTCTATTAACTACCGTTGCTATCGAAAATGTTGATATAAATGATGCTGCTTTGGAGGATGTCAGCGACGAAGCTCCCTCAACCGAAGGTGATTCAATAGTAGAAGCTGTTTCAGATGTTGTCGTTTCTCCATCGGCCTTTGCATCTCCATCAGTATTTGGTGGTCGAAGTGCTGCAGGTAGAGCTTCCTCTGTTTCAAAATACGGTGGCAGTATGATGAGCCAGCAAAATCTTTTGAAAGCTCTTTACTGGTTAAAGAAAGTACAGAGGCCAGATGGCTCCTGGGCTCAGGGATACGGCATAAAAGAAGCGATGACCGGTTTGGCTCTGCTTACTTTTCTGGCTTATGGTGAAACACCAACTTCGAAAGAGTTCGGAACAACTGTGCGTAAAGCGATGGAGTGGTTGGCAAATCACAAGATAAATAAAGATACCGGCTCAGGTTATGGCCATGCCATCAAAACTTATGCTTTGGCGGAAGCTTATGCTATGACCGGTATTTCCATTTTGGAAGGGGCGATGAATGAATCTGTTAAAGTGATTGTAAATGGCCAGCAAAATGGTGGTAGTTACCACTATAAATACAACAAAAATCAGAATATAAAGCAGGACCTTTCCTTTGCCGGTTGGAATTATCAGGCCCTTAAAGCAGCCTATGGAGCAGGTTGCGAAGTTAAAGGTCTGACAAATGCTATACACAAATCAGTTGGTTGGTTGAAAAAGCAGGCTTCAGGAAGTGATCAGGGAAAAGGTTTTCCATATGACGCGGCAAATCAGCCAATAGGAAACAAACACTCTATGAGAGCCGTTGGCGTCCTTTGTATGCAGATATTTGGCGAAGGAAAATACGCTAACCTCCAAGATGAGATAACGACTATCGCTGAAGTTGATTATCCAAATTTGAGTTGGAGTAAACCGCCTGAAGAAAGTCTTTATGGTTGGTACTATGCGACGCAAGCTATGTTTCAACATGGCGGCAAGAATTGGACGAAATGGAATCGCAAGTTTCAGGGCGAACTTAACAAGAATCAAAGTCGCGAAGGTTACTGGGAGTATCCTGGAGAATACCATGCTAAGTTTGATTCTCAGACTTGTAAACGCGTTTATGCAACAACTCTCTGTGCTCTTATGCTGACAGTTTATTACCGCTACCTGCCATCGACTAAAGGCGCAATTCGTGGTATGGCAAAGAAGAAAGAAGAAAAGGCTCCTCCTGCTGATGAAGGCCTTGATCTTATAGAATAATAATCATCTAACACAAAACCTTAGGCCTCGGAGAGTTTCTTTCCGGGGGCTTTTTTTATACGGAGGTCTCTCCGGTAATTATTTACTTCGCGATCTCGCACAAGGAGCATCGGCGCCCCCGCCGGTATTGATATCTCTTACTCTAAAAATTGTCTCACGCGGAGCCGCTCAGGCACGGAGAGATGAATTAATACAAGTTTTATGGTGTTCTTCAAAGATAGACCTTTTGGACGTGGATCTTTGCTTCGCGATCTCGTATAAGGATCACCGGCGCCCTCGCCGGTATAAAGTTACTTTCCGACTACTGGAGCCACATGTGCTGCCAGCGGCCAAATAAGCGGCACTAATATGGCTGTACCAATAAGGTAAATAATATTTATCGGTAAACCGACTTTTATGTAGTCAGTGTACTTATAACCACCGGGTCCATAGACAATGGTATTTGTCTGATAACCAATAGGTGTTGCAAAACTTGCCGAAGCCGCAATTGCCAAACTAATGACAAATGGTGTCGGGTCCATGATGAATTTTTCTGCTGTCGCCAGAGCAATTTCGAACATCAGTATAGCCGCAGCATTATTGGTAATTAATTCAGTCAGAATATTAGTTACGATGTAGATACCGATTAAAGCTAGTAAAGGGCTTGATAAAGTCGTAAACAACTGAGAAACCATGCCGGATGCACCACTCGCCGCTAAAGCTTTACTTATACCAAATGAACAGGCGATAACGATGATGACATTCCAGTCAACATTACTGAAAGCATTTCTAAGCGGTAAGTACTGGTAAAGAACCAGTATTGCAGCAGCAATAATGGATGTGTACATAATCGGCATGATACCAAATGCCGGCAAGCCAACCATGAAAGCAACAGTCGCTATACATAGAGCAGGGCTACTGTTAATCTCGTGCTCGTTTTCTTCTTCAATTTTGGTAACAGATAAAAAGTCTTTTGAATCTTTCCAGATTTTCTTAAATCCAAAACCTGCAAGAAGCAGGAGTGTATCACCTTTTTTTAAGGGTGTTGATGACATCTTTTCCATAATCTGGTGACCATCTCTGTGCAGGGTCAGAACAGTGGCATCGTATTTTCTGTTAAAGTAAACTTCATCAATAGTTTTACCGCGCATTGCCGAGTTTGGCGCAACAACAACCTCAATAAGGTTGGACAGTGCTCCTAATTCGAAGTGATCGCAAGACGTAGCAATACTTAAGCCTTCGACGCGATGCAGATCCATAATTCTTTGTTGAGCAGAAGAGAAAACCAGTTCATCTTTTTCTTCCAGGATCATTTCACGCTTGATGGGTGCGATGACTTTGCCTTTTCTTTGAATTTCAATGAGGAATAAGTCTTCCAGATCGCGAAGACCGGCTTCATGGACAGATTTGCCAACAAGTGGGCCGGTCGCTTCTACATTCATTTGAATGAGGTATTTTTTGATATTTGATGAAGCTTCACTCAAAGTATCTTCTTTAGCAGGAAGAATTTTTGAACCGATAAATGCCAAGTACAAAATACTTATGAGACCACAGGGGAGAGCAACTTTAGCAAACTCGAAAAGCCCAAAGCCTTGATAGCCTTTTTCAACAAATAAACCCTGAATGACCAGGTTTGTGGAGGTTCCAATAAGTGTACAAATACCACCAAATGCCGTGAGGTAAGAAAGTGGGATTAGTAATTTTGACGGAGAAATATTGTGCTTATTGGCCCACTCTTTGACTATCGGCATAAAGATGGCAACGATGGGAGTATTATTAAAAAGTGCTGATAGACCACCCAAAGGCGCAGCCATGCGTAAAATAGCTGTACTGACATTTTGACTTTCGCCTAATGTCTTCTGAGCAAGTACGTCAAAAATTCCTGAACTTCTAACTGCTGCAGCAACAATAAATAAAACAGCGACTGTTATAACCGCTTCATTCGAGAAACCGCTAAAAGCATTGCTGTTATTTAAAAAACCATTTTCTCCGCCGTGAATAAAAGAACCTGTGAGAAGAACCCCAAGAGAAATCCCCATAGATAATTCAGGTGGAAAAGCTTCCGAAACTAAAGATGCAAGCATAAGCACAACCACCAGCAAACAAAATATTGCCGGGGAAATGATGGCTGCCTTGATCAGAAGTAACAGCAGAACTATCAGAATAGATGCAGTGTATCTCAGTTTCATTCTTTAGCTTTGTTTATTTTACAGTTATGCAAAATAAGTGTCATTTGCATGAGCGAAAGCTCAAAGAGCGATTTTCACTTTAAAAAATCGGTGTCATACGACTAGCCCTGTGTCTTAATCTCATTTAATTTCAAAAATAATGTAAAGATATACAGCCTTAGTGACTTCTATCGGTGTCGTGCTGAAATTTATGAGTCCAGTGATTTTTCTTAGCTTTAGACGCCAGAATCAGTAAGAAGATAAATTTCAGTGCGTTTATAGGTTTAGTTTTTGTGTTATAAGAGAAGGTAAATCGTGAAACGTTTATTATTTTTCATTGCCATGTTTGTTATGGTCCTAGGTACTTTTGCAGTTGAGTATCGAACCTTTAAAGGAGAAGTCAGCGAATTTAAAAAGGGGGTTACACGTCTTTATAAAGTCAACGGGATATCAGTTGGTAGAGGTGCAGAGCGTTATGTCCGTGATTACATTGGTAAAGTCGTTGAACTAGTCTGTGTTATCAAAAACAATAAAATTGTCCGTATAAAATCATCTAAGCCAGTCGGCTTTGGAGCTGACAAAACATCGAATATCAGCTTAGTTGAGTTGTCTCGTATGTATACGAGCAACCGCTCTGAAACAGTAAAAAAATATAGAGATCGCGAAATTACCATAAGTGCAACGATAACGAGTATTTCTGTTAAAAGTGCTCAGCAGTATCAGTTATCTTTAAGCGGCAGTCTGGGTAGAATACATATTGACAAATTTGAGCTGCCTGAAACTCTTCGCAAGTCTCTTTTTGCTCAAAATGAGCTTAAGAATGGCCGTAAAAATGTCACCTTTAAAGGGAAGTGGGTTGGCAACCAGGGGACGACCTTAATTTTTAGAGAAATCACTAGCATTCGCTAGCAAGACTGGCAGTCATCTCTCTATTTAAGGCGACTGCTAAGTCAATATTTACTCAAATAGAATCTTTTAGGTAAAAGGTTATGGTCGTAACAACCCTGACCTTTTTTGGATATTTTTCTGATATCTCCATACTCTTCACCATCATCGCGAATATAAAAAGATGCTTTTGTTCTAAGGAAGTCTAATTTATTTATCTTGATAGATCGCCGCAATTTCGCGAAGGATCACTTCGAGTTTCTGGTAATAGTCATCTTCGGGTAGTGAGCTTTTAAGAAGTCTGAGGCGATAGAGTTTTTGCTCGAGAAGGTCTCTTGTTTGTCTTTGTTTGGGCAAAAGGGCCGCCTCTTCAGGACTTTTCACTAAGTGTATTTGCCCGGCTCTAAAGCCATCGATTTTCTCAGAAGGTTTTTTCGGCATTAAACCATCGTAGTGTTTCAGTGAAGAACCGAGTTGATCGCCATTGTCGTCGATGAGAGCATCTTCACCTCTCAATCTGTTTTCTTGTTTATAAAAAGCTTCAGTATGCTGGCAGGCGCTTAAAAAGCTTTCAAGAAGAGAGGTTTGGCCATCTTTGTCGATGTCTGCTTCTGGAGCAGCAATTGCCAGGGACATGAATTCGTTAAACTTGGTATAGTAGATTTGCTGGGCGTTTTTTGTTGCCGTAATGATGACGCGTCCAGGGAAGGATAGTGCAGATAAAAACGGGGCGCTGGTTGACGCTGTATTGATGAAAATAATTTCTCTCGAAAAAAGGTTGAGTGCAGATTTTAGTTCATTGGCAGAGATGTCGTCACCATTTAAGTTGAGCTTTGCTTCGCCATTAAGGTAGGTGCCATGCCCTAAGAAGATAATCCACAAAGCATGGTGATCTTTCTTGGGAAGAGCTTTTAAGTGCTGAAAAAATTGTTCTTTTGAATTGTTTTCATGGAAAACAGTTGGTGTAATTTTGGCTTTTTGAGCAGCATGTTGCCAGTGTGTCAGAGATTCGTCTAAGCTGTCTTTATAATCTTCGGTACCATTTGCACCACGGATAATAATCATTTCCTGAGTGAATACTTGCAGTGGAAGTAAAAGTAGAAGTAATAGCTTTTTCATGGCATCCCTCTGGTTCGGCGCAGCCACCAGTCACTGGTGAGTAATAGTATAATTAAACCAAGTACCCAGCCTGAGTCCCAAAGTGGGGCGCTTTTCTCAACTGTAACTTTAAAATTCTCTTCAGGTATGGAGTTAATAAATGAGTCGATTGAGTCGACTTCAATAACTTTTCCGCCAGTTCCAGCCGCCAGTTGTTTCAGGTAAGCTTCATCGACTTCTAAGTACTGACTTTCGGGTGAAAGGTCTTCATAATAAAAGGCATTTTCGCCTTTGCCATGCTCTGGAAGCTGGGTGTTATTGAGTTGAATTTCGACCTTGTACTGACCTTGTCGATCTGGGTGGAAGTTAGCCTTATAAAGTCCTTTTTCTTGTGGATCTGCATTCATTGTTTTTGAAATGATTTGGCCATCTTTATAAGTAAACTTTACTGTGGGTTTGAGGCCAGGGATTTTTTTGAAAGCAAGGTCTTTAGGAGAGAATTCAACTTTAACCGGTTCGAAGGCTGTTGAACTTTCGTTAATTTTAAGGTCCATAGCTTGAGGAACATCGGCAGTTAGCCAGCGTATCATTTGTCGCCAGCCTTTGTTCATACTTTCTCTTGTGTCTTTAGTTTGCATTCCCCAGCGCCAGAAGTCGCCGATAGTGAAGACACTACTGCGGCCCAGACCGAAATTTTGATAAACCAAAGCCGGGTATTTGTTATCTTGTTCATCGGTCACATTGGCAAGCAGGAGGGCTCCCGGCTTTATGGTCGAAATGCGGTTTAAAACCTGAAAGTCGGGCATAGAAGCTAAACGTTTTTTTTCATCTACCTCGTTATCGTGCATGCGTACCCATGGAGCTAACCAGCCTTCACGCGTTAAGGATAGGGTGAATTTTTGATCGTAAAGATCTTTCTGGATAGGCCTTTTAAGGTAAATGGGTAAGACTTCTTTTAAAGGAGTATTTTCATAACCACCTTCATGAAGTGACTCCATGCCGGCCATCATGAGCAGTCCTCCGCCTCGAATACTGACAAAGTCGCGGATGAGGCTTAGTTGATCGGCTGTAAAGAAATCTGCTTCACAGTCATCGATTACTATGGCGTGATACTTAAAGAGTTCCTCGGGAGTATTGGGGAAGCCTTTTTCGAGTTCTTGTTCGTCCTCGGTATTGATGCGCATGTAAACCGGTTCGTCGAAGTTTTCTCCCTTTTGAGCTTCTTTGTCGTCGAGTGCCTGGAAGAGAGGGTTGACGTTGTTGTTACGGCCTGGTCTGAATTTGAATTTTTCTTCACGCTTAGCCAGCCTGATTAGAGCTCGTAGTTGTATCTGTTTATCATCAGCCAAAGCTCTTGAAAGAAACTTGTATTCCCAGTTAGGACGTCCTGCAACATAGAGAACTTTATAAGGACCACCACGACGGTCAACGCGTAGTAATTTTACATTGTTGGTCACTGAAAGCTCGTCAATAGCTTCACCCCGTAGAAATGCGGCTTTTGCAGTGGTCTCAAAGATTCGGGCTGTATAAAAGCGAATGCCGGATTTATTGTCTTTGGGCTGAAAACGAAAAATTTCGTTATCGCTTTTAACTTGCCACTTGCGAGTTTCAAGAACTTTGTTTTCTTCGTTTAATAACTCGATGGTAACTTCTTTGCCGTCAAAACCTTTTTGTGTCAGCTCGAGGTTTAGATCAATCGGGGCATCTTCAAAAGCAGAAACAGAAGCTGACATGTCGGCGATTTTGAGATCTCGCCTTGGCTTGTTGGATTTTATGATGACCGGATAAACAGGTGGTAACTGTTCTGCATCGATTGTGTGTTTTTTATTGGTTGTTATGCCATCGGTTAATAGGAGAATACCACCAGTTTTTTCTTTGCCAAAACGCTCGGCTAATTCGTTTAAGTGGATAGCTACTTCAGTGGCGTCGCCCTTAAAGTTTAAAGTCTTGAGGTCGCTTATCTCTCGAATTTGCCGGTCAAATTTAAAATGATGAAAGTCAAAATCATCGTTCAGCTTTTGTAACCAATTGGTTTGGCCCTTTTGTAAAAGGTCTGTCAGGCGGTCGGCATTTGATTTTCCTTCACTTTTTGCTTTGAGAGTCATACTACTGCTGTTATCTGACATAAGGATAAATGAAGTAGCGCCTTTGACTGGCTCCTGGCTGATAGTTTGTGGGTCTACCAGGCAGAGCAGAATGAGGCATATAGCGATAAACTTCAGAAAACTTCCTAAGCGTGCCTGTTTTTTTGTCCCAGGATTTTTTCTGAATAGAAGGTATATGAGGCCCGTGAAGACAAGGCCTGCTAAAATGGCAGGGAGTAGCCAGCTTTGTGCTGAGAAGTAAATCATTCTTCCCCTTTACCGAGTCGGTTGAAGTAACTGCGCACTTGCTCCTCATATTTTTCAGGGATGGGATCTTTATCCATGCGCACTTTACCTTTGGTATCGTTCATCTTAGCCAGTTCTTCAGAAATCTCTTTTTGCAGTTCAGAAAGAGGTTCAAAAAGCTTTTTGCGGATTTGATCGACATTTGGTTTTTTGGAAAAACGCTTTTTATCCATTTCCATTTGGCGCATACGATCACGAATACTGGCTACCTGTTGACGCAACTCTTGGTTTTGCAGTAGGTCCTCGATATTTCTTAAATCACCGATCATCTCCTTAAATTCTTTGGGCTTACCTTTTCGAGCATCCCAATTTTGCACTTGCTCCATGCCACCGTTATCTCCGCCGCCCTGAGTCGGACTTGCATCACTTTGCCCCTGCGGATTAGCTGTCTGTTGTCCTTTTCCAGCCTGCTGCTGTTCCTGCTGAACCCTGTTACCTGATTTCTGAACCCTTTCCCCTTGTCCTTTTCCAGCTTCCTGATTAGCTGCCTGCTGTCCTTTCCCCTGTTGATTTGATGCTTGTTGTTTCTGCTGACTATTTCCTGACTTCTGCTCACTTCCTTTCCCCTCTTCCTGAGACCTAGAATTTGATTCCTGACTCCTTTCCCCTTCTTCCTGATTCCTGTTTCCTTTCCCCTGTTTCCTCTTCCCTTCTTCCCCAATCTGTCCGGCTAATTGTCCCTGCAGTTTTTCAATTTCATCTTTTGCTTGCTGAAGTCCTTCTTTTTCATTACCGAGAACTTTTTCAGCAGCCTGGTCAATTGCCTGACTGAGTTGCTGGATTTCTTTTTCAGCTTTAGCGGTTTTTTCTTGTGACTCCTGTTTAAAACCTTGGCGCATGAGTCTTTCACTGTCATCAAGAGTACCCTTGGTGTCTTTTATATGAGACTCGCGAAGTGCATTGTATAATTCACGGGACATAGCAGCTTGTGACTCTTCAGAATTCTTAGTAGTTTCTTTTAGATCTTCGAGAAGTTGCTGCATATCTTTTGAGCTTTGCTTGAGTTCATCGGCAAGTTCCCTTTGTTGCCCTTTAGATGTGAGGGAAGGTTTACTTTCCTGGGCGTTTTCTGACTCTTTACGGATATCAGCTATTTGTTCTTCAAGGTTTTTAGCTTGCTCTTTAAGTTCTCGCAATTCTTCGGCAAATTCTGAAGCTGTTTTCTTTTTTACATCTTCTTTCAGATTGGCCAGGTTTCTTTCGGCGCGTTTCCCGGAATTTATGGAATCTTGCAGGCGGCGCTCTTTGAGCTCTTGTGCAGTACGCTGCATTTGTTCTTTTATTTGCTGCATTTTTTCACTTTCTTGAGCCATCTTTTCACGAGAGTTTTCGTCAGTCATTTTCTCTTGCAGCTTTTCGGCATCTCGCACCAGCTCTTGTTGTTCTTCAAGGAGTCTTTTGAGTTGCCTTTCCAAATCTTCTTTTTCTTTGGCATCTTCTGCTTTAGCCAGTTCTGTTTGCAGTTTTTTAATCTGATCGTTCAGGTCCATTTGTCTTTGAGCGAGTTCTTTCAAGGCATTGAGTATATCGCGTTCCTGCTGGCGTTCTTCTTCTTTTTTAGCGCTTGTTTTAGTTTCGTAACGCTTCTTCTTTTCCTTTTCCAAATTCAGCCTGTCTTTCATCTCTTCGCTTTTATTACTGCGTGATGACTGCGATTGGCTTTGTTGCTGTTTTATATTTTTCATTTTGCTATTTAAGTGCAGTAGTTGTCGCAGGGCTTTTTGTTCTGCTTTAAGCGCTTTACTTAGTTGTTCTTCATCTTGATCAGTAAAAGAGCTTTGTAGTGCAACTGTGGCATTTTTCATTTCGTCTTTGGCATCTACTACATAAGTCTGTAGATTTGGAGGAAGCATTATTAGCAGTGCTTGTGCTAACTCGGTGGCTTTCCTTTGGGAGTCCTCAATGACTTGCAGGTCTTTGATCATTTTGTCTGAGAAATCTTCAATAAGAATAGAGTTTAATTTCTTCCAGGTGGCGGCGATGATGTCCTTTTGGACCTTGATAAGTTCGGCATTTTCTCCTTCACCTTCCATTGGCGGGCCGGAAGATTTCATCTCACGAGCGATTTCTTCGAGGTGGCGAAACTCTATGAAGTAGATGTCTGTATAAGTTTTTCTGACTTGGCCATCGTTGCCAACATCATTTGCCCAAAGTCGCCACGAGATCAGTTCATTGGGCTCTGCTTGAATCTCTTCAAATTTAAATTGGTACTGAAGTGAGCCTTCTTTCCCTTGAGCAGTGGCTTCTTTAGCTGAGTAGCTTTGGATATTTTCCTTATAGTCAAATTCTATGCCATAGTCGAGTAGTTCGACATCATCCGACACCTTGGCTTTTACTTCGAGTTCGGCGATAGGAGAGATACGCAGGTCTTTGCCGGGGAATTGTATCTTGAACTTTGGTTTTGAGTTTTTATAGACTTTAACCGTGAGTGTTGGAGGAAACAGGTTTTGACGGTCATTTTCATCTATGGCGATGATTTTATACTTGGCAGACTTTTCGAGAGTCTGTGAAAGTTCATAGACATTTGTCTCGCTAGTAGCAGTCAGTGGAATTTCCCCGCTTTTATTTTCAAGGTAAGCTTTGGTAACCTGCTTGTTAAAGTTGAATGTAAGCGTGGCCTTTGTCCCGGAAATAGTCGTTATCAATCTGGTGTCCTCTAAAGACTTCTCTGCTTGCTTCAGGTACTCAGGGTACTTGAGATGAGCAGAAAGTTTTTCAAGTTTTGGGAACTCGAAGACTTTGGCCGTAAAAACTTCAGATGTATACTCTTCACCTTCATATTCAAACTCCAGCCAATATTCGGTATCGACCTGTAAGTTACTGATTGTGCCGGCAAACACTGGATCACCAAGGCTTTTCTTCATTTCGATAGTTTGTTGACTCTCTTCGCTTTTAGAAAAGAGGTTGACTTGAGAGGGGAGCTGTGCAGAAAAACGGGCTGTTACGAGCAGGGCTTTTCCTTTGGCTATTTCAGTATCTCCAGGGAGAACTTCTAGACCAGAGAATTCGAGTTGAGGAAGCTCTTTTTCGTCGCGTTGTTCCACGAACATTTTCATTCTCGGAGCTTTCTCCGGGAAGTGACTTGAGATACTTTGCGAAAGGATGATGAACACTATGGTGCCAAAGATAAAGTTATTTCTTAAAGTCTCAGGAGCTTTGGGAATAAGAGAGGTTTCCCAGTGCTTTTCTTTATCGTGATTTAGAACTTCAAGGACCAATTCACGTTCAAAGATATTTAGCTTTTCGTCTTTTTGCAGCAGTTCAAAAGCGGTATAGAGCCTTTCGTTTAAGTCGTCGTTTTGAGTTTCCAGTTTAGAAATTATATCTATTGAACTGACTTTGATCCTTCTGAGGTAGAGACGTATGGCAAAGTAGGTGACCGCCAGAAATACCAGAGAGTATCGAAAAAATTCGTTTTGGATTAATGCCTCTTCAGGAAGCAGTAAACCTGTGAGAATACAGACTACAGAAAGACTTAGTACAGAGGTGCCGAGCAATTGCCAGTTTTTAGCGGCTTTTGACCGTTGAGCCAGTCTTTTAAGTTTTAATTTTAGATCATGTTCAGGATTCATTGAGGGTCATCCTTTTATGTGTGAAGTGTCCAACAATAGATTCAATTGCTATGAATATTAAGGCGCCAATGAGAAAGTATTGCCAAAGATTACTTTTTTTAGCAGTGGTCAACTCCTGTGTCATTTCTTCATTGTTGTGGCGTTCTTTCATATGTTCTGCCAGCTTTGAAGACTTAACAGTGTTTACTCCTGAAGCGGTGATAACCTGCTCATTTAGTTGTTTTGTGGATGACTCCTGAGCGGATAAATTTATGGCGATAGTTGTTTTGTTTTCGGCACTGTTGAGCTGATATATTCCCGGCTTTACATCCTTTATAGCCAGCCCTTTTGAATCGGTCAATCCCATCTTTGAGAAGTGAGGCAGGTCAGCTATGTCAAAGTTCTGTTGAGTGCTGTCGTGACGACTTGCAGCGTTGAGCAAAGACAACATAAAAGGAACAAATTTAGCATTGACTGCTAGTTGGCTGTCTTCTTTATGCCAGCTGCTGGACATGATGATAATTTCCCCTTTCCCAAGAGTTTTGCTCATAACTGCAGGTGACCTATTTTCAAACTTGGCAAGAAATCGTAGTTCATTATTTTGTGCGACTTCCAGATGGCGGTATTTCCAGAAGTAAATAGATGAAAAGTCTTTGTAGAGAGGATCAATGAACGACTGAAATAACCAGTGGTCGTAATCGATAGAACTGAGCATTTGGTAGTCTTTTACCGTACCGTCAGAAACTGTGAACTGTTGATTTGTTAAGGTGTTCAATTGTTCAGTTTGTTTGGCATCGTTTAGTAAGAGCAGGGCAGTGGCCCCTTTTTGAATATAACTTCTCAGTAGGGAGTTTGTAGTAGTTGAGATTTTCCCATCGATGATAATCAGATCTGGTTTTCCCCGACTCTGCTTTGTGGTAAGCCTGGCTAAAGGGTTTCCTTCGGGGAAGAGCTGACTTAGGTAAAAAAGCGTGTTCCCCGGAGCTGCGTTTGGGCCGATATAATAAATTTTTTTTGGTTTATTCTCTGGAGTTACAAAGTAGACTTGATTGTCAATATTGTGTTTATCGGGAGTAATTGTGGCGGTATAACCATTTTTTGAATCAGGCAGTTCGGCTAGGTTGACATTTATGAGGGTCTCTTGATTTGCCGGTAAATTAAAAGTTGCTTGGTAAACTTCTTTATTTTTTGCTGTTACCGATAATTTAAGATTGTTGACCTGGATTTCCGATTGGTTACTTACTTTGAATAAGGCTTTAGATTTATCCTTGGATAGGCCGTTAAAGTGTAGAGCGCAGTTGCTCTGTTCAGAAGAAGTGTGGTGAATGATGAGATTTATATTTTCAGGCCAGGAAATCTGTTTCAGTTTTTCGAGTTCGCCATCATCTTGTAAGTCTGTAAAGAGTTCTATATCTGCTTTTGGAAGCTTTTTCTCATCCATAACTCTTAATAACTTTTCAGAAGCTTCAATAAGAGCCTGGGATATGTCGGATTTATTCCAGCCGGGCTTTAAGGATTCAGTCGTAGCTTTTAGTTCAGCGGGTTTTAAAATAGTCTCATTGAAGTCTTTTTTGAGTGTCAGGTGCTTGTCGAAAGTGTAAATGGCCGCCTTGTCTTCCGGGTGTAGAAGATCAATTCTTTCTTTGACTTGTTGTTTTAGTTTTTGTTGGATTTGTGCTTGATTCATACTGGCACTTTGGTCGACCAAAAAAAGAACGGCAATGTTGGAGCTGCCTGGCGACATTTCCTGACTTATGAAATAGGGGCGGGCGAAGGCCATACACAGGAGAATTATTGCCAGCATTCTTAGCAGCATGAGGAAAATGTGTTGTAAACGGCTTCTGGAACTGACGGTTTCCGGACTGGGTTCAAGGAAGCGCAGGGTACTGAAAGAGAAATGTTCTGAGGGCGAGCGGCGGATCATATGGACGTAAAATGGCGCCGCAACTGCCAGTGTTCCCACTAAAAATGTAGCAGCCAGAAAACTCATAGCTTTCCTCCGTCTCGAACTCTGAGGAACTCTCCAAGTGCTGCATTTAAAGGTTGGTCTGTCGTCATTAGCTGGTAATGAATACCAAGGTTTTCACAGATCGTCGCCAGCTGTTGGTTGTGAGCCTGGATTTTTTGCTGATACTCTTCTCTAACAATAGAAGGGTTAATGAACATTTTTTGACCGGACTCCATGTCCTCAAATAAGGCGGCGTCTTCTGAGTCCAGACTTAATTCGAAGGGATCGAGTATTTGAAAGAGGAGGACTTCATGACCGCAGGCACGCAGGTAGCCCAAGTGCTCTTCGAGTTCATCGAGATCCATCATCAT
>JAKVBD010000099.1 GCA_022446985.1 Lentisphaerales bacterium
GGATATGATATGTGATCTACAAGCTTGATTAAACGGCTCAAGCGATTCAAAATCTTAGGCCCAATGATATTTTGGAATGAAACAGGATCTCCCCAGTTGCTGTCAAAAACTGTTGATTCATGCCGCCGCCTTTTACACCGTCGCCATATCGAGTGCACGTTCCCACTTTCTTCCTCGATATTTACAGACTTCTCCCATCGAACACAGGATCGTCTAAAGCGAAAATACCCGTCTCTGTCAACAATAGAAACTGACGGTTTACCTTTACGATGCTTACGGTCGTTCGTTTGCCTACGGCCTGAATCGTTGCCTCGCCACTCTGATTGACTACGAGTCCGCTCAGAAAGAGCTTTCCCTGCTCGTGACTTTGTCTCTACGCTTCGAAGATAAACATTACTGCTAAATCCGGTAGACTGGCTACATACCCGAAATGGGAAATTGGTATGACCGGGACATTTCACCCGGCTAGCTCCTGACGCATTAGTCTGGGCACACGTTCGATAAGAGTAAATTTTTTACAGTCTAGATTTTTCATAAGTTTCCTTTCAAAATACCAGCGCCTCAAAGATTGTAGCCTCAAACTAAAGCGATTAGTCGGCACATTTATGTATAGAAACCAGCATTTAGAAATAGTCTGTACAGATGTTTCAAAAAAATATCGTCCCCTTCCAAAGTCATGAGAAAGAAAATGAATCACCATCAAAGAAGAAGTTACCTTTTTTCATCAAGCCTGTACAGAGTCTGCAGCCCCCTTCAGTTGATATTCAACAGTGTGTGCATTGTTAGTTAACTTAACATGAGGATATTAGCAACAAATGGAACTCATCGAAACAGAAGATGGTCTGGGGTTAAAGTTCGCCTGCCAAAGTTGTGATCACTCACTGGAGCTTAAAGCTGAAGCGTGTGCATTTGAATGCCCAGCCTGTAATCAAGGTTACAAGCTCAGAGTTGAAGGTGGTGACATCTGCATCAAGGCCATCAACAAAGCAGTATCTGAAGTAAAAACTAAAACTCCTTCCAACCCATCAAATAGTGATTCAAAACGCAAATTCCGCGCAGGAAATAACAACGAACGCCCAGTTCAAAGGAGGCGCCGTAAAAAATCTCCTTCTGCAAGCTTCTTCGTACTCTTTGCCATAATCGTAGCGGCTATTGGTGGCGGCGGTATGTGGTGGAAATCATTAGAAGAACAAAAAGCTTTCAATAGTGCTTCTGGTGCTGCTTTAAGTACCAGGACAGCCGATAGCAGCTCCGCTACTTCCATGAGCACAAGAACAGTCTTCAAAAGTACTCCACCAGCGCACGGAGACTTTAGTCAAGTTAAAACTATTTTTGAAGAAAACTGCCTGAGCTGTCATGGCGTTGAACGGCAAAAGGGGAAATTCCGCATGGATACTCTGGCGAGCGTTCTAAAAGGCGGTAGTTCTGGAGAGCCGGGTTTAGTTAAAGGAAATGCAGAACAGAGTCATATCTATAAACTGATCAGTCTGCATGCCTATGATGACGACATTATGCCGAGCGATGGCGATCCACTCACTAAACAACAACAGACTGTTATTAAAAACTGGATCAATGCTGGTGCCCCTTGGGAAGGGACTCTTGCTGCAAGAGAGAAAGAACAAGAGCTTATTATAGAGCTTACCGATTCACCATTTGCAAATAAGAAATATGTCGATCTTTCTAAATCCAGCAATCAAGCTCTTGCAAGTAGGTACATTGATACTCTCATCGACAAAGATCTAAGAGCCAAAGGCCAGGAGCCGGGCGGTATTATTTCAGATGACAGCTTTCTAAGAAGAGCTTATCTCGATATTGCAGGTAGAATTCCCACTCTTCAGGAATACGACAGTTTTTATTCATTTGGGAAATCTGACAGACATAATCTGGTTGACGAGCTTTTGGATTCTCCGGGTTTTATAAGTCACAGTCACAACTACTGGCTCGATGCCCTAAGGGTTAAAGAAAGAGTGGCTAAGAATACGCTTGAGACATACAACAACTGGATTGCGCAAAGCATAAAGCAAAACATGCCTTTTGATAAGTTTGCTTATAAACTCGTCGCTTCTGAAGGTGCTTATGGCGATCCAAAAAATGCTGCAGTTGGTTACTACTTACGAGACGATCTTACCGGCTTCATGGCAGAGGACAGTTTGAGTAACACAATGCAGCTCTTTGTAGCAACAGATATGCTTTGTGCTCAGTGTCACGATCACCCTTATAAGATGTGGACTCAAAAAGACTTCTACAAACTTCTGGCATTTACCAATGGTACAAACGTCAACGGTAGAGCCCACAATCACCGTGAAACCAGAGAAATGGTTAAGATCCTTAAGCCACCATCAACTCCTCATAAAAATGGTTTAATCGGTTACTACAAGGCAATTCAAGCTGGAGTTTTCAAAGGCGGTTCAGGCTCCATAAAGCTTCCTGTTGATTACCAGTATGATGATGGCAAGCCAAATGAACTGGTAAATGCTCAGGTACCTTTCGGCAAACCTGTAAAAATTGACTACAATGAAACTCAGCCAAACCGCAAGTACAACGACGTCAACCTTGCTGTGAAAGGCGGGAATAATGACTACAGAGGTAGAATGCACTTAGCTAAGTGGATGACTTCCCCGGACAATCCCATGTTTACCAAAACTATCGTCAACAGACTTTGGGATCGCGTCTTTGGTTCACCACTCGTGGGTAAAAAGCTCGATATGAAAGAAAGCGACATGGGTGACAATCCGGCGCTTACTAAATTACTAATCGATGTTATGAAGCTGGCAAAATACGATCAAAAAGTCTTTATGAAAATTCTCTTTAAGACTAAGACTTATCAGCGTGAGGCCATGGACTTAATTGCAGATAAGTTCTACCATCCTGCTCCAGTTGTCAGACGATTAACTGCAGAACAAACCTGGGATTCACTCTTGGCTATCCGCCAGAAAAACCCGGATCAAGGAGTTGGTCAGGGTAAATACACCAAGTACAACTTGATCTACAAAGAAATGGTGAATATGAGCCCGGTGGGAAGAATTGAATATATGCAGAATCGAGACAAAAGACTGAAAGAATCCAAGCAAAAGTATGAAGCTCTGCCAAGGGTCCCACTTTCTTCCAAGTCACATAGAGCCTCAATGATGCGACCTGGTAGAGCAACATTCCTCAATATTTATGGCATGTCAGCTAGAGGACTCATCGATGGAGCTATACAGGAAGCGACTATCCCTCAAGCTCTCCACTTGATGAATAATGAAATGTACCTGGGAACAAAAAAGAACGGTAGATGGACGTCTTACATCTACGACAGGCTTAATGATAAATCAGCTTCAGTAGAAAAGAAAATTAAGCACATCTACAATGCCATACTGACCAGAAATCCGAGCGATAACGAAATCAGCATGGCAAAAGCACACTTAGTAAGCAGCAAGGGTCTGGACCAGAAAACCCTTACCTGGGCGCTGACGAACTCACACGAATTTAAAATCAAAAGGTAAATCATGAAAGACTTATTCTTAAAATCTGATGAAATGACCCGTAGACATATGGTCAAAGGCCTAGCTGCCGGCCTACTTGGTTTGAATTTTGTTCCTGAAATCGCTGCGAAATCAACGACTGCCCTCAAAGGTGGTGGCAAGGCTAAATCAGTTATCTTTATCAATGTGGCAGGTGGTTTAAGCCAGGTAGATAGCTTTGATATAAAAGAGCACAACAAAGATGCCAATAAAGCATCTGAACCAATGAAAAGTAATGCCGACGGCATACAGGTCGGTAAGTACTTCAAAGGCATGGCAAAACACATGGAAAAATTTGCGGCCATCAACTCTATGTGTCACACCCAGGGTACACACCACCATGCGACATACTTGACTTTGACAAGTTATGAAAGCCGTGGAACTGTTGCCCACCCTGAACTAGGTGCCTGGGCCAGTAAGCTTGGTGGTAAGGGTGCAGAAGCTATTCCTCCCTTTATAAAAATCGGTAATAGCGGTGACGCAGGTAGAGGTTTTTTCTCAAGTCAGTATTCGGCTCTACCGGTTAAAGATCCGACAAAAGGGATTCAATTTGTCAAAACTCCTAAAGATCTTAGTGAAGGCGAATTCAAAAAGCGCATTTCATATATGAACATGCTCAACAAAGAATATGAAGCGAAGATGAAGAACAACATCACGAATGATTATAGCAATATCTATGATCAGGCTCTAAAAATGATGACCAGCAAGGATCTTGCTGCATTCGACCTGAATCAAGAAAAAGACTTAACTAGAGAAAGATACGGTAAGAACGAATTTGGCAACAGCTGCCTACTCGCCAGAAGACTGGTTCAAAAAGGTGTTCGCTTTATGTCCATGAACCATGGTGGCTGGGATGACCACTACGGCATCTACAATGAAATGGCCGATAGAGCTGTCTCTCTGGATCAAGGTGTAGCAGCCCTTATGTCTGACCTTCGCTCTTTGGGCTTACTCGACAGCACACTAGTCGTATTCACATCTGAATTTGGTCGCGGTGCTGAACTCAATAGGCAGGTTGGTCGTGGGCATAATCCTTCAGGCTATACAAGTTTGATCGCCGGAGCCGGTGTCAAAGGTGGTCAGAAGTATGGTAAGACCGATAAAATGGGCGGCGTTGCTGTCGAAAAGAAAGTTCACCCTGCAGACTTAAATGCAACCATAGCATATGCCATGGGCCTACCAATTGATCATATCGAATATAACGAAACCGGAAGACCTTTCCAGGTGGGTAACAAGACGGGTAAGCCGCTTACTGAATTGTTTTAGCAAAAGTTGCTTCTCGTAATAAAACTTTTTATTAATTATACTTTAACAAAACCACGGCTGCTGCGGAAAAGGTCTAATTGTGAAGATAACTGGAGAGATATGAACAAAACAAAACAGATTTCTTTTACACTCATAGAGTTATTGGTGGTCATTGCCGTTATTGGTATTCTGACATCTATGCTTCTACCAGCTTTAAGTAAGGCTAGAATTGCTGGGAAGACTGCCGTTTCTATTAATAATCTCAAGCAAATATATATTGGAACTGTTTCTTATATTGACAGTAATGATGGTTGGCTTTATGACCACTCCACAAATGCTCACCCCTACTTTCCGAACCCGGTGGTAAACTGGTCAAGAATGGTCTTTGAGGAAATAGATGGCAGTTTGCTCTCAAGTAAAAGTAATGAAGCCAGTGCTCAAATGGGCAAGGGAAGTGTTTTCTACCAATTGCTTTTTTGTCCGGTTTTAAGACTAAATCGTATTGATCCAGACCCAGTAAATAGAACCGGAGAAAGTGATTACTCAATGAACTTTTACTTCATAAAAAACAGACGTTTCTCAACTCTGGTGGGTGACATCGAGCCTATGTTTGTTGGTGGCACTCTCGAAAATGGCAGTCAAACGAAAGCCGATGATTATTTCCAAAATGCTATATACAATCCAACCAATCAAAGGCATCCAGCATATCAATACACCAACCAGAAAGCCCTGGGACTTTTTAAAAATGGCAATATTACTTTATTCTCCAAAGCTAAAGGCATTGCCATACATCCAGCAGTTCAAATAAATTGGGATTTCCAATAACCGTCAATAGCCTCTTTAAAATAATCATCAACTGCCTTCTTTAGAACTTCGTTTTCAGTCAACAGTATTTAGCATGCTACGCGCTATTAATCAGTGAAATCTGAAAAACAATTTTTAATCATAATTATCCCATAAATTAAGAACCTGTCACACATAAACTTTGATAACTAACCTTTCTCTTCGTGAACTCAGTATTCTTTGTGGTTTATACCCACACTATTTTACCATAGAGGACTCGAAGAGTACGAAGGATCGGGAATGATTCTACGTTCTACAATTCAGGGAACTCTATTCTAATAGTAATAATTTTTATCCCCAAACCATTTTTATACTGATTTAATATAACCCCTCATGGGATGCTTATGATTTCCAATCATACAAGATCTCAAGCAAAGCGGAAGTAAGCCCTCAATACAGAAAGAGCTTTTACCCATAGGTAAAAGCTCTATCATTCACTCAAATATATAGTGCTTCACACAAGACTTTTGAGCGCCCTTTATAAGGATTCTGCTTATATAGTAGAACTCGTTGAATCCCCAAATTTCTTAACCGGACAACCGGCAGTTTTTAACATGCCGACAAAGAGGTTATTGAGTGGAGTACCAGTGCTATGAATTTCATGTTTTCCAGTTGTCACACTACCACCGCCTTTACCAGCCAGGATAATTGGTTTTTGGTAAGTACTATGCCTATTTCCACACCAAAGGTCAGAGCCAAGCAGGATTAAGCTGTTGTCCAGGAGAGTTTTGTCGCCCTCTTTGATCTCATGCATTTTTTGAATAATATTTGCATAAACACCCACCTGAAAACGAGTTATAGCTTCACAGGCTTTCATTTTATCGGGTTTATTGCTGTGGTGCGAGACAGCATGTGGTCCTTCTTTAACTCCAATAAAGCTGTAGTTAGGGCCATTCCCCAGCCCCCGGCCAAGCATGTACGTAGCGACTTTCGTTCTATTTGTTTGCAAGGCGAGGACAAATATATCGGCCATCGTTTCTGCATATTCCCGGTGATCGCGAGGCACGCCATGTTCAGGCGCCTTTACGCCTCTTGGCATGGTAAATTTTGTTTTGTTAGCTTTCTGTATGCGCTTTTCCAAAGACCTGACCGATGCAAAATACTGATCAACCCGGTAAAGATCCTCACGGCCAAGAGAACGGCGAACGGCTGCTGTATCTTCCTTTATGTAATCGAGAATACTCTTGGTTTCAGCGGGAGTGGTAGCACTTTTTTTAGCCCCCTTAAATAACCGGTTATAAGCATTAATAGGGACGCGTTCTCTGGGAATAGGCGTCTTTTCGTCTGACCAGGAAATATAAGATGCCATTGATTGGCTGTAGCCATGGTTATCCAGGCCACCGGGGTGAACGGTATTTAAAGAAAGCTCAAGACTTGGAAAGGGAGTGTATTGTCCCAAGTAGTCAGCAGCAACCTGGTCAACTGATTTGCCGACGTTAAATTCGCCAAGGCCCTTTTTAACCACAGCTCCAGAGAGGAAATTCGCAGTACCAGGGATATGTCCACAGAATGTATTGTGGGTCAGGCCGGTATGGACGTTAATCATATCTTTAACAGAGTCGAGTGGAGTTAAGCTCTTTGGCAACTCTTTGAGCTTTCCTTTTGCAGGAGTCCAGTGCTCTTCGATAACCCCATTTGGGAAGAAGATGTAACCAAGCCTGATATTTTTAGGAGGTAAGCCACTTTGTCCCATAGCTTCCAGCCAGGGCAATCCGAGTGAAATGCCACCAAGGCCGCGAAGTACTGTTCGACGATTAATTTTATTCATAACGATTTCCCTAGTTTTTGTATTGGAATTGGTAGCTGTTGACGATTTCAAAAACCATGGCAGAAAAGCGATAATCGTTTTCCTTGAGGTTTTTAACCATGCTGTTAATGACATGATAGTCGTAGTACTGGATGCTCCGTCCCAGAGCATAGCCAAGAAGCTTCCTAGACATATTTTTGAGGAAGCTGTCCTTATTTTTTAGAAGATACCTCTTCAGCTCTTGAGGTCCGGAGATTGTTTTTCCTGTAATTAACTCGCCCGTTGCATCTATCGGGGCATTGCTATAACGCTCACGCCAACGGCCAAGAACATCGTAATTTTCCAGAGGAAAGCCAATGGGGTCTATGCGTTGATGGCAACCTTTACAATTTGGCGAATTGCGGTGAGCTTCCAATTGTTTCTTCAGAGTTAAATCTTCACTGACAACTTCCTCGTCTGGAAGCGGTTCAACATCCGCTGGAGCCGGTGGAGTAGGTGTGCCAAGCAGTGCAGATATAACCCAGGTCCCGCGTAGGATTGGACTGGTTCTTAACGAAGCTGAAGTCGCTGTCAGTACACTGGCATGCCCGAGTATACCACCGCGATTCCTGTCCTTAAGAATAACCTTTTCAAAATTGGACCAATCGTTACCAAGACCATAGTGCTTTTTCAGATTACCATTTAAGAAAGTGTAATTTGAGTCCAAAATCTCCAGGACATTGCGGTCACCCTTAACGATATACTCAAAGCACAGGGCTGTTTCGCGCCACATATCTTGTGCCAGCCTTTTATTGAATTCCGGGAATGCTTCTTGATTAATGCCGTCAAAACTTAAGATGCGCTCAAACTGCAGCCACTGGGCGGCAAAATACCGAGCCAAACCACTCGACTTTTTATTTTTAATCATGCGATGCACCTGGGCTTTTAAAACCTCAGGATCAAAAAGACGTTTCTCACCTGCCAGTTTCAGTAGTTCGTCATCCGGCGGCTGACTCCAAAGAAAATACGAAAGTCTGGATGCCAACTCATAATCGGTGACTTTTGAGACTCTACCCGTCTTGCTTTCGTGCCTGAAAATGAACTTCATATTTATGAATGTACGGATAACAAAAAGACGAGCTGCTGCAGAAACACCCAGATCATAGGTCGCTGTCAGGAAATCTTTAGTCATTTCCTGAACTTCTCTGTCTTCTGGTGGCTTTCTATGAGCTTCATAAAGTAATTTCTTAATCCATGGAACAACAGCTTGAGTAAAAGTAGACCTGGTTCTTGAACTCATACCTTTGTTCATAAATTCCTTCATTGCCTGAAGCTTTTTATAGTGAACAAGATCTTCTGGACTTATGTGTTTTGTGAGTTGTGCTTCTGAAAAGCTGAAAATGTTATCGATATTACTGACAAATTTCTGGTGCTCGCGCTGTTGCTTATCATCCGAATTTTCGAGTTGTTGTAAAGACTTTCTATACAGTTGAGTATAGCTCTTACTAAGACTGACTGCGTCGTCCTCATCAAAGGCCTTTTGCTTTAAAGCAAACCATGGTCGCAAGCCATCCCGTTCGATAATACTTTTGTCAAATGCCGAGGTAAAATAGCGAATACCATTTTCTATAAAGACAATGTTAAGCCTATACTTGCTGGCAAGCCCCGGTAAACTGACTTTCTTCTGTCCTGATTGATTAAATTCATCAACTGCTCTCATCAACCTTGACAAAGAATTGTTGACTGAGAAATTTTCAGGGTAAAGCTTTGAGAGCATCTTCTTAACATCGTCATCCACCTTCGCTACTGACTCTTTTTTAGATATGGGCGGACGCGTATTCTCTGAAAAGGTAAAACCATTTTTCAAATCAAAACTGCTGTGCAGTGATAGCTCTTCTGTCGCCTGCAGGTATTGCTCAAACTGCAGTGGGGAAACACCCAGAGTTGAAGAGTCGTTATTGAAGCCTTCGCCACCGCCGCCATCCAGGGCAAAGTTCCTTGAAAGGTTGAGATCCAGCCCGGTAACAGCTTGTACGCTGTTATCGTATTCATAGGTAGTCAGACGGCGAATTTTGGTAGAGCCGGTTTGTTTAGTTGAGCTATTTTCCATATTATAAAGAGTCTTACCAAGGAAACCTGTCAGTAACTCGTGCTCTTCCTTTTTCATTTGCCGCTCATCTTCAGGAGGCATACTGCCAGTCTCGACCTGTTCAAAGAAATCAACTAGAGTTTCATAATGAACAAGAAACGATTTGGAATCTTTAAAGACAGTCAGATCAACATCGCCTTTGCGTCTTTTTGGATTGTGGCAATCTACACAATATTTTTTTAGAAGAGAGTGAAACTCACCAGGTTTTAACGTTAAATTGTGGCCTTTATACTTATCTAAATGACCTTCATCTTGCACCTCTTCATCATCAAGAAAGTAATCAATTTCTACCGGTTTTTCTTCATTAATAATCTCAGCCGTTTCAACTGGCTTTTCTTTTTCCGGTTTTAGAGACTTTACTTTGACAAACTTTTTCACATCCTCTTGTACAGGATTGTATACTTCTTCAACAACAGGTCTTTGGTATTTATCGATTATTGCCTTTAGATCTGGATAAAATATTTTTCCAACGATCACACAAGTTACGGCTAGAGCAAGTTTTATAACAAGTGACTTACGCTGCTTCTTTTTCCTGGCTGCTCTACGCTCTGCGGCTTTCTCCTGAAACGAGTTTGTTTTGGGGGACTCTTTTTTTATTTTTGGGACTGGGCTAGGAGCTTTTTTCTTTTCTTTGACACGTTTAGCTTCATCAACGTTCAGGAATTTGATTTCCGTAAAACCGATTTGCAGAATATCTGAATTTTTCAGGCGTACTTTTTGAGAAACTTTTTGGCCATTAACAAAAACCCCATTGGTACTGTCGATATCGTGAATAAACCATTGGCCATTAATTATTTCAAAGCCGGCATGTATACCAGAGACCCCTGCATCAGGAATACACAGATCGTTATCAGCATGACTGCCTACAGAAATACTAGCTGGTTCACATTCGACTGTTTTACCGACTAGTGAACCCGTTAAAAACTGAAGATTCATAACTGATACTCCAACCTGTTTAAACAGGTATTTTTAGAATATGACAATTCATACTCATCTAATAAGAAATTCTTCATACACCACATCAATTTATTTAAATTTAAAGATCTCTTCGCAGGTTTGGATTTTAAATTCTCAGGAATAAACGAACGATTATGAGTGGGCTAAACACTCTGTAGATAAAATTTTTAAAAAATGTTTTTTTATATATACATTTAAGAATCTAAAACAAAATTTCGATATATTTTGGAGAGTAGAAAAACTTTAACTGTCTAAAAAACAAAAAAACCTCATAAAGTCCTACAAAGGAAATTTTATACAGGAGGACAAATGTTGCCAAATTATAAAAGGTTTACCCTGGTTGAACTCTTGGTCGTTGTAGCGATCATCGGTATTCTTTTGTCCCTTCTTATGCCAAGCTTGCAAAAAACCTGAGATTCAGGTTACAAAGCCGTTTGCATGAGTAATATGAAGAAAACTGGCACTACCATGACTCTCTATCTAAAAGCGAGTAATGCCTAGTACCCAATCAACACAGAGAAAATTACCTGGGACGATAGATTTTCAGAATTTGATGACAGAGAAATGTCGGAGTATCAAAAGAATCAAACATCAATTGAAATAGGTGAATTCGCAGGTGTCGATCACTCTATTTATCAATGTCCGAAAGACACTACAGTGAGGTGGGCTGAAAAGGGTTCAAGAGAACGCCGCAGCTATACCTTGACGACTGGTAGGTAAAAACCCGGCAACTGCTTAACCATTGAATCAGTTTGGGGGATGGCTGGAGTCAAAATGCTACACGTATTTCTTCTTAATTAAATAAAATCATCCTTTCAGAACCATAGAACCTCGATTACTCTGGAGCAAATAACCTGCTGGGAAGAAATGTCTGGGCAATTGTCAATCCTAAGTTCTTGAGAAACACACTGGATACTGGCGAGACCTTCCACAACTATACAGTCAACAGGCCACTGCTATTTATGTTTGCAGATGGCAGTAAAAAAATGTCACCATAGAGGAAACCAAGCTCGGAACGAGGAACTTAAAATCTGGCAGCATGTGGAATTCCTGGAAATAAACTACACTCGCAGCATGCTACTAGGTATTCACTACTCCTTCACCTACACGAAACTCGGCAACCGCAAGGTTTTTGAAAGATTAATAAAAAAGCGCCAAAAGAAAATCCTATGGCGCTTTTTAAAGAGCTTAGGACTAAGCTCCGTTCCAATCATAAGACTGGTGCTGTGTTGTGTATGTTGTGTTTTGGAGATTTAAAAAAATTTGCCTTTTCTGCAATTTAATTAACTGAATTTATAACACTAAACGAGACTATTCGGGCGACTTAGACACTAGCGGTAAAAAATATTTAAAATGATTAAGTTCGACTCGGTATATTAATTACCAAATGATTAATAATCGTCGTAGAAAGAAAAAGAAGTCCACTTAAGATAAAGAAATAGAATTACATAGATCGTAAGTATTATTTCGTGAAGTCCGAGTTGTTCGTCCCCTCACTAGTTTTACACTATTCTAAGGGCTTTCTTACAGAAGCATTGGAAAGTAAAGGAGCAGTAACTTTTGCTGCCCAGTTATTCCAATGCTTAATCGCGGCCTGACGAGCAGTTTTATTGCTGCCTGCACTATAGCCGAACCTGCCAACGCCGTTCGTTCCTTTTATGAGAATAATATGCGCGTAGCCACGAACCCCTTCATCCGGGTCATCAAGAAGCTTGATAAGTGTATGAATCATCCGTCTATCGTCATACATGTTACCAGGTACCATCAATTCATAAGTCTTCGAAATTGCCGTGATTAACTGAAACCTGATATACTGACTTAAGAATCTATCGAGCACCGCATCTATCAGGATTTTCTGGGCATCGAGTTGGCGCCATTTTGCATAGCGCCCAAGGACATGACAAGCATTAAACCTAAGATCTTGATCTTTCTTAGGATTTTTATCTTTGATGAGTTCACCTAGCTTAGCAGTAAAGACCGGGCCATAACTCGTAGTATAAGCACTTTTGATGGTAGCTGCTCGAACTTCAGTAGAGCGGGAATTAAACGCCTCAACAAGTACCTCACCTGCTTGATAACCACCAATGCGAGAAGCCTCTTTAATAAGGGGGATAGCCCTACCCTTTGCCATAGAGCTGATGCTCTTTTTTATTGTCGAAAGTATGAGCTTGTCTGCTTGGTTTAAAGGGAGAACCTTGTTGCGCGTGGCATGAATCCAACTAAATACGTCATCATTAACCATCATATTAATAGGCTTGCCTTGAAACACGCCGGAGTGATTTACTTTATCCAATTCGCGGTAGATAAAGCGGAAGCCCTTTTTTCCCAATTCACGGGTAAAGCACCGGGTCAGATTGACATCTATTACATAATCGCTATCGCCGTGCACGTGGTAGAATTCAGGTTGAAAATCAAATATCGTCCACTTCTCATTGGGTTTCTTTTTAAGTAAGTACTGCTGCAAAGATTCATTACTAAAATCGACCCTGTAATCGAATCCTTCTCCGGTCCATTCTCCATTAACAACACCATCTTTCCATTTGAGTTTGACCCAGTCTTGATTTGGATAGCCTCCGAGAGACTTTTTCGTCCAGTCTGAACTATGAGCTCCGGCGTAGGCAGTCACCGTGGCAAAATCTTGTAACTTATCCCAAATAAAACGCGTTGCCATGAAACCACCTCTTGACCAACCTATAACGTGAACTCGACGCGGATCGATGGGATAAGTTTTCATGACCCATTGAAAGGTTTTATATACGGGCCCATGATCAGCTTTTTCCCAATCGCCCAAGTGCTCTTTGTAACCTTTCGGTCTTCGTGACTTGAAACCGATAATCACATAGTCATCTAGAACACCTTGTCGCTTCAGAAAAGCTTCTGACGGCCAATTGATCATTGAATTTTCATTGCCGCCATGGGGATGAAAGGCAAGAATGAGACCCAGTACTTTTTTTTGCGGTAGCTTCATGGGTACTCGCGCCTTGAACTTCATACTTAAACCTTCACCAAAATGAAGGGTTTCAGTGAAAGTCCCGGTTACCGGCGCGGCCTTGCCGTAACAGGAGCTGGATAAGCCCACTAGAAGTAAGGCTGTTATCAACAAAAAAATATGAATCTTGCTTTTCTTCGCAATGCTGAATTCCATTTACTATAAGTACTCTCAATCTTCACATTATATATTTTCTATACTAATAAATAGCCAAACTCAATTCAATGTCTGCATACGATAGGATTTAAAGCCGTGGCTTCTATAAAAAGAAACCTACAAAAACACGAAAAAGATACACATTAATGACATCACAGTTTCGTGGAAATCGAGCTGTTCATGTTAACGACGAAATAGTGCCCTTGACATACTTCATAAAAGGAAGCTCAAAGATATACAGATCTCCACGCCTCTGTTTAAGGCACTTCTTGAAAGAAGCCAGACTAATCCCTGACGATCGACTCCGAAATAATAGTTTTAGAGCTGTCTATAATTGACGAAATAGTGTCGGGTAAAATGAGAGTAAAAAATGCGCTGACCTGGATTCCTGGAACCTTCAAGGTCAAAGGCCACCCTTCAAGCTAAGTGACCTTAAACCTCCGATTAATCCCTGACGATCGACTCAGATATGATTGTTTTAAGAGCAGTCTCCAGCATGAAGGAGTAAGGCACAGTTTGCTCCATAGTGATAACAACTAAGTCATCTTCCGGAGATATCCAGTAGTGTGTACTGGCCATACCACCCCAACCATAGTCACCGACTTTTCTGTCTGGCGCAAACTTGCTTAACTTTTCAGCAACAGCGAACCCATAGCCGTAACCAATACCATCGCGTACTTCTTTGCCAAATTTTATGTAGCCGGCATCCTTAGAAACCTGATTCTGAATCATCAGCTTTACTGTTTCTTCTTGCAAAATTCTTTTGCCATTTAGAACTCCCTTATTGTGAATACACAGGAGAAATTTCATATAGTCAGGAGTTGTTGAAACAAGTCCACCTCCACCAGAAGGCAGCGTTGGCTTAGTTAAAAATTTACTTTTTGCCGGATCATCTTTTAAACTTAACTTGCCTTTGCCATCTGAATGATAATTGGCCGCAAAGCGTTCCACTTTTTCTGCAGGAACATAAAAGTCTGTGTCTTTCATATTCAGTGGAGTAAAAATATGTTCATTGAGGTAGGCTGAGAATTCCTGCTTCGAAACGACCTCTACTAAGTAACCAAGGATATCAATAGAAGTGCCATAGGCCCAATCTGTTCCCGGTTCAAAAGCAAGTGGAATAGACGCTATTTTCTCAACCATAGTTTTTAAGGTATGGTCCCTGTTAAGAACATTTGCCTTTTTGAGTATTTTACCATATTCTCCTGGCGCGCCATATAGCGTAGCCGAAGTGTGCGTCAGTAAGTGAGCTGTAGTCAGTTCTTTTTTAACTATTCTCGGCTTGCCATTGTTATAGACCTTTAAGTTGGCAAATTCCGGGATGTAATTTTTCACCGGTACATGAAGGTCAATTTTCCCTTGCTCTACCAATTGCATAACAGCAGCAGAAGTTATGGCTTTGGTCATCGAGTAAATTCTAAAAATGGTATCTTCCCGCATCGGTTTCTTTCTTTCAATATCCATTTCACCATAAGTTTCAAAGAAACAAACTTTCCCTTGACGGGCAATCATAACTGAAGCACCGGCCAGTCTTTTTTGAGCAATTAAATCCTCTACAACAACGTCGACTTTTTTAAGCTTTTCCAGGGACATACCAACTGACTGAGGAGTAACTTTCGTTAATGGTGATTGACAGGCGAAGGTCAACAAAAAGAGTACAACTAAAAAGAAATTTTTGAAAAAACACATAATGACACACTGAGTTAAAGGTTCTAAATCAACACACAAACGATAGCTTTTAAGTTTCAGTTCGCAAGTGTTGAATCGCAGGAGTCTGAACTCTGCAGTTCTTTAAATTCGCTCTCTAATCTAATTACCTTAAATTCTTCGTCATAAGAAACCACTTCCCTATTCACTTACTCGCTCTCGTTCTCGATATTCGTGTATCTATACCATTAAAGAGTACGTGTACGTAAAAATAGCTGATAGCTTGCTGCGAGGCTTCACTTTCTGTCGATCGTCAGAAGAGCACTGTCTATGAGTTTTAAAGCCGTGGTTAAGCTTCCATCGGGATAATAAGCGTTCCATGCTTTGTCTTCAGGATCGAATTTTGAATAACCAATGATGTCAAGAACCTGAAAAGCTTTGGGAAATTTATTATCGATCTCAACTTTATAGAGAACTGATGGCTGATCAGCATAACTTTCATTTTGATCATTCTTTTGGTTAACTTCAATAAGTAAATAAAAGGGCTCACTGTTTCTCTCTGGTAATATGTAATCTTTGGGATCAAATGAGCTATTGGGAGTAGCGGCGGTTATGGCATCGAGCTCTTTGTCTGATATCGATTTTTTCTCAGATTCAACTTTTGCTTTTTCGTATTCTTCAACTTTCCAGGCCCAATAAGGAAGATCTTTTTTAGACTGACTGGTATAGAGGGTTTTTATATGATAAGACGACTGATTTTCAAGCCATATGGCTATCTCTGGCGGAGTGACTGTATCGTAGTTTTCACCGGCTCTGACTTCCAACTTAAACTTAAAATTTTCTACGGGAGTATAGTTATAGACCATGCCATTCTCTTTCATCTGAAAGCGATCAAGCGCAGCACCAACATTGTGACTCAAGCCTAGTATTCTTTTAATTGGCTGAGGTTGCCAGAGGAAGAGCCCTGTTAATAGAGCTGTTCCCAAAAAGCAGTATAGAGCCAGTGAAATCTCAAGGCTTTTCTTCATACCCTTAAAGTTTTGCTTAACGTGAAAAAATATCAAAAAGATAAACACAAAACCCATGAGCGCATGCAGGCCAGTCACCAAGATTGAAAACGGTCTAAAAAAAGCCAATAACCCAGAGATGACAATGACTAAAAAAGTCATCGCCACCAATAGCGTTACTATTTTCTTTTTAGTTTTCATATTTTCCTTTGTATTCTCCAAATGATCAAGAACGAGCGATGGCGCTAAAAGCCGCAGAAGTCGAAAGTTGGGAAAACAAAACACTTCGGAGAATATTTCGGACAGGATTTACAGGATTTAATTTTTGGAGTAATGCTTCAAGTTGTTTATAATTAGAACCTTTGTATAAAACTCAAAATAACCTAAATGTTTTCCCTACCTTGTCCATCATGTAAACCCTGTCTAAAAAAATCGTTTTCCACACAGCCTGAGGTCGCCGGTACTCAAGCAGATTTCCATCAGCGCTATTTAGACCGCCGGAACAATACCTTTGTGGGCTTTGATCTCGGCTCGAATTTCTTCAAGAGAGACCTTCCTGGGGGTTGTACTTTGCTTCGCTGCTAAAGCTGCCGTCACCCCGGATGCTTGAGCCATAGCCATACAAGCCGCCTGAACCCGTAAACCAGAATTGGCTAAACGGTCACTGCTTATACTGCGACCTGCGACCATAACATGATGACTATTCTTGGGGATGAGTGAGCCCAGTGGAATGGTCGGTACAGTCCCAGGCTTTAAAGGCTTTGGTTTAACCCCGGTTTTAGTGTGGAGATCAACCGGATAAAAAGCATAGCCGACAGCATCATCAAATACTTTCCCAGATGTATAGTCATTCACCGAGATCACTGTCTCACCGACAATCCTATAACTCTCTCTGAAAGCAGTCTCTGTCTGCATGTGCATCAGCTTTTTCTTCGTCTTGCGAACTTTTTGCAGTATCGATTTTCTACCGGTTAGGTTGGCTTCAGTCACCGTTCTGGAATTTGTCGAATCGGCTCCGTGAACGTATAAGCGCTGCATTTGTTTTGATGCAGGGTTGTGACTACTACCAATCTGAAAGAGGTAAGAACCGGGTTGAGTTTCATCTTCTCTCATTCTTTCATAACCCATAAGACCAACGACCTCTGCTCCTCCAGTACAATCGATAACTTGTTTACAGGTCACTTTTCTTCTGGTGCCAAAACCGGCAATATCGACTTCCCAGCCAGAAGATGCTTTACTAATAGCTTGCGGGAATTCATAATAGCAAATTTCAACCCCGGCCTGCTGGCATTTTTCTTCAGCCAAAAGTGAGTAGAGAAAAAGATTTATGTGAACTTGATTCATCCAGTGTTTTTGAGGAACTTTGGCAAAATCTGGAAGTTTACCGCCATCCAACTCAACTGATTCTTTTACAAGCTCCCAGCCAACACCACCGATAACCTGCTTACCCCAGGCATCGAAAAGTCCAGGAAATGCGACGCCGCCGGTGGTCATAGCCCCTCCAAGCTGACTATGCCGTTCGACAAGTAAAGTCTTGGCACCGGAACGAGCCGCCTGGATAGCAGCAATTATCCCTGCCGTACCGCCACCTACAACGAGGACATCGACATCTGAAGTAACATCCATTTTCTGCTGTATAGCTGTTGTTTGAGGATCTTTTGCAAGACTGACACTTGAGGTGCTGGCGATAGCCATGCCTGCGGCTGATAACTTGAGAAAATTTCTACGGCTGTTCTCTTGATGGCTCATGTAACTTTCCTTTAACTTTTCCTCTGTATTAGAAGAATGAGAGGGATTCTTACAAGAAATGAGATTTTCTGATATATTCTTATAAGGAAAGGTTTATTCGCCGCATCAGACAAACTGTGTGAAAACTACATGCAGTTCCGTAGGAATGATAAATTTTCAGACCTGGTACGTAAGTCCTGAGTTATAGCGAAATTAAGTTTCCAGCTCTGTAGGAGCTGGTACAAGTATTTATTGTTGTTGTCTTGCTGTCACCCTTCTAGGGTTCCAATTGTTTGTTTACATAACTGAGGGTTGACACCCAGAGCTAAAAATATATCGCCCATACTGAGCTAATTTTAGTTTTTCAAACAGCCTGTGGAGAGCGGCGCTCCAGCATTTACCTCAATTCATCATCGAGATAGGCTATTTCTTTTTGTAAGGCTGCCATAACGCGCTTTTTATAGACGTACACAGAGTTTTGTGAAAGTCCAAGTTCTTCAGCAACAGCATCACCTTTTTCGCCTGAGGCGAGTTTTTGAAAAGCCTCAAGAATCTGTGGTTCGAATTTGTCGACGATATTTGCCCAGGCGCTGTCAGCTACGTGTTGCTCCCACTCTTCCTGGCAGATTTTTTCAACTTCAGGAGATAAACCTTCTGCGAGCTTTTCAGCTTCAACGACATCGTCAAAGAACTCGCCTTTTTGCCTTTTATTCCAATGCGCAAAAGCAGTCCGCTGAGTTACCGTACTCAACCAGGAACGAAAACGGCCTTTTTCGGGACTGTAGGTAAATTCTGGAAGCTTTTTCCAGGCAATAAGCATAACTTCCTGGATAATGTCATCGCGGTCATTGGCATTTATATTTTGCAGGTTTTGCACAACCCGATAAACATAAGGACGATAAAAGGCGATAAATTCTCCCCAGGCAGCATCGTCATACTGATCGCGGATTTTTATCAATAAAGTTTGTCGTGTATTGTTTGCTTTGGCCATATATTGGTATTGTACTTTGTAATGACTCTAAAATAAGCCTGTAGTTTCAATGGAATCAAGTAAAAACAAGTTTTCTAATTTTCTAAAATCGCAATATAAAGCGGTAAAAGAGAAGATAAGCGCTGAAAAACCAGTGCCGGAACTGCCGCGTTACACTCAGAAAATACTGCTTGATGAAGGCGCCCAGAAAAAAGTTTTTCAAGTGCATGACACTAATTGCAGCCGCGAAGTGGCGATGGCAGTACTCAAGGGGGATTCCGCTGAAGAAAAGGCACAATTTCTCCG